>CAYZTO010000045.1:6647-17329 GCA_964481365.1 uncultured Parabacteroides sp. | reverse complement strand
GGGTGTCTTTCTTCTTAGAACTGGAAGATTTGGATGATTTCGACTTCGGTGATGAGGCTCGCTTCTTGGAAGAAGAGGTGTTTTTCGTGTATTTCTTGGGATTATACTCAGGCGTTTGCCCGAATGCAGGGTCGATAGGTATCTTGTAGAGGCTTTTTCCGAGGAATGATTCTATTTGCTTGAACTTTCCCTGCTCGGTAGTTGAGACAAACGTGATGGCAAGCCCCTCGCCGTGCGTCCCGCGTGCTGTCCTTCCGATGCGGTGGACGTAATCTTCCGGGTCGTGTGGTATGTCGTAATTGACAACAAGGCGAATATCGTTGATGTCGATGCCTCGCGCCACGACATCGGTAGCTACGAGGATGTCGATTTTCCCGCATTTGAAGTCACGCATTACTTCCTCGCGTTGCGACTGGTCGAGGTCGGAGTGCATTTCCCCGACGTTGAACGACATTCTCCTCAAATCTTTCGCCAACTCCTTGACTTTTATCTTCGAAGACGAAAAAATGATGACGCGATGGGGATTTCCATGCTCGAACAGGTCTTTGAGTATGGGCATCTTCTGCTGTTCGAAGCAGATATAAGCCGTTTGCATGATGGACTCGGGCGGGCGGGAGAGGGCGATTGTCACTTCCTGCGGGTCTTTCATGATTGTATGCGCGAGATTCTGTATTTTCGCAGGCATCGTTGCCGAGAACAGTATGATTTGGCACGACTTCGGCAGTTTATTGAATATCTGCATGATGTCGTCATAAAAACCCATGTCGAGCATCCTGTCTGCTTCGTCGAGGACAAAGAATGACACCCTTGAAAAATCTATTTCCTCGCATTTCATGTGCGAGATAAGCCGTCCGGGGGTGGCAATCACGATGTCGGCGCCCATCTGAAGGCCTTTTTTCTGTTGTTCCCACACAATCCCGTCCGTCCCGCCGTAAACAGCAACGGAAGAAACGGAGACGAAATATGAAAATCCCTCTATTTGCTGGTCGATTTGCTGCGCCAACTCGCGTGTCGGCGCCATGATTATGGCATTGATTGAGTCGGTTGGGTAATCGTCATAGTATAACTTATCCAAAATAGGCAACACATAGGCGGCGGTTTTCCCCGTACCAGTCTGCGCGCACGCGATTAAGTCGCGTCCCGACAGGATAACGGGGATTGTCAGTTCTTGTACGGGGGTTGTTTCTTGGAAATTCATAAAATCCAGACCATCCAATATGGCATCCCCTAAAGGTAACTCTTCAAATTTCATTATTTGTAAAAATAAAATCGGTAACTATGTATTTTATATATGGAAGACACCGCCTGTCACTCGGACAGGAAATATCTCTTGTAAATCTCGTTGAATTCACCGCTTTCCCGCAGGCTCTTGAGCCACGAATTGAGGCTATCGAGCAGGATTGGCGAGTCTTTCCTCACTGCCCAGGACTGTATTTGGGTGAAACTTATGTCTGTCCCGGCATCGATTTCCGGAAAACGGCTTGCAGCATCGAGGGCGACGTGTTGGTCGCATACTGCAAAGTCGATGTCCCCGTGTGCGACCATGATGATGAGCTGCTCGTCGGAGTAAAGCTCATCTTCGCAAATGTAGATGGTATCTGCCATCTCGTCAATCATATTCCGTATGCGGAATAGGGCAGGGGAGTCTTTGGGAACATATATTGTCTTGCCCGCCAAATCGAGTTGATTGCGTAAAGGCTCTATTCCGTCGTTCGCTTCGGCAGTCCGCTGCACCAAAACTTGTTTGTCTAAGATGATGGGGTCGGTGAACAGGTATTTTTCTTTTAATTCGATTGTAACCGGGATGTTCCGCGCAATGACATCGCAGGTTTGCCTGTCGAGTTGGCTGAAACTTTCGGCGATGCTCATTTCAAGGCTCGTTTGAACCTCCAGACCCGACAGTTTGCTGATGGCTTGGCTCAATTCGTACTGGAATCCGCGGATTGTATCTACTTCAACAAAGTAGCCCGAAGCCGAATATTCCGTAACCATGCGCAGTACGCCTTCGCGCTGTATTTCCGGGAAGTCGCGCGGTACCTCCTGCCTGCTTGTCTTTACCTCCCTGATAGAAACCATCGCCATAACACAGGATAGCAACAGGGCGATATAGATAAGCAACAGTCTGTTTGTTTTCTTCATTGAGCGGAATCCGGTTAGTTATTGAACATTACGGCGACTCCCATCTTTATCATCATGGGGTTATTTGCATAATGCGCCAGTGAGAAATAATTCGGGTCGATGAATTGTGAACCTACGTTGTATGCCGTAACGAAAAAGCGGGCTTGCTTCAGATGGCAATTCACGTAGGCATTGATGAGCGGATAATTACCGACTTCCACTTCGTCTTGAATCTGGAACTGCTGGGTTGCAGGCTGGTAATACGGCGCATGGTAGGAAGTGAAATAGTGGACATCGGCACCTAACTGTATGGTCAGGACTTTTGCAATCTTGAATGCGACATACAGGTTCGAGTATGCGCAAAGCGAAGGCAGTGGCAACACATCCTTGTTGCTGCTCAACTGGTAGCAAAGCTCGTTTTCCCAGCCTAAAGCCCGGTAATAGAAATTCTGCTTGAGGGAAGCCGAGATAACTTGCAAATTCCCGCTGTGTTGTACGGGATATCCGTCTGAACCAAAGTAGATATAGTTCTGGATGCTTTCGACTCCGGCGGCAATATGTGTGTTGGTCGATTCCAAATCAATTTCACCGCCTGCATAGAACTGCTGGATGTTGCTGAATTCATTGTCCCATGCGAAATATCTCGAACGGTAGTGGCGCAAATAGAAAGCAGGTGTCACATTCTTGATGTATCCGTTGGCTTTTATGGAAGCATCCTTGCCAAAAAGCTTGAACTTAGTCTGTATTTCTCCTTCAGCACGGAATTCACCCAAATCGTCGCCTATGATGCAGAGTTCACCGTTTGCATCATAGGTAATCAATGTCCCTAAACGCTTGGAAACCTGTGCTCCGATATAAGTGGAGAACTCATCATAAGTGCGGTTATAGTAAGCTGGTACGACGGGGCTTTCCGCAGTAACGTCGTATGCCGGAATGCGGAATCTCCGCTTCTCGAACCGGATGAAAGCAGTCAAACCAAACTTCGCCCAGTCTTGGAATCCCTCGCGTAACGCCAAAGCGAATGTGTTTTTCAATGTCCATGATGCAGTAGAGTCGTTGGGGATGGCTCCGTCCTCTCCATCCGGCAGGAAACGCCCGGAATAGAAGTCTTCAATTTCCGTACTGCCGTCCATATTGAACTCGCGCCTGTTTTGCTCGTAGTCAAACGTATGTATGATGCTGGAAACCGGTATAAACTGCCTGAGAGGATAGCCTTCTTCGTCCGTTTCATCCAAATCCCGGAAGAAACCCAAGTTGTAACGATGCGTGAAAAAGAACTGACCGCTCGTAACCTTGCTGGAAGCATTCGAAAATTGCACAGGGAAATCGGTGGACGTCATGCCACGGCGGCCTTCAGTGTAGTTTTCGGTATGAGTCAAGACAGAATCATTCGACAGTCCGCCATTTTCCATGCTTGTGGCGGAAAAACTCCTGAAATAAGCCTTAGCTTCATAGCGGTCGCTTTCATAACTGCCGAACACTCGGAAATTCACAACCTTGGAACTGTTTGATGAGTAAAAACCGCGAGCATATATATAGTCGAAATCACCGCCCACATTCATACGCTTTCCGAAATTCATTGTCAGAATCCCCTTGAGTTCCTCTTCTTTAGTGCTGCTTCCGCCACCGCTAGTGTACATGATGTTGGTATAAGGAACTTTTGTCTCAAAAAACTGGGCTTTTTCCGGTGTTGTAATATAAGGCGAATAAGAATCGGCGAAAATGAAATCGCGTGCTTCACCGCGTTCTTTGAAAATACGTGTTTGTGAAGGAGAGCCAAGGTTTCCAAGATATCCGATGGACAAGGAACGGCCTTCAACAAGTGTTGAATTGGATGTATTTAATCGGAGAGTATCGACGAAAGATTCTGTTAAGTCTCCAAGAACGGGGGTAAGCTGATAAGCGTTAAGCCTACGTGAGCCAAGCCCCGTGCTATCTACATGAAACAAACTATCAGGTAATTCTTTTTGCGCTGCCGTCAAGTTGGCTAAAGAAAATCCACCCCGCCTGTTGGAGTTATTGCGTTGCGCAAAAGACGGGAAAGACGCAGTCCATATAATAAAGGAAATTACTATATAAAGGGTATGTTTCATGAGTCGCAAAGATATAAATAAAAGGACGCTCCTTTTACAAGAAACGCCCCGAGTTCAAATCTTTTAGCATATAGGACTGCACCTTACGAAACTTTCTCGATGATTTCCATTCCATGCTTGATGGCAGCCTCATTCATCGGAATTAAATTATGATGTCGTGCAGGAAGAGACTTTTTCAAGCCTTTAAGAACATTCTCCATTTTTACCATAGGTTCAATCTGCAAAAGACCCCCTAAAATCAACATATTGAATGCCTTTTCATTTTGCATTTCAGTAGCTGCATCCATTGCATCTATCTTATAAACCCGAATATCGCTACGTTTAACTTGCGTGTGGATACCGTAACTATCGTATATTAAGATACCCCCTGGTTTTACTTTGTTTTCAAACTTATCCAATGAAGGTTGATTCAGGATAATGGCAATATCATATTCGTTCAGAATAGGAGAGCTTATAGGTTCATCACTTAGGATAACAGTAACATTTGCCGTCCCGCCTCGTTGTTCCGGACCGTAAGAAGGCATCCATGTTACCTCTTTTCCTTCCATTAATCCGGAATAAGCAAGGATTTTACCCATTGATAGTACGCCTTGTCCACCAAAACCTGCTATTATTATTTCGTGCTTCATGACTCTAATTTGTTAAACTATTTGCAATTCTTCAAATCTCCTAAAGGATAGAACGGAAACATATTCTCTTCCATCCATTTGTTGGCTTTTTCCGGAGACATCTTCCAGCCTGAAGCACAAGTGGAAACAAATTCCACGACAGATGTTCCCTTTTTATTCATTGAATTCTCAAATGCCAAGCGTAAGGCTCTCTTGGCTTTCCTGACTGCAGCCGGAGTGTGTACGCTTTGCCGGGTGACAAGGCATGTCCCGTCCAATTGGGCTAAGAGGTTGCCTATTTTTAGCGGATAACCATTTAATGCAATGTTTCTTCCATAAGGGCAGGTTGATGTTACCATACCTTCGAGTGTTGTCGGAGCCATTTGTCCGCCGGTCATGCCATAGATAGCATTATTAATGAAAATGATAACAATGTTCTCGCCTCTGTTTGCTGCATGTATGGTTTCTGCGGTTCCGATAGCAGCCAAATCACCGTCTCCTTGATAGGTAAATACCATTTTGGATGGATTTAATCTTTTTACAGCTGTGGCAATTGCCGGAGCACGGCCATGTGCCGCTTCAATCCAATCTATATCGATATAATTATATGCAAAAACAGCACAACCCACGGGAGAGATGCCAATGGTTTTGTCTTCCATGCCCATTTCTTCCACAATTTCGGCAACCAGCTTATGTACTACGCCGTGACTACATCCCGGACAATAATGCATTGAGTTGTCGTTCATCAATCTGGGTTTGCCATACACCAGATTTTCAGGTTTAATAATATTGTCGAGTTCCATGATTTACTTAAAGGGTGTCATTTGTAAAAAAATCTCAGGATAT
Organism: uncultured Parabacteroides sp.; assembly: GCA_964481365.1. Classification (GTDB taxonomy): domain Bacteria; phylum Bacteroidota; class Bacteroidia; order Bacteroidales; family Tannerellaceae; genus Parabacteroides. Next base: position 11,664 of record CAYZTO010000045.1, on the reverse strand, counting down.
ATTGTATAATTCGGATAAATACCGCGATACCGGCGCAAATTAAAAAGACGCTCTTATCGTCAGAAGAAAAGGTATAGATATAACTCACAACTGCTATTATTGCAAATAGCATGAAAACAAGCGTCAAAATTTGGTCTATCTTACTATCTCTCATAATTATACAATCAAAAGAATTTTTCTTCCAAAGCTTGCAATACTTCGTCAGGAGTAAAAACAATACCGCCTAACCGTCCGAAATGTTCTACCTTCACATTGCATTCTACAGCAAGGCGAATATCTTCCACCATCTGACCTGCGTTCAATTCTACAGACAGGATTCCTTTTACTTTGCCTACATAATGTTTTATGACTTCCGATGGAAACGGCCATAATGTAATAGGGCGCAATAAACCAAGCTTAATGCCTTTTAAACGGGCATTTTCTACTGTTTTCTGACAAATGCGGGCTGATGAACCAAATGCAATTAGCAAATATTCTGCATCAGAACATTGATACTCTTCATACCTAACCTCATTTTCTGCAATAAGTTTATATTTCTTCTGGAAACGGATATTGTTTTCTTCCATTATTGCAGGGTCAAGTTCTAATGAAGTGATGACATTCTTTTGTCTTGAAGATATTTTACCTTGGGCAGCCCACGGGCATTCTTTTCTGATTTCATCTTCCGTTTTGCGTGCATGAAAAGGCGGAAGCGTAACTTTTTCCATCATTTGTCCGATGATGCCATCTGCAAGAATAATTGCCGGATTACGATACTTGAACGCCAAATTGAATCCTAAACCGACAAAATCAGCCATTTCCTGTACAGAGTAAGGAGCAAGAGTTATCAAACGATAATCTCCGTGACCTCCACCTTTCACTGTTTGAAAATAATCTGCTTGACTTGGTTGGATTGTCCCTAATCCGGGACCGCCTCGCATCACGTTCACAATCAAACAAGGAAGCTCTGCTCCGGCAAGATATGAAATACCTTCTTGTTTCAAACTTATTCCCGGGCTGGATGACGATGTCATTACTCGCTTGCCTGTGCTTGCTCCGCCATATACCATATTAATAGCTGCGACTTCACTTTCTGCTTGCAAAACAACCATTCCGGTCTTTTCCCAGGGCATTTCACTCATTAGTGTTTCCAATATTTCTGATTGGGGAGTGATAGGATAACCGAAGTACCCATCAGCTCCATAACGAATAGCCGCATGAGCGATGGCTTCATTCCCTTTCATCAGTTTTATATCTTCTGCCATATCATTGCTATTTTAATCTACTTTTGTTTTGTAGATAGTTAAACATCCGTCAGGGCAAACTAATCCACAACTCGCACATCCTATACATTTATCAGGATTTTTCATATACACAAAGTGATAACCTTTATTGTTCACTTCCCTTGGTTGAAGAGCAAGTACATTTGTCGGACAAGCAACGACACACAAGTCACATCCTTTGCATCGCTCGATATTGACAACAACTGCTCCTTGAAACTTTGTCATACTATTATTCTATTTATTTTTACGTAACACTTTTGAGAGTTCTTCCAAACAAATTTCAAAAACAGATACTGTCTGTCTGGATTGGAACGCTTTGCCAAAGTTAGGCAAAACTTTTATTCCACCTTTCTATTTTCCACTTAATTGGAGAAGAAATCTCAATTATGATTGCGTTTGTATCGCAAGTATGTTTTTGCAAGTTCTGAAGGTGATAATCTGCAAACTGATTCATGCTTTTTGTTTTCTGCCGTATCTTCTTCTTCCTTGTCAGAAAGCCACTGGTCAAGAATTGCTTCAATTTCTTCAGGAGAAACCTCATGCGTGTAATGCAAGTAGCCTTCGATGTCTTTTTTATTCAGGCAGGCTATTGCTGCAAAAAATCCGATAATACGCATCTCCGGGAAAATCTCAAGGGCTTTCTGATAGCAAAGCAATGCGCTTTCGTAATCTTTTTCAAGATACAGTTGCACAGCTTGTAAGAAAAGGGCTTTTGCTTCTTCATGGTTCTCTGATTGCATAACCATATCAATGCCTTCCTCTTCGATAGCATAATACATCTTATCTGCTACTGCATAGGCTTCTTCGAAATCCTTTTGTTCAGCAAAAGATACGATTTGACGATGCAGAACCATAACATTCAACGGATATAATTCTGTCACAAGTTTCAATACGGTGTCAGCTTCCCCGCTTTTACCAAGCATAAGGCAACACGTATGAAAATTCAGTAAGACAGGAAGTTCTACTTTTGCCATCTCTAACCGGTCGATATATTTACTCAACAATGAATAGCAATCTTTGTAACGATTGCTCCGAAGATAGCATTCGGCAAGTAGCGGTACAACACGTTCTTTTAGTTCCGGATATTCTTGCAACTCTTCAAAAATTTCGATTGCTTTTTTCTGATTGTTATTCATATAATAGCAGTAAGCCCTCAGAACTTGAACTTCAAGACTTTCCGGTTCATTCGTGCAAACAGTAGCAAAATCGAAAGATTCAAGAGCACTTTCATATTCTTCTGAAGCTACTTGCAGTTTCCCAAGCATTTCCCATCCCTTGGCAGCATACGGATAAAACTCAACCATGTCTTTACATATTCTCAATGCAGTTGGGATTTCACAAATCATCGTGACGAAATTAGAAAACACCTCCTTTATATCCGGACTGTCAGGGAACAGTTCCATACCCCATTTAAGTACCTTCTTTGAGGGTTCTAACATTTCCTCCTGAATTAAAAAATCCGCCACATCTGCAAAAAGCAAATCCACGTCTTCAAGGTCTTCTTTTACCAAGCGTTCCATCAATACGAATGCTTTCTCATATTGATGCAAACAAAACAAGCAGTCTATCTGGGCTGTATAAACCTCATAGTTTTGCGAGTCTGATATGGAAAATGCCACGTTGTAAGCTTCCTCGTAGCGTTCCTTGTAGATAAGATAAAAACATTGGCGCAGCTGCAAAGGCAAATAATCAGGATGCAAGCGCAAGCCGGCGTTCAACAGTTTCTGATAATCGTCCCAATCATCGTCATCCTCAAGCCAATACAATACCTCATCTATTTGGTAGGCATCCATATAGATTGTCTTTCCTTGTTTTTCCGCTTTCAGGAAAATATTCATCAGATTTCGGGCTTCTTTTTCTTTCATAAGTTAAAAAGGTAAACATGCATGTATGCACAACGTTATGACTTATTCTTAATCTTGTTCCAAGTATCCTTCAGGGAGACAGTCCGGTTAAATATCAAATGCCCTTCACTGCTGTCGGGGTCCATGTTGAAGTAACCGATGCGTTGGAACTGGAAATAATCTAACGGTTTGCATGTTGCAAGATATTTTTCCACATAACAATTCCTCAGAACCTTCAATGAATCCGGATTCATCATCATCTTCATTGCTTCTAACGGAGAACAATTCTTCTTTTCGCACAAGGAAGACAACTCATCACGGGGATTCTCAACATTCCATAACCTGTCGTAAAGGCGGACTTCGGCGGGCAAACAATGCGCTGAACTCAGCCAATGCAATGTGCCTTTCACCTTCTGATGGCTCTTGGGCATTCCGCTTTTTGTGTCAGGATCGTATTCGCAATATACTTCAAGAACGTTACCTTCTGTATCTTTTTCACAGCGAATGCATTTCACAATATAAGCATTCTTGAGGCGGACAGTCTGTCCCGGCGTCAGACGGAAGAACTTTTTCGGAGCATCTTCCATGAAATCTTCCCGCTCTATCCACAGCTCACGGCTGAACTCTATGGTATGTGAACCTGCTTCCGGGTCTTCCGGATTGTTGATTGCTTCCATTTCTTCCACCTTCCCCTCCGGGTAATTGGTGATTATTAACTTCACGGGGTCAAGCACAGCAGACACGCGTGTGGAGCGGGAGTTCAAATCTTCACGCACTGCACTTTCGAGCAATTCAAACTCGTTCAAAGCATCGTAAGTGGTATATCCGATCTTATCAACGAACTTGCGTATTGATTCGGGTGAATATCCCCTGCGCCGGAATCCGCAGATGGTCGGCATACGGGGGTCGTCCCATCCGTTCACCAAGCCTTCCTTCACGAGTGTAAGCAGATTGCGTTTGCTCATAAGAGTATAACTCAGGTTCAGCTTATTGAATTCTGTCTGGCGCGGACGGTTATCATCGAGGTCTTTACCTTCTTTAAGCCAGTCGATGAACAAATCGTAAAGTGGGCGGTGAGGTACGAACTCCAGCGTGCAAAGAGAATGGGTCACTCCTTCGAAATAATCGCTCTGCCCGTGGGCAAAATCATACATCGGGTAAACATTCCACTTAGTTCCCGTGCGGTGGTGGGGAGTTTTCAATATCCGGTAGATTATCGGGTCGCGGAAATGCATGTTGCTATTAGTCATGTCTATTTTGGCACGAAGCGTCATGCTCCCTTCTTCAAACTCCCCGGCATTCATCCGCGTGAACAGGTCGAGGCTTTCTTCCATCGGGCGATTCCGGTAAGGGCTTTCCGTTCCGGGCTGGGTAGGCGTGCCTTTCTGGAGCGCGATTTCCTCCGAAGTCTGTTCGTCCACATAAGCCTTACCTTCTTTTATCAGGCGGATAGCGAAATCATAAAGCTGGCCAAAATAGTCCGATGCATAATATACATTCTCCCATTTGAAGCCAAGCCACTTTATATCATTTTCAATCGCTTCTACATATTCCAAGTTTTCCTTTACAGGATTCGTGTCATCGAAACGCAGGTTGCAAACACCACCGTAATTCTCAGCTATGCCGAAATCGAGGCATATCGCTTTCGCATGACCGATGTGCAAATATCCGTTAGGCTCGGGCGGGAAGCGCGTTTGCACACGACCACCGTTTTTACCCTCAGCCAAGTCCTTTGCCACAATCGCTTCGACGAAATTCAAGTTTTTTTTGTTTTCTTCCTCTGTAATGCTGATTTTACTCATATTTCACAAGAAGTTTATTGTTCTTTTATACTTTGCAAAGGTAATAATATCTGATAAAACAAAAAGGTGGAGTGGAAAAATCTTATCGGATATCCGGGTTCGGGTTTGC
>CAYZTO010000045.1:0-6547 GCA_964481365.1 uncultured Parabacteroides sp. | reverse complement strand
AATAACGTCAATGAGGTAATGATGCCCATTATAGACTGCTGAAAACCATATTCCGCAGAGGATTATTGCAAAAAGAATCACTATCGGCCAACTGCTTTTCCGACGGATGGCATACCATAACGGTATTATCATATAGGCAGAATGGAGTGAAGGTAACGCTGCGAAAACATTTGCATTCCGGCTGTATATGGAACCAAAAACTCCCCATCCGGTCAGTTCATCAAAGCGTTCCAACCCTGCGGTGCTTCCAGGAGTGTTCAGAATTGGTTCGAAACCATATTGCATCACATACCAAGGCGGAGCGGCAGGATGGATGTAATATCCAACGAAACCAATCAGATTTACAAGCAAGAATACCATAGAAAAGCGTAAGTAGAGGTCGCGCTCTTTTTTCAAATAAAGCCACACCCCGAATGCCATCGGGACAGGAACCCAGCAGAGGTAAAAAATACCGGATAAGAAATCAGCCCATTTCCAGCTGTGAATACGGAAAAACTCATTAAGTGTAAGGAGATTTCCACCGTCTGTGATACCGAACAAGTGCTTTTCGGCTTCGTAGAGCCCGCGAATATCGATAGGATTCACCTCATAGTTCGGCAAAAGACGCATCCAGTCATACGAAATTCCAAAAAGGGCAAAAGGCAATAAAGCCACAGCAAGTTTACGTGTAGGAACACTTGGAAAGAACATAGCAAGGAAAAAGGCGGAAATATAGAAATGCTCAGGGCGTAAACCTATGAATATTGCCGAAGTGAACCAATATAGGGCGGTCCACAAGAGGACAAGGGATGTTTCTTTCTTTGTAGGTAAGTTCATGCTTTTTGCATTAGTTTATGGCAATGGCGCAAACGGCTAAAGGCAGTTACATTAGAAAAAACAGCCACGATGAGTAGGGGAGCTATCAAAACGTATGCAGGATCGAATGCCGGCTCTTTCGAGAAATAATAATACAGGCCACAGCAAATTGCGCCGAGACTTGTGAGTACGACACGTTCGGGACGCTGCATCAGTCCCACCTTGCACTCAACCCCTAAACCTTCGGCTCTTGCCCTGACGTAACTTACCATTAACGAGCCTATCAAAGCCACGAAAGCAATAATGGAACCCCAAAAATACTCGTGGAGGCTAAGGTAGTAGCAAATCCCGAAGAACGTGACTAATTCGCTGTATCTGTCAAGGACGGAATCGTATAAAGCCCCAAATGTGGATTTCATCTCTCCAATACGGGCAACTTGCCCGTCCATCATATCGAACAGCCCGGCAAAGAGAATGATAAGCCCGCCCCAGCCTACGTAAGAAAAATCACCGTTTTTCCCGTAAAAACCACCGTAAATCAATACGACTGCCGCAACAATGTTCAAAACAAGTCCCGTTGTGGTCACGACATTAGGGGTTATCCCTATTTTTATCAACCCGTGCACTGTCGGTCCGATAATCTTATAGATGATTTGTTGCAACCCGTCTCTAACTTCTTTAAAACTCATAGTGCTCTATATTTTTTTTGTTTTTCTCATTTTTTCCGCATGATAAACTCCCTTATGTTACAATCTTTATAAACGAACGACCGCTGAAGGTGGTAATTCCAAAAAAGACAGACAAGTACGGATATAAATATTTTGACTACGATGAAAATGTTGTCGAATACGTGCGACAATGTTTCTTGCACCCAAGGATTCCGTTTGATTGTTTCTGTCAGAAGGAATGTGCCGTATGTGTTCAGGAAAATACTCCCGAACCAGACCAATGTGTATTTTATGAACACGAATCTTTTCTTGCATCCTCCGTTTTTGAATGTCCACCTGTAATTGACCACACAATTTACTACGCCACCCGCCACCGCGCCGGAACTCGTGGCATAAACGTAATATAAGTTTGCTAAATTGGCTAATAATATGGTTGTAGTAAAATCCACAAAGCTCGCGACCAATGCTGAGAATTGAGCCTTCAGAAAAGTGAAAAATCCGTGTTTCGTCCATCTTAACCAATTAGCCATTGTGCCCCGATTATAAGAATAAGACTATAAACACCTGCCAAAATATCATCCATCATTACTCCGATGCCTCCCGGCAAAGCTTCCATGTTACGGATGCCTAACGGTTTCAAAATGTCGAAGAAGCGGAACAACACGAATGCCGCCAATGCATACCAAAGATTGCAGCTGTCTGCTGCGAGTAACGGAATCCAAACTCCCACCATTTCATCGATTACGACACGCGAAGGGTCTTCGCCCCAATACGGCTCTAATTTGTTAGCCGACCACACGCCGGCAAAAGTAAACACAACGATAAGAAAGGCAGTGGCGAGCATAAGAAACGGAGAAGAAAGAAATAAAGACAATACCCACCATATAAGGCAAGCGAGCAATGCTCCTGCAGTTCCCGGAGCCACAGGGCAAAATCCGGAACCGAACCCGGTTGCTATGATAACTGGTATGACTGGAGGATTTTTCATCCGCATCTTTTAATTAACATAATGGGGGCAAAGATACGCAAAATAAATGTGAAACACGAATTGCCGTTTGGGGGATAAGTCCTGCAAGTCTCCATTCCTAATCTATAATTCCAAGCCTTTCAAAGCTCGCCTTTGAGCATCCTTCCTGCTATTCGGGCAGAAGTTTCGATGAACTTGCTGCACGGACGTTTGGCGTAGTATTCCGCTGTGCGCAACGATGGCGCAGGACTTGTTTTGGCAGCTTCATCGGAGGACAAGAGTTCCCGGCAGATTATTGTACCGTACTTTTCCCGGAACAAACTTGCCACTTTCTGAACCATTGCATAATTACGGGTCCGGGACTCCTGATCCGACGGGTCTTCCACGGGATAACGGAATCCGGCAAGCATAGCCATTGCGCTGACCGTCCCGCAAACTTCCCTGAGCCGCGCCATGCCTCCGCCAAATGAAACTGACATTTTCTTCGCAGTTTCCCAATCTATGTCAAAAACGTCCGCGTAGGCAAGGAATACAGACTGTGCGCAATTGTACCCCGACAAGAAATTCCCCACCGCGCGGCTTGTCCGTTCTTCGATGTCAAAAGCCTTCATCGGCTGCTTCGTCAGGCTTCGTAATCCACGCAAGCACGGTCGGCTTTCACCGGTCCGATTATGCCTTTTGCAACCGCTACATGTTCAGGATGGTTTGAATATGTGCCCACGTCTGCCAGCGTGTCCACTTCGGTTTCAAGTACGATGTCCCAAGTTTCCTCCGGGTTGCAGTTGAAATGCACTTTGATTTTCCGGAGTACGTCAATTTTATCAATCAGGGCTTCCAACCGTTCCTTGATTTCTTGCATTTTTGCCATTTTTTCAGCCGGAGATGCAAACTCCTTCAATTTAAACATTACTATGTGCCTTACCATTACTTTGTTATTTTTGAAAAGACAGCCGCCAATCGTGCACCCGCAGGTTTACTGCCGGGAAATGGCTTGCCGTCGATTATCCTTTTTAAAACTATTAGTATTATTAATCCAAGTATGAATCTTTATAGCCGAGAAAGTAAAGAATCCCGTCCAGACCTATTGTCGAGATAGATTGTCCTGCCGTAGCCTTTACTTTAGGTTTCGCGTGGAAAGCAATACCCAAACCGGCGATGCTTATCATGGGCAGGTCGTTTGCCCCGTCGCCGACTGCCACGGTCTGGCGGATATCGACGTTTTCCACTTGCGCGATGAGTCTCAGAAGTTCCGCCTTGCGTTTCCCGTCCACAATGTCCCCGACGTAGCGTCCAGTCAGCTTTCCGTCTTCAACCTCCAATTCGTTGGCATAAACGTAGTCGATTCCGTATTTCTGCTTCAAATAATTTCCGAAATACGTGAAACCGCCCGACAAAATCGCGATTTTGAAACCTACCTTCTTCAGCACACGCATCAGCCGGTCCACGCCTTCAGTGATTGGCAAATTCTCGGCTATCTCGTGCATTACGGAAACGTCAAGCCCCTTTAGCAGGGCACAACGCCGTTTGAAGCTTTCGCAAAAGTCGATTTCCCCCCGCATGGCGGATTCCGTAATCGCTTTCACTTCATCCCCAACTCCTGCACGGATTGCCAACTCGTCAATCACCTCGGTTTCAATCAAAGTCGAGTCCATGTCGAAGCATATCAGGCGGCGCATCCGCCGGAACATGCTGTCTTCCTGAAACGAAATATCCATCTGCATTTCCGAGGATATGCGCATGAAATCCGCCTTCATCCGTTCCTTATCCTTCGGAGTACCCCGAACCGAAAATTCCACGCTCGCCTTCGGAGTCCGCTCGCTTTCTTTCAGCGGGATGCGCCCCGTGAGCCGCTTTATGGCATCGATGTTCATGCCTTGCTCTGCAATAATGCGGCTTACACCGGCAATCTGCCGCGCCGCCAGCTTCCGGGCAAGTATTGTGACGATGTACCGGTTTTTCCCCTGCATCCCTACCCATTTGTCGTAGTCTTCCGGCAAAATCGGTTTGAAACGGATGTTTACATTAAGCTCGTAGCTTTTGAAAAGCAAATCTTTCAGGAGGTTCCCCGAATTTGCGGCGGTACATTGGAAAAGTATTCCGAGGGAGAGGTTGTCGTGGATGTCGGCTTGCCCAATGTCGAGTATTATGGCGTCGTTGAGTGCCAGCACCTCAGTCAGCGCGGCGGTAACGCCCGGGCGGTCGCCTCCGTTTATATTCAATAAAATAAGTTCTTCTTTCTCCGTCATTGTCGTTTAAATTTTCAGGGCAAAGGTATTAAAAGTGGCATATATTGCACATATCGGGAGGGGTAATATTTCTGAATTTCCTATGCCGGAAACAGCGTTAGGATTGATTTTCCTCAAGAATATGCTGCAAAACATATAAAATTAGTTGGATTTTGAGCTAAAAATACTGTACAGCTTGTGGCGGAAAGGACTTTCTTCCTATCTTTGCACCCGCAACGCTCAAGGTTACAATTCTTTAGCGAAAGAAGTCCTTGAGCCGTCCCGAAAATCGGGAGTCGGGGAGGGGTATCCCGAAAATTTTCCGGTGCCGTTTCCCCGGTTATGTCTAACATAAATTACTTTATGATGAACGTAAAATCGTTTGTTCTCATGGCCTCGGTGGTTGCCGTGTCGGTTGCCGCCGGTACCAAAAACGCCAAGCCGACGGTGGGCACGAACCCCGGCGATTTGGCTCCGAGAATTGAATTTTTGGGAAATGAAACTGAGAAGATTCATTTCCGGAACCAACAGGGACAATACACGCTGCTGAATTTCTGGGCAGCATACGATGCCGAATCGCGCGCTCGCAATGTCCTGTTGAGTAACAAAGTAAACGAATTGGGAGCGGGCAAAGTCGTAATGTGCTCGGTTTCGTTTGACACGAAAGAGTCGGTTTTCACCGAAACCGTCCGCGCAGACAAGCTCGACGCCGCAACGCAACGCTGGGACAGTCGCGGCAAGGCTTCCGATTGCTACCGCAAGTACGGGCTTAACAAGGGGTTCAAGAATTTCTTGATTGACAACGAGGGAGTTATCGTAGCAACAGACATCACCCCCGACAAGCTCGCAGAAATTTTGAAGGAGAATTAAGTTCTCATTATTTAATGCAAAAAGGATGTGCCGAGAAAAACGACGCATCCTTTTTTATTGGAAATTATTCTACCTGCTTACTGCACGGAAGGCAGGCCCTCATCTTCATCATCGCCGCCATCTCCGCCGGTTACAGGCTTGTCATCCGTCCCTGTAGAAGGCTTCGAGCCGATGCCTGCCCGCGAAAGCGTTTCTTGCAGCTGCCTCAGGATGGCATTCACAAGGTCTATCACGGCAGCAAGGGCTTTTTCCTTTTCTTCGTCCGTATTTATCAGGGAATTAGCATGGTAAAGTGCATTAATTGCCGTGGCGATTTCCTTGAAGGCAGCGTCCACTTTCGGGCGGACAGTCTTCATCGTTTCCGAAGTCGCACGTACCAGGGCCTTCTGCGAGCGGGCGAGGTACAATTTGTTGAACGCCTCGTTCGCTTCCTTCAGCGCGGCAATAGAAGTCGCAAGTCCCAATGTGGCAATGTCTTCCGAATAAGTTTCTTCTTCCATCTTTTTCACGTAGTCAGAAACGGCGGCGGTATTCTGCGCATACGGCAGGCGGGGGGCTTCCTTGTACGGGTCGATGGCGTAGTCTAATCGCCCGGCAGCCTGGCGGTTCGCCTCCACGGGACTTTTCAGGTTAGCCTGGATTGTTTGTGAAATAAAGAGGAAAATGTCGTCGCGCGACTGGTCTGCCTCGTTGATTTCGGGCGTGTCTTCGTAGGCGCGGTTCCTGAGGTAACAATCGTTCTCAACTTCGAACAATGCAGCGTATTCGTCACGCAAATTTTTGATTCCCTGAGCTGTGGCAAATTCTTCGGATATTGCCGCGAGCAAATCTTCATGCACTTGGTAGTGCTCGGCGTTGCGTGCCCGCCGGAAATTAAACGTGTTATTTATCGCCTTCATAAGATAAAAATTTAAAAATGGATTAACATTATCATTATAAATATTTCTCTCGATTGTGACCCAAAGGTAATCAAAGTCTTTATATCTGCAAACTTTTCTGGCAAAATTTACTGAATAAGCTGT
>CAYZTO010000044.1:10468-17393 GCA_964481365.1 uncultured Parabacteroides sp. | reverse complement strand
ACAGGTCGCTTTCGCAAAGGTAACCCAAATCGTGACGGCGGATTACCTCGCGGGCTGCACTGCGGTTGTTTGTGCGGAGAATCAGGATGGCCTTTTCCCCACAAGAAAAACAATACATATACTCGATGCTGACACCGGCGCGGGTGAAGCAATTCAAGGCATTGGCGAAACTGCCCGCCTTTGAGCCTGTGACGATGGCAAGCACATCGGTGAGATTGGCACTGACATTGTTGTCTTTTAAAATCTTATACGCTTGCTGGGGGTCATTCACAATGATTCGCAGAATGCCGTAGTCCGAAGTATCCGCCACGGTTGCGGCTATGATTCGGATGTTGGCAGAGGAAAGCAATTCCAGCACTTCGCTTAGTTTTCCGTACTTGTTTTCGAGGAAAATGGAGATTTGGTTTACAGTCATAACGCTAAATATTTAAAGTTTCCTGAGGTCTTTAACTCGTACCGCCTTGCCTTCCTGCACGGGCAGCGAGCCTTTGCTAACGAGGCGGAGGCGCGGGGTCAGAAGAAGTTCGTCCTTCAGCTGGCGGGTGATTTCCTTGGAGAGCCGCTGGAGGGCGGTATAATCGTCGGTGAAAAGGTCGCTCAATTCCACTTCCACCAGCATCTCGTCGTTGTTGCCGACAGTTTCTATCGTTATCAGGAAATTGCTGCCAAGCTCCTTGAACTTCATCAGTATCTTTTCCACTTGCATCGGGAAAATGTTCACGCCCTTGATTATAATCATGTCATCGCTACGTCCTTTGAACCGGGCAAGCCGCTTGTGGGTTCTTCCGCAAGGGCAATCGCCGGGAAGGATAGCCGTGAGGTCACGGGTGCGGTAGCGGAGCAAAGGCATGGCTTCGCGGTTTAAGGTTGTCAGTACCATTTCGCCAGTTTCCCCGTCGGGTACAGGCTGAAGCGTTACCGGATCAACAATTTCGACAATCACGTTGTCTTCCCAAATATGCAGGCCGTTCTGCTCGGGGCATTCGAAAGCCACGCCCGGACCGTTCATTTCCGACATCCCGAAGCAGTTGTATGCTTTCACGCCGAGCAGCTGCTCGATACGGCGGCGTTGTTCCTCCGAATGCGGTTCAGCACCGATGCATATAGTGTGCAGCTTGGTGTCTGTTCGCGGGTCGATGCCCATTTCGTACATTACTTCGGCAAGCCGTGTCGCATAGCTTGGGATGATATGCAGGCAAGTAGTGCCGAAATCGGTAATGAATTTGATTTGCCTCCTTGTGTTCCCGGCTGCGGCAGGAACGGTGAGTGCCCCCAGACGTTCAGCCCCATATTGGAATCCGAGGCCGCCGGTGAACATCCCGTAACCCGAAGTATTCTGGAATACGTCCGTATCGCGTAGCCCCACCATATACATACACCGTGCTACTTGGTTCGCCCATTCAGAAATGTCGCGTGCCGAATGCACCACTACGGTGGGATTTCCCGTAGTCCCGCTTGAAGAATGGAGGCGGATACACTGTTGCAAAGGGATGGCGACCAGGCCGAAGGGATAATGGGTACGGAGGTCGTCTTTTGTGGTGAAGGGGATTTTGCAGAGGTCGTCGAGCGACTGGATGTCATCCGGTGTTAATCCGTTCTTCTCGAATACTTCTTTGTAGAAAGGAGATTTTACGGCTTGCCTGACCGACCATTTCAGGCGTTCCAGCTGTAACTCGGCAAGCCGGTCACGGCTCATTGTTTCAATATCTTCTTGCCAATACATCTTGTTTGTATTTATAATCGATTCGTGTCTTATTCATGTTATTACCACACAAATGTATAGTTTAATTTGATTATTTATCTATTTTTGCCGATAATATTAGCGACAGAAATAAGAATGGTCAGGTTTTTAGTATATATATTGGCATTACTCTTTGCTGTGGCAGTGAAGGCTCAGGATGGGACGGACTATATGTTCAACCGCATCGAGGTGGAAAAAGGTTTGTCGAACAGCGAAATCCGCTGCATCTACAAATGCAGTACCGGTTACATCTGGTTTGGCACCCGCTACGGCTTGAACCGTTTCGACGGATACGAAGTCAGGGCATACAAACAAAACCTGAACCTCGACAACACAACGCTAAACAACGACATTGCCGACATACAGGAAGATGCTTGCGGGCGGCTATGGCTCTCGACACGTTCGGGTTATGCCATCTTCAATCCTGAAAAGGAGCAATTCGAAGCAAACCCAATGGAACTGATACACAGTTATGCCGGAACCGATACCATCTCCCTTGCATACATCGATTTAGGGAAAAATTTCTGGTTCGTCACCACAGATGGGGTAACGATGTATGAAACCAAAAGCAAAAAACAAAACCTGTACCCATTCGGTGGGGAAAGCAACTTGTCGCCAGGAGACATCGCCGCCATTTGCCAAGGGCAGAACCGCTACTGGTTCCTGTACACCAACGGGATATTGGAATGTATGGATGCCCAAACACGGAAAGTAATCATGCGGGATTCGACATTAGCCTTCAACCCCAACAAAGCATACGACGGGCAGGCACGTCTTTTCTCCGACTCTTCAGGCAACATCTGGGTGTACGGGTTTATGGGGAAAGGAGCATATTGCTTTGGAAATAATAAGATAGTGCATTACCATACAGAAGCGGACGACCCGGCACACCGGTTGTCGGGGGATGTCGTTTCCGGAATCACGGAAGATGAAAATGGGCAGATATGGATAGCTATGGACCACGGTGGCATCAACATATTCCGGCAAGACAGTAACCTTCCTCCCATATCCCTGCATTACGATAGCCGCAATCCTAACAGTATCGCACAGGATGCCGTCAAAAGTTTATATATAGATAATACCGGTATCGTATGGGTAGGAACCTACAAACGCGGTGTCTGCTATTACCAAGAGAGCATTTTCAAGTTCCGGACTATAAAGAACCGCAACAACACGCCTGAAATGGATGTCAATTGTTTTATTGAAACTCCGGACGGCAACATTTGGATAGGCTCGAACAACAGCGGCTTATTGTTCTACGACCGCAAGCGGGATATTTACATTCCCTACCGCCATGACCCCAATAATCCCAACAGTCCCGCCGGAGACATTGTAGTCAGCATGGAAATGGACAACCAGGGCCGCCTGTGGATAGGGTACTTCCTCGACGGGATGGATTGCTGGGATGGCAAGCGTTTCACACACTACAGCTATAATCCGGACAATCCTGATTTGCTCCCGGACAACAACGTGTGGAAACTACTCTGTGACCGGGACGACACGATGTGGATTGCCACGCTTACGGGAGGTGTTGCCGTCATGGACATACAGACCGGGAAGCGGTTGTACCATTTTCCCGATTTGGGCACGGTTTATTCCATAATCCGGAGGGCAGACGGGGAAATCCTTGTCGGATGCCTGAACGGGTTGTTCATTTTCGATTCCGAGACGGCTGCAATGAAACCTTACGAGCCTGAAATTTTCGGGAAAGTACACCTCAGCAATTACGATATCAACTACCTTTTCGAGGACAGCCGCCGCCTTTTGTGGATAGGAACGCGCAATGGATTGTTTGTCTATAATCCTTTCACGAAGGAGGTCAGCCTCTTCACAATCAAGGATGGGCTTTCCTCAGATTTAATCCAAAGTATCCTTGAAGATTCAGAACACAATATGTGGGTTGCCACAAACCGTGGACTTACCCTGATTAAGGTTTCAACGCCGGACGACGCTCCGGGATACTTCTTCAAAATGTCTAATTACGACCAGGCGGAAGGTCTGCAAGGCGAGCAGTTCAACTTCAACGCAGCCTACATGACCTCCAACAGGGAAATGATATTCGGAGGTTCGTCCGGTTTCAATATCTTTACACCGTCTGCAATCCATTACAACACGAACAAACCCCACGTGGTATTGACCGATTTCCAGATTTACAACGAAAGCCTCTCTCCCGGAAAGGAACGCAACGGGCGAATCATCTTGCAAAAGAGCATTACTTATACAGACAAGATAGAATTAGACTACACCGACGATTATTTCTCAATCGGATTTGCGGCGTTGGACTATTGTATGCCCGACAAGTCCCGGTATTTCTACAAGCTGGACGGTTTCAACAAGCAGTGGATGGAAGCGAGCCGCGATATCCGCAAAGTTACCTACACAAACCTGCCTGCCGGGACGTACACATTCAACATTAAAGCTATAAACAACGACGGGGTGGAAAGCGAAAATCCGACGCAGCTTACCATCATAATCCACCCTCCATTTTGGCTCACTCCGCTGGCTTATCTGGTGTACAGCATCATATTGGCAAGCATTTTCTATGCTTATTGGAAATACAGCAGCCGGAAATCGGAGCAGCGCGTCAAGTTTGCCGAGGAAAAGATGAGGATAGAGCATCAACACGACATGGACGAGATGAAGCTGAAGTTCTTTACTAACATCAGTCATGAATTCCGGACTCCCCTCACACTAATATTGACCCCGTTGGAGGAGCTTATAAAAGCAACCGACAAGAAAGAAACGTTGGATTTGCTGCACATCATCCGCCGCAACGCCCAGCAACTGTTAGTTTTGGTAAACCAGCTTCTCGATTTCCGGAAACTCGATGTCCGGCACATCCACTTGCAGCCATCGCTGGGTGATATAGTGGCATTTGTGCATGATACTGTGTCGCTCTTTTCCGAAGCACTCGAACACAAGCATATCACTTGCACTCTCAACCTGCCGGAAGAGCCGGTTTATATGTCTTTCGATGCCGACAAGATAGGGAAAGTATTGGTAAACATTCTCTCCAATGCGTACAAGTTCACACCCGAAGGCGGACGCATTTCTGTGTCATTGACGTATGTCCACAACCAAGAAGTGCGCATCGCCGTCGAAGACAACGGTATCGGCATACCTTCGGAAGCCCTCCCGCATATCTTTGAGCGGTTCTACCAGGTGGAACAGAAATCCGACGGTTACCCGTTGTCGGGCGGGAGCGGGATAGGACTGCATCTTGCAAAAGAATTCGTACTTCTCCATCATGGGAAGATATGGGCAGAGAATGTCGAGGGTGGCGGGAGCCGGTTTATCTTCACTTTGCCGTTTGATGCCGGGCATCCGGAATCGGGTGATGAGTACGCCGGGCAAGAAAGCGATGCGGGGATACAGTCAGGGCAGGAAAGTCAGCCAGCCAAGCAAGTGCATAGCAAGTTGTTGATAGTAGATGACAACGATGATTTCCGTGCTTTCCTTTCCAGCAGCTTCAGCGGGCAATATACCGTCATAGAGGCACGCGACGGGGAGGAAGGACTCAATGCCGCCATTGCGGAATTGCCCGACATGATAATCTCCGACCTCATGATGCCGAAGATGGATGGTGTCCAACTGTGCCGCAACCTGAAAAACGACATCCGCACGTCCCATATACCGTTCATACTCCTTACTGCCAAAACTGCTAAGGAAAGCGAACAGGAGGGTTTGCGTGCCGGTGCAGACGATTATATCTCGAAGCCCTTCAATTTGGAAGCCCTGAAGTTGAAAATATACAACATAACGGAAGCCCGGCATCGCCGGCAGCAGCCTCTGCGTAAACCGAACGCTCCCATCGAGCCGTCGCGCATCACCGTGACCACGCTCGACGAAAAACTTCTCAAGCGCGTTATGGACGACGTGGAGGCGAACATTTCCAACCCGAATTTCTCGGTGGAAGAGCTGAGCCACAACGTGGGGATGAGCCGCGTGAACCTCTACAAGAAAATACTGTCCATAACAGGTAAAACACCTTCCGAGTTCATACGCCTTGTGCGCCTCAAGCGTGCCGCGCAACTCCTGCGGGAGAGCCAGATGAACGTATCAGAAGTTGCATACGAAGTGGGATTCAACAACCCAAAATATTTCCGCAAGTACTTCAAAGAGGAATTCGGAGTGTTGCCATCACAATTCGAGAAAGGAGAAAAGAATGCTAACGAATAAACTGCAAGCACCGCGCCCTGCGTGGTTCGTCCTCTATACTTACCCCCGTGCCGAAAAACAGGTGGAGGAGCGTCTGCGTTCGCAAGGTTTTGACGCATGGTTGCCTTTGCACAGGACGCCGCGCGTCTGGTAAGACCGCATCAAGTATGTGGATATGCCGCTTTTCAATTCTTATATCTTCGTACATGCTTCGCCGAGTGAACTGTTTGCTATTTCGCATACCTTCGGGGTGGCGCGGGTCGTTTATTACAACAACAGGCCAGCCGAAATCCGCGAGTCGGAAATCGATGCCATAAAAGAGTTCCTGGAGGCGGCAGACAGCCGTGAATTGATGCCGGGAGACGAGGCGGAGATCCTCTGCGGGGCGTTGAAGCACATTTCCGGTAAGGTGCGCAAGGTGAGGAAGCGTTATGTCATGCTTTACATCGAACAGCTTGGTGCGACGGTTTGCGTGGACTTGCAAAAGGTTGCCCGCAGATAACCGACCGGGGAGGTAGCCGGGCACTTACTTCAGCACAGAATAGACATAATCCATATCGATGCTCCGGCGGACGAGGTCAGCCAAGCGGTCGTATTGTTCCTCTTTAAAAGCCGCGTAATCAAAAGGATGCGCGGGAGCTTCCGGGGCGATGCCATCGGCAAGAGCGTCGCGCACGGCAGCATTGTCGAAGATGCCGTGGAGGTAGCAGCCCCAGCAGCGGCTGTCGCGGTAGTAGCCATCCGGGCGTCCGTCTGCCAAGCGCGCCACGGGGCGGGGGAGGGCTTCGCCAAACAAAGCCGTGCGCCCCATGTGTATCTCGTACCCCTTGCAGTCGAGGGGCTTTTCTGCTCCGCTCTCGCCTTGCAGGAAGGCGAAAAGGCTTTGCCGCGTTACCTTGTCGCCCTCCATCACTGTTTCTTGGGGCAAAAGCGACAAGCCAGGCAAGGTAGAGATGCTGCCTTCAACCCCGGCAGGGTCGGAGACGCGGATGCCCATCATCTGGTAGCCTCCGCAAATGCCCACGA
>CAYZTO010000044.1:5865-10368 GCA_964481365.1 uncultured Parabacteroides sp. | reverse complement strand
GTGTTTGCGCTCCAGCACAACGGAATCTTCTTCTTCTATCTTGATGTCGTGGAAATAAGGTATGATGCCCACCACCGGTATGCCTGTGAGCTGTTCTATTATGCGCTTGCCTTCTTCGAACAGAGCAATGTCTCCCCGGAACTTGTTGATGATTATTCCCTTCACAAGCTGCCGTTCATCTTCGTTGAGCAGCATTATGCTGCCGTAAACCGAAGCGAAAACACCCCCACGGTCTATGTCTGCCACCAGAAATGTCGTTGCGTTGGCGTAGCGTGCCATCCGCATGTTCACAATGTCACGGTCGCGAAGGTTGAGTTCGGATATGCTGCCCGCCCCCTCCAATACGATAGGGTTGTAGCGCGCCTTTAACCTGTCGAACGCCCGGCAAGCCGAGGAAAACAAGTCCTCTTTCTTCAGCTCCCCCGCAAAATATGCTTTGGAGGAATAATTCCCGACTGGACGGCCGTTGAGGATTACTTGCGAAACGCAATCCCCTGTAGGTTTCAGAAGTACGGGGTTCATATCCGTGTGCGGGGCGATGCCGCACGCCTCTGCCTGCACCACTTGGGCACGCCCCATTTCCCCGCCGCTGGGGGTAGAGAAGGAATTGAGGGACATGTTTTGTGCTTTGAAGGGGGCAGGCCGGTAGCCGTCTTGTTTAAGTATCCGGCAGAAGGCTGCGTTGAGGATGCTTTTGCCTGCGTCTGAGCAAGTCCCCACGAACATGAGGGGTCGGAGGGGGGATTTGGTAGTCATTTTTGGGAGTTTCTTATCGGATTAATCTTTTTTCAGATAGGCTGTATCGACTTTCAGGAGTCTGGTTTTCAATTGTTCCGCCAAGCCCTTGCGGATGCGGAGTGTCATCTCGCAATCCATGTCGAACCTCTGGCTGAGGATAGCAGGGTTGAGGTCTTTTACCACTTTCATGATTCCGTTCATGCTGGGATACTCGAAGATGACGGTAATATCCACGTCCACGGTGCGTTCTTCTATGGCGGCAGCTGAAATTGCCTCGGCAGCAGCTGTGCGGTAAGCCACAATTAGCCCGCTCGTGCCCAGTTCGATGCCGCCGAAGTACCGTATGACGACAATCAGGATATCCGTAAGTCCGTTCGAGTTGATTTGACCCAATATGGGTTTCCCGGCAGTGGACGAAGGCTCGCCGTCATCATTCGCACGGAACAGTTTGCGTTCAGCGCCGAGCATATATGCCCAACACACATGGCGGGCATCGTAATATTCTTTCCGGAAACGCGCGACTTCCTGTTTTACATCCTCCACAGAACGGACGGGTACTGCAAACGAAAGGAAGCGGCTGCGCTTTTCGGTATAATAACCTTCGGAGGGGGCGGCGATGGTGCGATATGTGTCTTCAGTGGTTGCCATAACTCAATCGGGGATTTTAGTCATGCCGATTTCATCCCGGTATGCCCGGAAGTCTTTCATGATTTCTTCTATTTCTTCAATAAAATAGGGATTTTTGACGTGCGCTTTCACTTCATTGTAATACGCTTCGATGGCGGCTAACGCGCAGAGGTCTTGACCGCGAAGGACAAAGTAAGGTTCGTCCTTTTCGACGCATTGTTTAATCATCTGTATCGGATTCTTCATGCTCACAAGTTTAATTCTTTTTTTAAGAAGGGTGCGGTGAAGCCAATGCCGCTCTTTGCCAATTCCTCGGGAGTCCCAGTAAAAAGAATTTTGCCTCCGTTGCGGCCGCCTTCCGGACCCATGTCGATAACATAGTCTGCACACTTGATGACGTCCATGTTATGCTCAATAACAACCACCGTGTTGCCTTTCTCGACCAACTTATTCAAAACGCCGAGAAGAACGCGGATGTCCTCGAAGTGGAGACCGGTGGTAGGTTCATCCAAGATGTAGAGCGTTCTCCCCGTGTCTCGCTTGGCCAGTTCTGTTGCCAACTTGACGCGCTGGCTTTCGCCGCCGGACAAAGTGGTGGAAGGTTGTCCGAGTTTGATATACCCCAAGCCCACGTCTTGCAGCACCTTGATTTTGGAGAGAATGTGTGGTATATTTTCAAAAAACTCTACCGCCATGTTGATAGTCATGTCTAAAACGTCGGCGATGGACTTCCCCCTGAAGCGGACTTCTAAAGTTTCGCGGTTGTAACGTTTGCCGTGGCACTCCTCGCAAGGAACGAGGACATCCGGCAGGAAGTTCATCTCGACGATTTTATAACCGTTGCCTTTGCAGGCTTCGCATCGACCGCCTGCAACGTTAAACGAGAAACGCCCCGGTTTGTACGCGCGTATTTTTGATTCGGGCAGCTCCACGAACAGGCGGCGTATGTCGGTAAAAACGTTGGTATACGTAGCCGGATTGCTGCGCGGTGAACGGCCGATTGGAGATTGGTCTACGTTAATCACCTTATCGATATTTTCAATGCCTTCTACCGATTGGAAAGGCAGCGGGTCTTCCAGTGAACGGTAAAAATGCTGGCTGAGCAACGGCTGGAGTGTACGGTTAATCAACGAAGACTTTCCACTTCCGGAAACACCCGTGACGCAGATGAACATTCCCAGCGGAAAAGTTACATCGACATTCTTTAAGTTGTTCCCTGATGCACCACGGACAGTCAGGAACTTGCCGTTGCCCGGACGACGTTGTTGGGGGACTTCTATTTTCATTTTGCCGTTCAAATAAGCCGATGTGAGGGTATCGGCTTTAAGCATTTCGGATGGAGTCCCTTCAAAAACGACTTCTCCTCCCAAGCGACCGGCACGCGGACCCATATCCACG
Source organism: uncultured Parabacteroides sp. (assembly GCA_964481365.1). Taxonomy (GTDB): domain Bacteria; phylum Bacteroidota; class Bacteroidia; order Bacteroidales; family Tannerellaceae; genus Parabacteroides. The sequence continues at coordinate 7,605 of CAYZTO010000044.1, read as the reverse complement.
ATATAATCCGCTTCCAGCATCATGTCTTTATCGTGCTCGACGACAATCACGGTATTGCCAATGTCGCGCAATTGCTTTAGCGAGTTTATAAGACGCACGTTGTCGCGCTGATGCAAACCGATGCTGGGCTCGTCAAGAATATAAAGTACATTTACCAACTGACTTCCTATCTGCGTAGCCAGACGAATACGCTGGCTTTCCCCTCCGGAAAGCGACGATGCCGCACGATTCAAGGAAAGATAATCCAATCCCACATCCAGCAAGAAGTGAAGCCGGGAACGAATTTCCTTCAATATCTCAACTGCTATCTGACGCTGCTTGTTGTCAAGTTTTTCTTCAAGGCTGTTCGTCCAATCGTACAATTCTGAAATATCCATCATTGAAAGGTCGGCGATGTTCTTTCCACCTATATAATAATGTAGCGCTTCCTTGTTAAGCCTCCGTCCGTTGCATTCCGGACAAGTATCAACCCGGACAAACTGCCCAGCCCATTTATGTGCAGATGCCGAGGATTCTATTTCCTGCTGCATAAGTATGTATTTTACCACACCTTCGTATGATAAATAGTAATTGGATGTTCCTATTGCTGAATTGCGTATTTGCTGGGGTTCACTTGTTCCGTTCATGATTTCATCCATCGCATCTTCGGGAATATCTTTAATGGGAGTCTTTATCGTAACCCCGTGCTTCGCGCAAATAGCTTCAATTTGCCAGAAGATAACGGAATTCTTATACTTACCCAAAGCAACGATACCGCCGGCGTAGATGCTAAGTAAGGGGTCTGGGACGATTTTTTTCATGTCGAGCAAATTGATTTGCCCTAAACCCTTACACTTTGGGCAAGCCCCGTAAGGAGAATTGAAAGAGAAATTGTGCGGTGCAGGTTCTCCATACGACAGACCTGTGGCCGGGTCCATCAGCCTACGGCTATAATGGCGGACTTCCTGCGTAGCCACATCCAATACCATAACCAGGCCATCGCCCTGCTTCATGGCAACCCGGAGGCTTTCCAGCAAGCGCCGCTCATCTTTAGAGGAAACGGCAAGTTTGTCGATAACCACCTCGATGCTATGCATTTTATATCGGTCGAGCTTCATGCCATGCAGAATCTCGCGCAGTTCACCATCTACCCTGACAGTCAGGTAACCCTTTTTGCGAAGCTGCTCGAACACTTCTTTGTAATGGCCTTTGCGATTCCTTACAAGAGGAGCCAAGAGATATATCTTCTTGCCTGAATAGTGGTTCAATATAAGGTCAAGCACTTGCTCTTCGGTATATTTCACCATCTTTTCTCCGCTGAGATAAGAATAAGCTTCACCCGCACGGGCATAAAGCAAACGGAAGAAGTCATATATTTCAGTCGTTGTGCCTACTGTGGAGCGGGGGTTCTTGTTGGTAGTCTTCTGTTCAATGGAGATAACCGGACTTAACCCTGTGATTTTATCCACATCAGGCCGTTCCATGTTGCCTAAGAAATTGCGTGCATAAGCCGAGAAAGTCTCCACATAGCGGCGTTGCCCTTCGGCAAAAATAGTATCGAATGCAAGGGATGATTTCCCACTGCCGCTCATTCCCGTAATAACAGTCAGTGTGTTACGCGGAATCTCCACATCGATGTTTTTCAGATTATTTACGCGGGCACCAAGAATTGAAATAGTGCCTTTTTCAACTGCTTGTTTGTCTATTGCCATTTTGTGATAGAGCCTTTCAAAAAACCGGACAAAGATAAGGAAAATAATA
>CAYZTO010000044.1:0-5765 GCA_964481365.1 uncultured Parabacteroides sp. | reverse complement strand
GAAATGGAGTTCCTGTTATTTCCAAAGACCGTTTTGTAATAAAAGAAATGGAACGGCAAAAGGCAGTATGGTTGATGGAATGTCGTATCGGGAACGATACTCCGTAGAACGCACAAACGCATGGATGGACTGTCTAATTACTATATCGAAATGATGAAAGTTGTGTATCGAGCACCCATCATCGTACATGATGGTATGGCTTTCTGCTTATTTGAGTATCCGGGATAAAAGGAGTGTCGTGGGCTGTATGATTCAGAGCCAAATTGATTGCTATGATTTGGTAATTTGCATCGGCAGCGTAAAAGGGGAATGAGCGTTTCCTGCGTAACATTTTCTGTTTTAACTTACGATTAGTTTATTGTTATTACCCGTATATTTGCCGCAAATCAAAAGGTAAGGATATTATGAAAAGAGGAATAAAGAAAGTAATCAAGGTCTCAGCTATTACGCTATGTTCATTGATATTATTGGTTGCCGCAACCATTACTTTTGCCATCCATGTTATTTTCACACCTGAGAAACTGACGCCGATAGTTTTGCGTGTGGCAAACCAAACTCTTGACGCAAAGCTTGACATGAAGAGTGTTGAATTGACATTCTTTTCCACCTTCCCGCGTTTCGGGCTTAAACTCACCGACGGCTCACTGGTGTCGAAAGTGTTCACCGACACGTTATGGCAAAAGACTGATTCGCTTTTATCCTTCAAGAAATGCGTGTTGGTTGTAAATCCCATCGACTATTTGGAGCAACAAAAAATAAGCATCTATCATCTTTCGCTCGACAGCATCACGGCTTATGCCTATACCGATAAAGAGGGGAGGGCAAATTGGGACATAATGAAAGCTGATACAACAGCGACGACTTCCGACACCGATTCTTCTGCGGTGAAGATTGACGGCATTAACATCCGGAACGTGTTTGTCCGCCATGCAAACCTCACGTTCGATGACCGTGCAACACAAGTGTATGCCGATTTGCAAGATGCCAACCTTCACTTGAAAGCTTCTTTGCAGAAAGACTTGACTCTGCTTTCCCTCGACTTCAGCAACAGGAATCTTATTTTCTGGCAAGAGGGGAATCTGCTTGCACGGCGGATTGGCACGAAGATAAGCACCCAATTGAAACATGACCGTGTGACCAAAGAGCTTACGCTGAAAGATGCCCGTATCTCTGTCAATGGCACGGAGTTGGATGTCCAGGGGACCTTGCGCGGTGATAGCATAAAACAGGCATTGGACATGGATCTCCGTTACGGTCTGCATGCACCGTCCCTGACTACTATCCTCCGGATGATACCCGAAAGCGTGGTTAAGAAAGGAGACATCAGGGCGAAGGGGGCAGTCAAAGTGGAAGGCACGATTAAAGGTTTGTATGGGAAAGAGCTTATGCCTGTCGCGACGCTGAAGGTTCAGGTGGACAGTGCATCCGCCCAATATGCCAATATGCCCTACGGGATAGACAATTTCACGGCAGACTTCTACGGGGTGATTGACCTCATGAAGCAAGAGCCATCCTATGCTGACTTGAAAATCTTGCATCTGCAGGGAGCGCATACCGACATCTTGGCTGATGCAAAGATTCAGGATTTGCTGGGCGACCCCGATATAACATTAAACACCAAATCGAGCGTAGATCTTACTGCCCTTGCGCAGACATTCCCGCTTCAACCCGGTGTTTCGCTCGAAGGAAAACTGGATGCCGATGTCCGCCTCCGGTGCCGCCTCTCTACTTTAAAGAAGCAAGACCTCGGCAGATTGAAGGTAGGAGGGAAGCTCGAGATGTCGGAATTAGCCTTGCGCGACACTGCCCATCAGTTTGAATTCACAGGAGATGCGTCGTTCGCATTCATCGGGCAAGATTGGCTCGGGGCACGTGCCGAAGTGCGCGAGATTAAATTAAGCTCACCGCAGCTGAACGCTTTCCTGGAAAAAGGCAATGCTGAGATAAAGACGACCAACCCCCAAGATACTACCCGTATAGCCCGCATGGACTGCGAAGTTTCGCTAAACCGTTTGCATGCATCCATGGGAGATTCGCTGCGCTTGTTCAGCATGGCAACAAAGGGTACCGTGAAGCTCCAGCCGGGAGAACACAATCCGGAGAAACCGCAAATATCCCTCTCATTGGAAACAGACACCATCTTCTGCAAAATGGGCGACATCCGTGCCGGCATGGACAAAGCAGGCTTCGCGGTTACTGCTGAAAAGCTCCGCGACTCGCTTTGGATTCCGAAGGGCATCATCGGCTTCAACCGCTTGAAGCTGAACCTCCCGCAGATATCCTTGCCTATACTTATGCAGAAGACTTCCGTGACGGTAGGCAACCGTACGATTACCCTCCGCAACGCTTCCATGCGTATCGGGCGTTCCGACCTGACAGCCAGTGGTTCGGTCTACGACCTCTACAGGGCAATGAAGAGGGATTCTACGCTGCGCGCCACGCTCGAACTCTCGTCGGACAACCTTAATTGCAACCAGCTCATCCACTCCATGTCTTTCCCGGAAGACACCCTCACCGCCGAGGCCGACACGAGCGATACTGACATGCGGCTGTTCGTCGTTCCCCGCAACATCGACTTCGAATTGCAAACTAACCTGAAGCGTGTGCGCTATGGGAAACTATTGTTTGAAAACGTACACGGGGCGGTGGACATCCGCAACCAGGCAATCCACCTGAAGAACCTGAGCATGATGGGGCTTGGTGCCGAGTTGAAAACCATGATGGTGTACCGGGCAGCGCAGCCCGATAGCGGGTACGTTGGGTTCGACATCAATCTGCATAATGTCAATATCGGGAACTTGATAGACTTTTTCCCATCCTTGGATACCGTCATACCTATGCTGCGTTCCTTCGAAGGCATGGTCGATTTCGATGTCGCCGCAGAGACTCAGCTCGATTCGTGCCTCAACATAAAGATACCGACACTGCGCTCGGCAATGTATGTGAAGGGCGACAGCCTTGTATTGATGGACGGCGAGACTTTTGCGGAAATATCCAAAAAGCTACTGTTCAAGAACAAGAAACGCAACCTCTTCGACCACATCGAAACAAACATCACTGTGCAAGACGGGAACCTGACCATATACCCCTTCTTGATTGAAATAGACCGCTACCAGGCAGCCGTCGGGGGCACGCAGGGGCTGGACATGAACTTCGACTACCACATATCGGTGTTGAAGTCGCCAATCCCTCTCGTAAAGCTGGGAATAAACATAACAGGGAACCTCGACGATATGAAGATAAGCCTGGGCAAAGCCAAATACAAAGACGCAGTCACGCCGGCGTATATAAGGCAGGTGGACAGCACACGTATCAATATGGGCGAACAGATTGTCAGGGATTTCCAGCAGTTGATGAGCCGGGCAAAAGAATAGGGGTGGCACGAAACCACTGTAAACATATCATATCCTATTGGAAAATGGGCTGTGCCGGTGTCGGTGCAGCCCTTTTCGTGCCGTCTGGAAAAGGCGCAAGATACTGCCCCGTGCTGGTGACTTGCTGTCACCAACGTTGGTGACTCCCTGTCACAGCCGTTGGTGACACATCCCCACCCGAGGCGGTGACACACCCCCACCAATGGCAGACCCTCCCGCCGGCTCCAATTTTGCGTGAAAATACGTGAGCGTGCCCGGCAAGCCTGTGCCGGTTCCGGGTGTCTGCCAAATTATTGCGGATTTAACCCAAGCGGTGTGGGTGTTTCTGTCAAAATGACGGGATAAAATGGCAAACCGCATCACCTGTTTCCTCCTCCTTTTTTGGCACGCCATTTGTTGAAAAAAACGCGAATCGCTTGGCAAAACAATCAAAGCAAGCCCGGAGGTTCAGCATAAATAGATTAGTAACAATAAAATATAAAACATCATGGGAAAGATTATAGGAATCGATTTAGGAACGACAAACTCTTGTGTTGCTGTGTTGGAAGGTAACGAACCGGTCGTGATAGCAAACAGTGAGGGGAAAAGGACTACTCCTTCGATTGTTGCATTTATAGAAGGCGGGGAACGCAAGGTAGGTGACCCGGCAAAACGCCAAGCCATTACCAATCCGCAGAAGACGGTATTCTCCATCAAGCGTTTCATGGGAGAAACATACGACCAGGTACAGAAGGAAATTTCGCGCGTGCCGTACAAAGTGGTACGGGGCGACAATAATACTCCGCGTGTTGATATCGACGGCCGTCTTTATACACCGCAGGAGATATCGGCAATGATTCTCCAGAAAATGAAGAAGACAGCCGAAGACTATCTTGGCCAGGAGGTTACGGAAGCCGTAATCACCGTGCCTGCATACTTCAGCGACGCACAACGCCAGGCTACAAAGGAAGCCGGTGAGATTGCCGGATTGAACGTACGCCGTATAGTTAATGAACCTACTGCTGCTTCATTGGCTTACGGTCTGGACAAATCGAACAAGGACATGAAGATTGCCGTGTTCGACTTGGGTGGCGGTACGTTCGATATCTCCATCTTGGAACTGGGTGACGGTGTGTTTGAGGTTAAGTCTACGAATGGTGACACTCACCTCGGAGGTGATGATTTCGACCATGTGGTAATCGACTGGCTGGCAGATGAGTTCCAGAAGGACGAAGGCGTGGATTTGCGTAAGGATGCCATGGCTTTGCAACGCTTGAAGGAAGCTGCTGAAAAGGCAAAGATTGAGCTGTCGAGCACCACATCTACAGAAATAAACCTGCCGTATATCATGCCGGTGAACGGTGTGCCTAAGCATTTGGTTAAGACTCTTACCCGCGCTAAGTTCGAGCAACTGGCAGACAGCTTGATTCAGGCATGTATTCCTCCTTGCCAGCAAGCACTGAAAGATGCAGGTCTGACGACTTCTGAAATAGACGAAGTCATCCTGGTTGGTGGTTCTACCCGTATCCCTGCAGTTCAAGAGATTGTGCGGAAGTTCTTCGGGAAAACACCGTCTAAGGGTGTTAATCCGGATGAGGTTGTAGCAGTTGGTGCGGCAATCCAAGGCGGAGTCTTGACAGGCGAAGTGAAAGACGTGCTTCTGTTGGATGTCACTCCTCTGTCTCTGGGTATTGAAACAATGGGCGGCGTCATGACGAAGCTTATTGACGCTAACACAACGATTCCAACGAAGAAGTCTGAAGTCTTCACTACTGCAGTGGATAATCAGCCTTCCGTAGAAATCCATGTATTGCAGGGTGAACGCCCGCTGGCTAAAGACAACAAGTCTATCGGTCGTTTCCATTTGGATGGGATACCTGCCGCACAACGTGGTGTTCCTCAGATAGAGGTCACATTCGATATTGATGCGAACGGCATCTTGAATGTATCTGCAAAAGATAAGGGTACAGGTAAAGTTCAAAGCATCCGTATAGAAGCTTCAAGCGGTTTGAGCGAGGATGAAGTAAAACGCATGAAGGAAGAGGCACAAGCCAATGCTGAAGCTGATAAGAAGGAAAAGGAACGCATCGACAAGTTGAACCAAGCTGATAGTATGATTTTCCAGACGGAAAAGCAACTGAAAGACTTGGGTGACAAACTTCCGGCAGACAAGAAAACATCCATAGAGGCTGCTTTAAGTAAACTGAAAGATGCTCATAAAGCACAAGATGTCCCGGGATGCGAAAAAGCTATGAATGAACTGAACGCCGTGTTCCAAGCAGCAAGCCAGGAAATGTATAACGCCCAGAATGCACAAAGTGGAGCTAATTCCGGTGCTCAACCGGGTGGAAACAACTCAGGAAATAACAATAACGGGAAAGATAATGTAACGGATGTAGACTTTGAGGAAGT
>CAYZTO010000043.1:0-17556 GCA_964481365.1 uncultured Parabacteroides sp. | reverse complement strand
TCTGCCTCGCCTACCTGTATGGGGTCGGGGAGCGTGGACGAGCGTACGCTCTTGATGACCTTGCCTCCGGAACCATATTGGGTAGTCACGGTAACGTCCCACTGCCCGTCGGTGACTTCCGTCGGGAGCACGAACACGAGCTTCTGGGGTTGGTTTATGGTGATGTCCGACAGGGGTATGGAAACCGTTGTGTCGCTGTTGGTTATGGATGTGAACTTCACCCCGATTGAGGGGTCTGTGCCCACCACCTTCAGGTTGGTGCCCGTGAGGACGATGTTCTTCCCCCTCTCCGGTTGGATGCGCACGAGGGTACCGCTCTCGTCGTAGGTCTGCCCGTATGCGTCGGTGAGCCACGGCCCTACCACCGCTGGCTGCTTGAACAGCTCTACGTCACACTCCTTCAGTGCATTAAGGAACGACTGGGTAGCCTGGCACTGGGCATATACCCTGATATTCTCGCCCACTACTGCCTTGGCGAGGTCGGACTTATATAGCACCCCTTGGCATGATGCCTGTACGATGCAGAAGCCGTTATTGACTATGTAGCCGCTGCCGACTGCATCTATCACCACGTCCCTCTCTGTCTCCAGCACACTCTGCACGAGTGGCTTGCTCACATTGAGGCGCGATGCTATCTCGGTTGATAACTCTTCGATACCCAGGGTGTTGGGCATCGTCTTCACGCGGAGGTAGTAATCACCTGCCGTGCTACTGAAGCTGGTCTGGTATGCCATCAGGCTTATGACCTTGGTAAATGTGGTGTCTATAGCCATCTTAATCCTACATTTTATATTGTTAGTAAATATCCACTATCTGTAATCGCTCCCCGGGAGGATGACTGCGTCCATGATGTACTGCTCTATCCCTTTGCTCTCCTCGGGGATATACCCACGGAGGTACTTTTCAAGCATCAGCCTGCCGATTGGGACTGCGTATGTTGCGCCGAAGCCCCCGTTCTCCACAAAGACGGATATCGCCACGCGCGGCTCTTCGTAGGGCGCGAACCCCATGAAGATGCTGTGGTCTTTCCCGTGGGGGTTCTCGGCTGTGCCTGTCTTCCCGCATACCGCGATGTCGGGCAGGTTCGTCCCCCGGCAGGTGGCACCGTACTCGGAGCCTACCACTGCACCCCTCATCCCTTGGGCGATGTAGTCGTACCACTTGGCATCTGCCATAGTGTAGTGCCTGCGGGTGAATGCCGTGTCGGGCTGCATCCCCGAAACCTCCTTCACAACGTGGGGGACATAGTAGTAGCCCCGGTTCGCTATTGTCGCCGCTAAGTTACATATTTGTAGTGGTGTTGCCAAAATCTCCCCCTGCCCTATTGCTATGGAGATGATGGTGCTGGAGTTCCAACGCCCACGGTATATATTATCATATACCTTGCTGTTAGGTATATAGCCCCTCTTCTCCCCCGGCAGGTCTATACCGAGGCGGTAGCCGTAGCCCATAGAGACGAGGTAGTCTTTCCATTTGTCGAATGCCTCCTGTACCGTAGGGTAGCGCGAACGGTCGTCGAGCATATAGTGCAGCCCCCAAGGGAAGAATGAGTTGCATGATGTGGATATGGCACCCGTGACTGGCAGCGGCGACGGATGCCCGTGGCATGCCGGCTTTCCGCCCCTGAAGGTATATCCGTGGGCGCACGAGAAGCGTGTCTCCGGCGTAATCACCCCTTCTTGCAGGAAGATAAGCCCCTGTGTGGGCTTGAATGTAGACCCCGGCGGGTACTGTGCCATCAGGGGGCGGTTGAATAGGGGCTTCTGGGGGTTCTTCTCCAGCTCACGGTGGTGCTTGCCGCGCTGCCTGCCCACCAACAATGCTGGGTCGAAAGTCGGGGAAGATACCATGCAGAGCACTTCCCCCGTGGACGGCTCTATCATCACGATGCCGCCTATCTTGTTCTTCATCAACTGCTCGCCGTATGCCTGTAGCTCCATGTCTATGCTGAGGGTGAGGTTGTGCCCCGCTACCGGAGCCTTGTCGAACTTCCCCCCTTCGTAGCGGCCTTTGATAAGCCCCCGCGCATCACGGAGGAGTATCTCCACGCCCTTCTCGCCGCGCAGCTGTTCCTCGTATGACTTCTCCACCCCCGAACGCCCGGAGTAGTCGCCCCTCGCGTAATAGGGGTCTGCCTCGATGTCGGAAGGGCTTACCTCGCCGAGGTCTCCGAGCAGCAGTGCCCCGTTCGGGTAGGCATATTGCCTTATGGTGCGGCTCTGGATGTAGAACCCCCTGTATTTGTAGAGCTTCTCCTGAAGCACGCCCGCCTCCTCTGCAGAGAGCTGTGAGAGGAAGACCTGCGGGGTATAGCGGGAGTAGCCCGGGTTGAGCTTGCGGTTCTTGACGTCCTTCATGCGCTGGCAGAAGTAGTCGTAGGTAATGCCGGTGATGCGGCAGAAGTCGAGGGTGTCGAGGTCTTTCACCTCCCTCATGATGACGGTAACGTCGTATGCCGGCTGGTTATATACCACCACGTTGCCGTTGCGGTCGTAGATGATACCCCTCGCGGGATATACCGTCCGCCGTAGGAGGGCGTTGCTGTCGGCATACTGCTTGTAGTTGCTGTCGAGCACCTGGAGGTAGAACAGCCTCAGCACGAATATGAGTGTCACCGTCAGCACTATCCCTATGAGTACGAAGCGGCGGTTCTGGAGTATCTCCCGCTTATGGCTCATTGTAGTCTACCGGGTTAATGTTGAACGATTCTATGAGGAATATAAGGATGGTGGTAAGGCAGATGCTTGCCACTATGCGTATCAGGAGGAAGAGGGGGTCGAACAGGGTGAGCGACTCGATGAGGTACAGGGCGGTATGGTGGATTAGCGTAACCGCCACGGCATACCGCATGAACGGTGCCCTCCCGAAAGCGGCAAATGCCGGGATTCCCGCCTCCACGTTACCGAAGAACAGGCGGATGGCTGGATGGCGTACAAGGGCGGCGAGGGTCGTGGCTGCGGCGTGCATGCCTGCCGTGTTGGAGAAGGCATCTATGGCAAGCCCCATCACGAACCCCATGAGCAGCAACCAGTCGGGCTTCATGTCCACGGGCATCTTTAGCAAGAGATATATGTAGAAGAAAGGGGTGGCGACCCGCAGGAAGTGGAGGTTGTTTAGTACTGCCACCTGCAGGAATATGAATACCGCGAAGCATATCACTAACCGTATAGCGCTATTAATCATCCTTAGTTGCCTCCTGTAATATCTGTTGTTGTTCTGCCTGGTCGTAGTTGCGTATGACGCGCACGTTGCGCAGAGTAGCGAAGTCGGTAGCGAGCCGTACCCTCAGGGAGAAGAAGTCGTTGTCGTCTTCCTCGGCAAGCCCATCAACTGTGCCTACTATTATTCCTGCGGGAAATACCGCCGAGTACCCGCTGGTGATTACCGTGTCTCCCGGTGCATAGACCATGTGCCGGGGGAGCTTCTCCAATGTGGCGAACCGGGCATCGCGCCCGTCCCACGACAGGGTACCGAAGAAGTCGCTTCCCAAGAGCTTGCAGCTTATGTGCGACTTGGGGTTGATTAGCGGGATTACCACCGCATAGCGTTCCGAGACTGTGGACACTATGCCTACCACCCCCCAATCGGATACCACGCCCATGTCCGGGGCTACACTGTCCCGTGTCCCGCAGTCGAGTGTTATATAGTTCGATATATGGCTGATGCTGTTGCTCACTACTTCGGCAGTGATGAAGGTGTACGGGAAATCGCGCACGATGCTGTCCGGAGACACATACCCCCCGAAGGCGGCAGTGTCGGCGGCAAGCTCCTCCATGCTGTAGCGCAGGCGGAGTATCTCCATCTCCAGCTCCCCGTTGCGCTTGGTGAGTTCACGGTTCACCTCACGCAGGTTAAGGTACGCCAGAAAGTCGCCCCAATACGATGATATGTACCCGGTCACCATACCCGCCGAAGAAAGCATCACGCTGCGCTGGTAGGAAGTATTCCGATACACAAGGGCCAAGGCTACAGCCTCCAGTACCACAAACAGGAACCAGTGGCGCTTCCCTACTAAGAACTCAAGCAACTTACGCATATACCCGCAGTAATAAACCTTAGCATAGGGGGAAGCCGCAGCAGCTGCCCGGCATACCGTCCATCTTCCTAATGCGCAACAATACCATTACTGTACCCTTTCAGCGGATAAGGAACCCGAACTTATCTACGTTCTTGAGGGCAACGCCCGTACCGCGTGCCACTGCACGCAGGGGGTCTTCCGCCACGTGGAACGTGATGTTTATCTTATCCTCAAGGCGCTTGTCCAACCCACGCATAAGTGCCCCGCCACCCGTCAGGTAGATGCCATTGCGGACAATGTCGGCGTATAGCTCCGGCGGTGTCTGCTCAAGTGCACTGAGCACGGCGGCTTCCATCTTGGATATGGTACGGTCGATGCAGTGGGCTACCTCCTGGTAGGATACCGGCACCTCCATCGGAAGGGCGGTCATCTGGTTAGGACCGTGTACGATGAAGTCCTCGGGCGGGTTATCAAGCTTGGTGAGGGCAGACCCCACGCGTATCTTGATTTGCTCGGCGGTACGTTCTCCCACCTTTACGTTGTGCTGGCGGCGCATATAGTCCATGATATCCGAAGTGAGGTCATCCCCCGCGATGCGTATCGACTTGTTGGATACAATGCCACCTAAGGATATAACGGCGATTTCCGTCGTACCACCGCCTATATCCACAATCATATTCCCCTCCGGAGCCAACACATCGATACCTATCCCGAGTGCGGCAGCCATAGGCTCGTAAATCATATATACATCCCTCCCTCCGGAGTGCTCGGCGGAATCCCGTACGGCACGGATTTCCACCTCAGTGCTCCCCGAAGGGATACCTATAACCATACGGAGCGAAGGTGTGAACCAGCGGCTCTTGGAGTTGGCCATCCGGATAAAGCCCCGTATCATCTGTTCTGCAGCATTGAAGTCGGCAATCACCCCTTCCCGGAGGGGACGTATAGTGAGAATGTTGTCATGTGCCTTGCCATACATCTCACGGGCTTTCTGCCCTACGGCAAGGACCTTGTTGGTCAGGCGGTCAATGGCCACCATAGAAGGTTCGTCCACAACCATCTTCCCGTTGCATATAACAACAGTATTGGCTGTCCCCAAGTCCATTGCCACATCTTGTGTGAAAGAAAACAAACCCATTCCTCTTACTTTTTAATATTATATATTGTAGTGTAGCGAGATGTACCAGAGGCATCCGCCACACTACATCCTTTATGAAATCATCCAATTATATATCCCGTTAATGCTTAAAGTGACGTACACCTGTCTTGACCATCGCGATACCATGCTCATTGCAGTACGCTACCGAAAGGTCATCCCTGATAGAACCACCAGGCTGAATTATAGCAGTTATACCCGCCTTGTCTGCAAGTTCCACGCAATCAGGGAAAGGGAAGTAGGCATCCGAAGCCATAACCGCACCATTAAGGTCAAATCCAAAGGAGCGAGCCTTGTCTATAGCCTGCCGAAGTGAATCGACCCTTGACGTTTGCCCTATCCCACTTGCGCAGAGTTGCTTGTTCTTCACTAAGGTAATAGCATTTGACTTACTATTCTTCACCACCTTATTGGCAAATATGAGATCAGCTATTTCCTGTTCACTCGGCTGCTTGTTACTCATTGGTTGCAAATCTTCTTCATGCTGGATGCTTAAATCTTTCTGCTGCATCAGCACGCCATTAAGCAATGAACGATATTGCATCGGATATGTCTTGCACTCCTTACGCACAAGTATAATACGGTTCTTTTTCTGCTCCAATATAGCCAAAGCATCTGCATCATAAGCAGGAGCAATAGATACCTCAAAGAATAGCTTATTAATTTCTTCTGCCGTAGCTTTATCTATTGTTGCATTAGTAATCAATATACCACCGAATGCTGATACAGGATCCCCAGCCAAAGCATCTTTCCATGCCTCCAGAACTGAAGGACGAGATGCAATACCACATGCGTTGTTATGCTTAAGTATGGCAAAGGTAAGTTCGTCAAACTCATCTATAAGATTTACTGCAGCATCAATATCTAACAGGTTATTATAAGAAATCTCCTTACCGTGCAGCTGTTCGAACATATCATTGAACTTTCCATAGAACCTAGCCGACTGGTGTGGATTTTCTCCATAACGCAAGTGCATCGGAGTATCCACTGAAGCACGGAAATAAGAGCCTTCCTGCCGATCGAAATAATTGAATATAGCAGAATCATAACCTGACGATACTGCAAATGCTTCCTTGGCAAACCATTTCCGATCGTCTAATGTAGTTTCCGCCCCCTTCTCATTAAGCAATTTGAACAACGGCGCATACTGTTGCTTGGAAGCTACAATAAGTACATCTTTATAGTTCTTAGCTGCAGCCCGAATCAAAGAGATACCGCCTATGTCTATTTTCTCTATAATAGCCTGCTCATCCGCTCCGGAAATCACTGTCTCTTCGAATGGATACAAATCCACAATCACAAGGTCTATTTCCGGAATTTCATATTGTGCCAATTGCTTACGATCATCTTCATTATCCCTGCGTGCAAGTATACCACCAAATACTTTCGGATGAAGGGTCTTCACTCTTCCTGAAAATATAGACGGATAACCTGTCAAATCCTCTACAGCTTCACACGGGATACCTAGTGACTCAATAAAAGCTTGCGTCCCTCCGGTTGATATAAATGTCACTCCTTCTTCGTGAAGCTTCCTTAAAATCTCATCCAATCCATCCTTATGGTATACTGATACCAATGCACGCTTAATCCGTTTCGTTACTGTCATCTTACCTAAATATTAAATCTTTATATTATATTACAGAAATACAAAAGTAATTATTTATTTCCATATCAACCTATGCATTGCCATAAGTACTACATTTATCACGTCTGATTATATCCAAAATCCTTGCATATAATAGAAGAAATAGTATTACTTGCAACCTTATATCATAAGTTCTCTTCTGCATCAGAAGATTTCTGTCTTCTCTTCCAAATCTTCGTCAAACTTCCTATCGAAGCATAACGCTCATCTATATCATCATTCATTACACCTGCTTCACTCGCAGAGAGTATGCCCTCGCGTCTGAATTGCATGATTAAACGACGTTCATCGGCAAGTAACATACGAATGGATTTGCGAGTCACACCACAGCGATATGACATCGGATAATCATTTGCCATTTCATCCATAAGAGCTGTCATGCGGTCGATATTTTCTCTAATCTCACCTTTCAGAGTATCCATTTGCACTTTCTCTTCATCTGTAAGCACCTTTGATTGCACAAACTCATCTATAAAACCAAATGACTTCTGTTGAGTAATTAAGAATCCCCGAGCCAGGTCATAGCCATTTACTATCCGGTTATGAAAATAGGTATCGGAATACTTGCGCATCAAAGGGAAATTCTTCATAAACCACATATAAAAAGAGTTGTTATAGAAACTGAATACACGCTTACGCAAAGAAAGAGGAATACGCCCGCTCTGATCATACTGCTCGTCAAGCGATGCAGTAAGGCAACGGAGGGTAACAAAAGATATAATACCTTCATCATACATATTCCAGCAAAGAGCGCGCTCTTTATTCAAAATGCGAAGACGCATATCGGCTAATAGGTCATCCGGACAGAAGGTTACCTCCGGTGCTGTTTCTTGCTTATGCTTGAACTCTTCCACTAATTTCCAATCGGAAATAGCCAGAGAGTCCCTCTTTTTCAGCTTCTCAAGGAACTTATCGCTACTATCCACTATCTGATGGCGTACACTATAGTCAAGCAGCATCTTCGCTGACGGTATTTTGCTTAACCCTAATTTTAACAGAAGCCAACGTATAGTCGTTGCGTTGATGGTAAGGGTAAGCGTAACTATGCCTGCCGTAAAGAGCAATATCTGACGGCGTATATCCTCGGGTATATCCAAGGTATAAGATACCATCAATGCCAATGTCAGTCCTAATGCTCCGCGCAAACCTCCCCACACAAGAATAACCGACTCACGTAACGTCAGTCCATAACCACACTTCTTCATTATAGGATAAAGGATAAGCACCATTGCCGCACGCACCAGATTAACACCGATGTAAAC
Organism: uncultured Parabacteroides sp.; assembly: GCA_964481365.1. Lineage (GTDB taxonomy): Bacteria > Bacteroidota > Bacteroidia > Bacteroidales > Tannerellaceae > Parabacteroides. Next base: position 9,475 of record CAYZTO010000043.1, on the reverse strand, counting down.
AATAAACATGACAGCTATGCTTTTCCATGTTATATCTACTTTGGCAGCTATGACAATACCGACTATGATAAATATCAAAGTATTCGCGATATAAGACGCCAGCTCCCAGAAGGACTGCATAAAACTATGGACTTCAGGTTTCAGATGAGGGCGGCCAACATACGATATAGTCAGTCCGAATGCCACTAAAGCGATTACTCCGGATACATTCATGAATGCTTGCGCCGCGATGAATGTAATATAAGCACCGACTATAATAGCACTGTTCTGCACCGAAGCATCACCTCCTACTTGTCCCAGTGTCCAGATTGTCAGGCGGGCTAACAACCATCCCAGCAATGCACCTACCGCTACGACAAACAAACAGTCAAGCACAGGTGAGGTCGGTGCTCCTGCAGCCGTATAAGCCCCATAAAAGAGCATGAAAAGCACTATGCCCGTACCGTCATTAAGCATGGACTCGGCATCTACCAAAGTGGAGAACCGTTTGCTGGTTCCAAGCTCTCTCAAAAGTGCCACCACCGCCACCGGGTCCGTAGCGCTTATCAAAGCACCGAACATCAGGGCATAACTCCAGTTCCATCCGCCGGCTTCAGGTATAAAGAAGTGTATGCACATTATCAAGGCTGCGGTAAGAAACATGGCTATCACCATGCCGGGACCTGCCAAGAGTGTCGAGTTGAACAATGATTTACGGAAGACATGCAAATCCATATCATACGCCCCACTGAATATCAACAGTGGCAGAAAGACATATAGTATCAAATCCGGGTTCATATTGGCTACCACATCAATGGCAGACTTTAGAACACCCACGTCCGGAATAAGATTGAAGCGGCTCAACAGACCAAATACCACGCCTAAACAAAACAAGCAAACCGTGTAAGGTAAGCTTGAATGTTTCAATAACGATTTCAATACTGCTCCAGCGACCAATCCTACTACAACAAACAACAACGGAGCTAATAAATCCAATGTTTCCATATATAATTGTGTTAGATGAATTATTTAGATAGCATGGCGGCGTCATTCTACTTATATAGAATGAATAGATACATGCTTGATATGTGTCAGTGCTGCACCTATGGCTGTGCGGTATTCTGCATATTCAGGGATAATGAAACGCACGCCATACATCTCCCCTACCGTAGAAAAGACCTGATGGCACTGCGGAAGCTGCGTCAGGTTGCCTATTAATACGAAGTCGCGTATGGAACTGTTGAGAGATGCCAACACTGCCGCCTGTCCTATCGACTGCAGCACCATGTGTATCAGCCCTTGGGCTACATCTTCCGGACGTGCGTTATTATCTACTTTTCCGAACAAAGACGCTGTTGCGTCCAACGGCAGACCAGGTAAAGAGGTCTTGCAGATGTCTTGTATATATAAGTCTATATTGTGGAGATCTCCCTTCCGTGCCAGTTCGGATACCCAGATGATGTCACTCGATTGCAACAGCAAGCGTGATAGTCCTATCAGCGTACCGCCTCCTATGCCGATACCGCCGATATGTCTTATTTTCTCACCCTCGACTTGCACGAAAGACGTTCCCGTTCCCATGCTGACTACTATCAAGTCGTGCAGGTCAGTGACGTATTGCGCTCCCAGACCGTTGGCTATGAACTCATCCGTGCGTGCCGTCGGCAAACCATAGAGAGGTTGCCTTATGTATGAACTGCCCACACCCGTCAGCATCACCTGCTCGACTTCGGAAAGGGCTATGGAGTTATCGTATATGTATTTCCCGAATGCGCCGAAGAGCGATGTCACCGGGTCGTTTGCCTTAACAAATATGGGACACTTTACGTTCCCACGGTCTATTCCAACTATCTTGGTAGTACTGCCGCCCACATCTATTCCTATTATCATACTCCTATAACTATTATATGTAAGACCGGCGCAAAAGTACAAAATTGCCAGCGCAATACACGTGTCCCGCCTATTTTTAATATCAGGAAATGCCGGATGTGACAAATGCAAGCAATCTCAGGGAATACCTTAATACCCGTCCGCTTTTTTCCTTACCTTTGCGCCCGGAAAGACATTAGACCATTAAGGATATATATATGATAACTGTAAACAATCTCGACGTACAGTTCGGCAAGCGGATTCTATTCCAAGACGTGAACCTCAAGTTCACTCCCGGCAACTGCTACGGTATAATTGGCGCGAACGGCGCAGGCAAATCAACCTTCCTCAAAGTCATTAGCGGACAGCTCAACCCCACACGCGGGACAGTGAGCATGGGTCCCGGGGAACGCCTCTCCGTACTCGCCCAAGACCACTTCGCATTCGACGGATACACGGTGCTCGACACTGTACTGATGGGGCACTCCTCACTCTGGGAAGTAATGAGCGAGAAGAATGCGCTCTATGCCAAACCCGACTTCAGTGACGAGGACGGCATCAAGGCTGCAGAGCTGGAAGAGAAGTTTGCCGAGATGGAGGGCTGGAATGCCGAGAGTGACGCCGCCTCCCTGCTCAGTGGACTCGGCATCGGTGAGGAACTACACTACAGCCTCATGAAAGACCTGAGCGGCAAGCAGAAAGTCAGGGTACTTCTCGCCCGGGCACTCTTCGGACAGCCCGACAACCTCTTGCTCGACGAGCCGACCAACGACCTCGACCTTGAGACCGTCTCTTGGCTGGAGAATTACCTCTCCAACTTCGAACACACGGTGCTGGTCGTAAGCCACGACCGCCACTTCCTCGACTCGGTTTGCACCCACACCGTGGATATAGACTACGGCAAGCTACAGCTCTTTGCCGGCAACTACAGCTTCTGGTACGAGTCCAGCCAGCTCGCACTGAGACAGCAACAGCAACAGAATAAGAAGGCAGAGGAAAAGAAGAAAGAGCTTGAGGAGTTCATACGTCGCTTCAGTGCAAACGTGGCTAAGTCTAAACAGACCACCAGCCGCAAGAAGATGTTGGAGAAACTCAACATAGAGGAAATCAAGCCCTCTTCCCGCAGATACCCCGGCATCATCTTTACTCCCGCACGCGAACCGGGAAACCAGATTCTCGAGGTGAAAGGACTTACTGCCTCCGTCGAAGGCTCTCTGCTCTTCCAAGACCTCAACTTCAACGTTGAGAAGGGCGACAAGATAGTCTTCATCAGCCGCGACCCCCGTGCCATGACTGCCCTCTTTCAAATAATCAACGGCGAGGCAGAACCGGATGCCGGCTCTTACAAGTGGGGACAGACCATCACCACGGCTTACCTGCCTCTCGACAACTCGAAATACTTCAACTCCGACATGAACCTCATAGACTGGCTCTCGCAGTTCTCGCCTGATACCAACGAGGTGTTCCTTAAAGGCTTCCTCGGCAGGATGCTTTTCTCGGGCGAAGAGCTTCTAAAGAAAGTCAGCGTCCTTTCCGGGGGAGAGAAGATGCGCTGCATGATAGCGAAGATGATGCTCACTGACGCGAACTGCCTCGTGCTCGACACGCCGACCAACCACCTCGACCTCGAGTCTATCCAGGCGTTCAACAATACACTGCGCGCCTTCAAGGGTAATATCATCTTTGCAAGCCATGACCATGAGTTCATACAGACTGTCGCGAACCGCGTCATCGAGCTGTCTCCCAACGGGATAATAGACAAGATAATGAGTTACGACGACTATATCACCGACCCTGCCGTCGCCCGGTTGCGCGAGCGGCTGTACGGTATGTAAGTATTTGCCCGGAAGGTACTCTATTGCGATACTGGCAGCAACTCTATAGAGTGAGAAGCTCCAACTCTATAGAGCCATAGCCAGACACTCACGTGAGTGCCCGCGCCCCAATCTATAGAGTCACCTCCGGGCTCTTACGTGAGCCTGAACAAGACACACACTATGGCAAGCAGAATACGTTTCCTCATCACGCTTTTCGTCGCTTGGTTGCCTGCCTTCGCGATACAAAAGCCCCTCTTCATGCTCTACAACCGCGCCCTGTCGGAGGGCTGTTCCGCAGGCGACTGGCTACAGGTGATATTACACGGGCTGAAGCTCGACTGTACAGTGGCAGGCTACCTCACAGTGCTTCCGCTCGTGCTCACCCTCGTGTCGGTGTGGCTGCCGGGCACGTGGCTGCGCCGCTTCATGAAATGGTACTTCGCCGTGGTTGCATCCGTCATCGCCCTCGCATTCACTGTAGACATGAGCCTTTACCCCTACTGGGGATTCCCCCTCGACTCCACTGTGCTCTTCTACCTGCAATCTCCCAAAGATGCCGCCGCGAGCATTACGCCTGCATCGTACCTCCTCTTGCTTATCATCCCTGCCTTCGGGTACGCGATATGGCGGTACCTTTGCGCGGCAGTGCTCCACGCCGTCCCTACGGGGATGCCAAGCAGGAAGATACCCACCCTGCTGGAAATCATACTCTTGGGCTGTTTGATGTTCATCCCTATACACGGTGGCTTGACCACTTCTACTGCAAACGTGGGCATGGTCTATTTCAGCCGGAACCAGTTCCTGAACCACTCTGCCATAAACCCTTGCTTCAGCTTCCTCGCGTCTCTAAGCAAGTCGCATGACTTCGCCTCGCAATTCGATTTCTTCGAAGAACCCAAACGTGCCGAGGTGTTTGACGGGCTTTTCCAACGGGTGGACACATGCCCCGCAGGAAGCCACAAGCAGGTCTTGGCGACGAAGCGTCCCGACATTCTCATCATCCTTCTTGAAAGTTTTTCTGCTAATGTGGTCGAAGCCTTGGGCGGGGAGCCGGGCGTGACCCCGAACCTCAGCCGCCTGTGCCGCGAAGGGAAACTCTTCAGCAATGCCTACGCAAGCTCTTTCAGGACCGACCGGGGGCTTGTCGCGGTACTCAACGGCTATCCCGGGCAACCTACCACGTCGGTGATGAAGTATCCTGCCAAAAGCCAGACCCTGCCCTCGGTTGCACGCACTCTCGCGAATGCTGGCTACATGTGTGACGTACTCTACGGCGGGAACATAGACTTCACCAACATGCACAGTTACTTCTTCGGCTCGGGGTACAGCTCGATAGTGTCGGACAAGGACTTCCCCATCTCCGACAGGCTGAGCAAGTGGGGTGCCAACGACGACGTCACGTTCTCGCGGCTGTACGAACTCGTGTCGCACCGCGACAGTTCCCAAGAGCCGTGGATGACTACTTTCCTGACCCTGAGCAGCCACGAACCGTTTGATGTCCCCTTCCACAAGCTGGAGGACCCGTACCTCAATTCCGTGGCTTTCACGGACAGTTGCCTTGGAATGTTCATCGACAAGGTGCGGGAACTGCCGGTGTGGGATAACCTGCTTGTCGTCCTCGTGGCTGACCACGGCTACCGCTATCCCTCAGGTGTGAAGGACTACGAGCCTCTACGTTTCCGCATCCCGATGCTCTGGACAGGCGGGGCGGTGAAGGAACCGGAGGTGGTGGAGGCGATATGCAGCCAGACCGACCTCGCAGCCACGCTTCTCGGGCAGATGGACTTGCCGCACACGGAGTTCCGCTTCAGCAAGGATGTCTTCTGCCCATGCGGGGATGAGTTCTGCTTCTACTCCTTCATCAACGGGTTCGGCTTCATCGACAGCAGCGGCTACACTGTCTATGACAACGAAGGCAACCGCATACTGGTGGAATCGGAACCGGGAAACGCATCTGCCTTGCGGGAAGAAAAGGGAAAGGCGCTCTTACAGACTCTGTACGACGACCTCGGTTCGCGCTGACTTCCACGGGGGAGGCTCTCTAAAAAAACAGCCGCCACCTCCCTATATTCGATATTTCTTCCTACCTTTGCCCGTCCGCAACCTGACAGGTATGTCCCCTGCCGGCTCTCGCAGGACTAACCGACATCAGAACAATAAGATAAACTATATAAACATGAATATCTCATACAACTGGCTGAAAGAATATCTCGACTTCGATATGCAGCCTGAAGAAGTGGCAGACGCACTTACCTCCATCGGCCTGGAAACAGGGAGCGTGGAGGAAATACAAACCATAAAGGGAGGGCTGGAAGGCTTGGTCATTGGTGAAGTCCTCACTTGCGAGCCGCACCCGAACTCAGACCACATGCACGTGGCGACTGTCTCGATAGGGCAAGGCGAACCTCTGCAGATTGTATGCGGCGCCCCCAACATAGAGGCAGGGCAGAAGGTAGTGGTGGCTCCCGTCGGCACTAAACTGTATGACGGCGACCGTTGCATCACTATCAAACGCTCGAAGCTTCGCGGGATAGAGTCGAACGGGATGATATGTGCCGAAGACGAAATAGGTATAGGTTCAGACCATTCGGGTATTATTGTCCTTCCTGCCGACACACAGGTGGGGCTTCCGGCAAAAGACTATTATAATATCAAGAGTGACTATGTGTTGGAAGTCGATATAACACCCAACCGGGTGGATGCCACATCCCACTTCGGCGTGGCGAGGGACTTGGCAGCCTACCTGAAGCAAAACGGTAGAGCCGGTGCCACCCTGAAACGCCCTTCGGTGGAAGGCTTCCGCATAGAAGACGAGGCACCGGGCATTGAAGTCGCTGTGGAGAACACTGAAGCCTGCCTGAGGTATTCGGGCGTGACCGTGAAGGGCGTAACTGTTAAAGAGAGTCCCGACTGGCTCAAGGAAAGGCTCACGGCTATCGGCTTGAGGCCTATCAACAATGTAGTGGATGTTACCAACTACATCTTGCATGGGCTGGGGCAACCGCTGCACTCGTTCGATGCGGGCAAAATCACGGGAGGCAAAGTCATCGTGAAATCAGCCACCGAAGGGGAGAAATTCGTGACACTCGACGGGGTTGAACGTACTCTCACTTCCCGCGACCTCATGATATGCAACACCGAGAAACCCATGTGTATAGCGGGGGTATTCGGGGGACTGGAATCGGGCGTGACAGAAGCCACGACGGATGTCTTTCTCGAATCCGCGACCTTCCATCCCACGTGGATAAGGAAGACTGCAAGGCGTTTCGGGCTGAACACTGATGCCTCATTCCGATACGAGCGTGGCTTGGACCCGAACGTTACCATATATATACTGAAATACGCTGCGCTTCTCGTGAAGGAAGTCGCAGGAGGCACGATAACCGGCAGCATACAGGATGTATATCCGGAGCCGGTTCCTCCCTTCACCGTCTCGCTGGATTACAAGAGGCTGTACACCCTCGTCGGCAAAACCCTGCCGGTGGAGACTGTCAAGAGTATCGTAAGCAGCCTCGAGATGGAGATTGAGTCTGAAAACAGCGAGGGGCTGGTACTGAAAGTGCCTGTTTACCGCTACGACGTAAAGAGAGACGTAGACGTAATCGAAGATATCCTGCGCATCTACGGATATAATAATGTAGAGTTCAGTGACCACGTGAAGTCCAACCTGTCATACAAGACAACGACCGACCGCAGCTATATGATGGAGAACCTCATCTCAGAACAGCTTACCGGCTGCGGGTTCAACGAGATTATGAACAACTCTCTCACGAAGTCGGCTTACTACGAGAAGCTCTCCTCCTACCCGGCAGCTCACTGCGTACGGTTGATGAATCCCCTTAGTGCAGACTTGAACGTTATGCGGCAGACCCTACTCTTCGGAGGCTTGGAAAGCATAAGCCACAACGCGAACAGGAAGAACTCCAACATCCGTTTCTATGAATTCGGGAATTGCTACACATTCAACGAAGGAAACAAGCGCGAAGGTGAAACACTCTCCCAATTCAAGGAAGATTACCGCCTCGGTTTATGGTTGCACGGGAAACGCGTCGAAAACAGCTGGGCACATCCCGATGAAGATGCCTCCGTTTATGAGTTGAAGGCTTACGTCGGGAATATACTCTGCCGTTTGGGGATTGACCTGAAGCGGACTGTCTTTGAACCGTTCTCGAATGATTTATATTCTACAGGACTGGGAATCCGGACGGCTTCAGGGAAGATGCTCGGCTCACTTGGGATAGTTGCCCGGAATATCTGCAAAGAGGCAGACATCCACGGAGAAGTTTACTTCGCTGAATTATCATGGACTGCCCTGATGAAAGAAACCAAGAAGAAAAAGGTTTCCTTCACCGACATCCCGAAATACCCTGCCGTGAAGCGCGACCTCGCACTCCTCATCGACAAAGCCGTAACCTTCGACGCAATCCGCCAAATCGCATCCGAGACGGAGCGGAAACTGCTTAAATCCGTCGAGTTGTTTGATGTATATGAAGGAAAGAACCTCCCCGAGGGAAAGAAATCCTACGCAGTCAGCTTTTTCCTGCAAGACGAGACAAAAACCCTCACGGACAAACAAATCGACAACATCATGCACAAAATCCAGGCGAACCTGGAGCAAAAAACAGGCGCGCAGCTGCGCTGACATTTCAAACTGAACAATTTACTTAAAAACATAAAGAATCAGAATATGGGAAGAGCGTTTGAGTTTCGCAAAGCAAGAAAGTTTAAGCGTTGGGGCAACATGGCCCGCGTGTTCACCAAGTTGGGTAAAGAAATAACCATTTGCGCCAAACAAGGCGGCCCCGAACCGGAAAACAACCCCCGCCTGCGCGTCTTGATGCAAACAGCCAAGAAAGAAAACATGCCGAAAGAGAATGTGGAACGCGCCATCAAGCGGGCAGTCTCGAAAGATTTTACGGACTATAAAGAAATGAACTACGAAGGATACGGCCCATTCGGCATCGCAATCTTCGTGGAAACGGCTACAGACAACACTACACGCACCGTCGCCAACATCCGCAGCTACTTCAACAAAAACGGGGGCTCTTTGGGGACGAGCGGAAGCCTGGAATTCATGTTCCAGCACAAATGCGTGTTCCACATAAGCAAAAAAGACGGTTTAGACCTCGACGAGCTTGAGCTGGAGCTTATCGATTACGGAGTGGACGAAGTGGACGAAGACGAAGACGAAATCGTAATCTACGGCGAGTTCGCGCAAAATGCAGCCATACAGAAATATCTGGAAGACAACGGTTACGAAATCACAAGCAGCGAATTTGTCCGCATCCCCAACGACGTGAAAGAGGTTTCGCCCGAACAACGCGAGACAATCAACAAACTCATCGACAAACTTGAAGAAGACGAAGACGTGCAGAATGTTTTCCACAACATGAAAGAGGAAGACGAATAATGATTCCCTTTCGGGGAAAAGAGGGCTGCCTTGCAGGTGCGGGGCAGCTTTTTTTGTTTCCGGGGGCGGGAAAACCCGGCGGGCAGCCACGGCAATCCCGCCTTGGGGCGGAAAGCAATGGAAGCACCCTGCGCCGGTTTGGGAAGGGGCATCGAAAATTTCGACGGGGCTTTTCAAAATAGAAAAACGGTTCCGAAAATTTCGACAGGGCTTTTCAAAACAGAAAAACACTTTCGCGCTACGCGACGGGACTTTTCTAAACAGAAAAATGCTTTCGCGCCGCGCGACGGGACTTTTCTAAACAGAAAAATGCTTTCGCGCCGCGCGACGGGACTTTTCTAACCGGAAAAATGCTTTCGCGCAACGCGACGGGGCTTTTCTAACCGGAAAAACGCTTTCG
>CAYZTO010000042.1:13711-17740 GCA_964481365.1 uncultured Parabacteroides sp. | reverse complement strand
CCTCTTGATTACCCTGCCGGGACCTCAGGAGCCTTGGCGGGCTGCCACGGCGAACTTCCTGTACTGCCGGGCGAACAAAAATGCCGTCACGACGGCTGCAACGAAGTCGGCGATGGGTATGCTTCCCCACACTCCCACCTGCCCGAAGAAGCGGGGAAGGACAATCAGGCATGGGATGAGGAAAAGGAGCTGCCGCGTGAGGGAAAGGAAGATTGCCTGGCGCGACATTCCCACAGAGAGGAAGAAATTGGAGGCTACCATCTGGAAACCTACAATCGGGAAGACGAGGAACACTATATGTAGACCCCTAACGGAAACGCTGACAAGCTCTTCGTCGGTCGTGAAAAGCCCTACCACCGCCCCGGGGAACAGGTGGCACACTATGAAACCTGTAGTGGCAATCCCGACCGCCCATTTGATGGCAAGCCTCGTTACTTCGAGCACCCTGCCGAACTGGCGTGCCCCGTAGTTGTATCCGGCAACCGGCTGCATCCCTTGGTTAAGACCCATGATAATCATTATAAAAAGGAAGGTGATGCGGTTTACTATCCCGTAAGCCCCGATTGCGATGTCGCCCCCGTGTTCTTTCAACCCGAGGTTTATCAAGAGGACTATCATGCATGCGCAAACGTTCATGAAGAACGGGGAGAGACCTATGGCGAAGATGCCTGCCACCAGTTTGCGTTTCAAGTTGTAGATGCCCTTCCGGAAATGCACCAGCTCGGTAGGTTTTGCGAAGAGGTAGAACTCCCAGACGAGTGAGATGGCTTGAGCTATCACCGTCGCCCATGCCGAACCCTTTATGCCCCATCCCAAGCCGAAGATGAATATCGGGTTGAGGATACCGTTGATTATTACGGAAACCAGCGTGGTGTACATTGCCATCTTCGGATGCCCGGCGGAGCGCAGCATACTGTTCAAACCCAAATAGACGTGTGTGATTACGTTCCCGTAGAGGATTATTTCGATATAGTCGCGTGCATAGGGAAGCGTCTGCTCGCTCGCCCCGAATGCGTAAAGTACAGGGTTGAGGAAGACAAGGAAAACTGCCGTGAAGAGAAGTCCCATGATGACTGTAAGCACCAACACATTGCCAAGGATACGATTGGCGCTCTCGTAGTCTTTCTGCCCCAACTTCACGGAGAGAAGTGTGGAAGCCCCGACCCCCATCAAAGCCCCGAAGGCGGCAGCTAAATTCATCAAAGGGAACGTGAGGGCAAGTCCTGCTATTGCCATAGGACCTACGCCGTGCCCGATGAAGATGCTGTCCACTATGTGATAAAGCGAGGAGGCTGTCATGGCAATTATTGCCGGTATCGAATAACGTGCGAGTAATGAGCCGATAGGCTCTGTTCCAAGTATAAGGGGGGAATTTTTCTCTGCCATATATAATATCATTATTAATCGGAGCGCAAAGATAATATTTTTACCTTTGCCCGGATATAAAGCAAATATGGATATGGAGGAAAAACTCATTGTCGCAAACGGAAGCAAGGAAGAGCGGTACGCCTCGCTCCTTCCGCAAATCAAATCGCTGGTGGCAGGCGAAACCGATGCCGTCGCCAACCTTGCAAATGTCGCCGCAGCCCTGAAGGAAGCCTTCGGGTTCTTCTGGGTGGGATTTTACCTTGTGAAAGGAAGCCAACTCGTGCTCGGACCGTTCCAGGGTCCCTTGGCATGTACCCGTATCGGATACGGAAAAGGCGTGTGCGGGTCGGCATGGAAGTCGGGCGAAACCATAGTGGTCCCGGATGTGGAGCAATTCCCCGGGCACATAGCCTGCAGCTCGTCGTCGCGCTCGGAAATAGTCGTGCCTATATATAATAATGTAGGGGAAGTGGCGGCGGTGCTCGACATCGACAGTGACAGGCTTGGGGCATTCGATTCAACAGACAGCCTCTGGCTTGGACGGTTGGCAGAGCTTCTCAAAGGAATCACCGGTTGATGCTAAACCACAAAAGCAATACCTTTGCAAGTCCATTTTAATAGGAAAGGAACAAGAATGTACACAGTAATAAAGCGTTTGGAAATATCAGCAGCCCATAAGCTGCATCTCCCCTACAAGAGCAAGTGCTGCGAGGTTCATGGGCACAATTGGATAATCACTGTCTATTGCCGCGCGAAAGAGCTGGATGCAAACGGGATGGTGGCAGACTTCAGCCAAATCAAGGCAATAGTGAAAGGACAACTCGACCACAAGTACTTGAACGATGTGCTCCCGTTCAACCCCACTGCCGAAAACATAGCGCGCTGGGTGTGCGGACAAATACCCACGTGCTACAGGGTGGAAGTCCGGGAGTCTGAAGGCAATACCGCCATCTACGAGTCAGACGAATAGGCAGTCCCGTCCTGAAGCCCCGCCACAGGCTCCGGAATCCCTGATTTTGCAAAAGTGTCACACCACGACAGCAGATTCTGTTAAAAACAAGTTAAGCATGATGACAGCTGAATATTTGCGCTATATTTGCCGCAACAAATGTTATCCTTTTAATATTATTGCACATGAAAACAGAAGCAATTCTATCAGAATTAGAGGCTAAGCACCCCGGAGAAAAGGAGTACTTGCAAGCCGTGAAGGAAGTCCTTCTCTCAATAGAAGACGTGTACAACCAACATCCGGAATTTGAAAAAGCTAAGATAATCGAACGCCTTGTCGAACCGGAAAGAATCTTCACATTCCGTGTCCCTTGGGTTGATGACAACGGCGAAATCCAAATCAATCTGGGATACCGCGTACAATTCAACAACGCCATCGGCCCGTATAAAGGCGGAGTCCGTTTCCACCCTTCCGTGAATCTCTCCATCCTTAAATTCCTGGGATTCGAGCAGACTTTCAAGAATGCACTTACGACATTGCCTATGGGCGGAGCCAAAGGAGGCTCGGACTTTGCTCCGAGAGGCAAGAGCGAGGCTGAAATAATGCGTTTCTGCCAAGCCTTCATGCTGGAACTGTGGAGAAACATTGGTCCGGATACAGACGTGCCTGCCGGCGACATTGGAGTTGGCGGAAGGGAAGTGGGCTACATGTATGGCATGTACAAAAAACTGGCCCGCGAGAACACCGGGACATTCACCGGAAAGGGAATGGAATTCGGAGGTTCGATATTACGCCCGGAAGCCACCGGCTACGGTGCCCTGTATTTCGTGCATCAGATGTTGGAAGAGCACAATATCGACATAAAGGGAAAGACGGTTGCCCTCTCGGGATTCGGAAACGTGGCATGGGGAGCAGCCCTCAAGGCTACGGAGTTAGGAGCTAAGGTGGTTACAATTTCAGGTCCCGACGGATATGTTTACGACCCTGACGGCATCTCGGGGGAAAAGATTGACTACATGCTCGAGCTTCGGGCTTCGGGGAATGACATCGTAGAGCCTTACGTGGACGAGTTCCCCTCTGCTACCTTCTTCCCCGAAAAGAAACCGTGGGAGCAGAAAGTGGACATAGCCCTGCCTTGCGCCACTCAAAATGAATTGGACGCCAACGATGCCCGCCAACTCATTGAAAACAACACAGCTTGTGTTGCCGAAGTCTCCAATATGGGTTGCACTGCCGAGGCTGTCGATTTGTTTATCGAGCACAAGATGCTGTTTGCCCCCGGGAAGGCAGTCAATGCCGGAGGCGTTGCCACATCAGGCTTGGAAATGACGCAGAATGCCATGCACATCTCATGGACAGCTGCCGAAGTCGATGCGAAGCTGCACCAAATCATGGGCGCAATACATGCACAATGCGTCGCACACGGCAAGGAAGGCGACTACGTAAACTATGTGAAAGGAGCTAACATTGCAGGCTTCATGAAGGTTGCCAAGGCTATGATGGCACAAGGCATCGTATAGTAGGTAATAACTGAAAACAATTAAGAGGAATGAAGACGGTGGGTTGTTTTCCCTGCCTTTCATTCCTCTTTTCTTTTTGGGCTTGCCCGTATCCCTGTGAGACTTGGGGCAGAATACCCCTAATACGAAGCATATAAAAGAGGTGTTCCAAATACCCTATGGCACCCGTCTATATACCCCTCGCGTGGGGTA
>CAYZTO010000042.1:8605-13611 GCA_964481365.1 uncultured Parabacteroides sp. | reverse complement strand
GATATGCGCGACACTGCTTCCAGATAGTTCGACGAGTTCACCTGCTCCTCTGTCGTGGGGTAAGTGAAGCGACGCGGGATAGTCCCGTTGGTAACGCAGTTGGTATAGCCTTTATTGACAGGCGTAAGTTCCGGATAACCGCTACGGCGCCAGTTGGCAAAGGTCTCGTACTCGTCGCAGAAAGTAGTGATGTAATACTGCGTATTTATCATCTCGAGGGCGCGGCTTTCGTCAAACGGATTCTCATCCAGATACTGATTGACAGCAGACGAGCTAAGGTACGTACTGTACAAAGCCGATGCATCGGAGTTGGAGTAAGACGAGAATTGTTGCATGGCTGCCCTCACGCCTTGCTCATAGTAATCCTTTGCACTACCACTCACCCAGCCACGGTACGCAGCCTCGGCAAGAAGCAACTGTTGCTCGGCATAAGTGGCAATCATCGTCGGGACATCCGGACGGGCAAATGTGTAACGGTTCGGAAGTGCATAATAACTACGCCAGTTCGTACCCGGATAGCCGGCGGCATTCGACAAATCCCATTGGCCGCCTGCCACGTCGTACCCCACCGGCATACCAATCAGTTTCGTCGTATCCTCGCATTCACCGTAGTCGAAGTCACCCTCCCACTTCTCGCTCGGATTGTCACAAACTGTGGCAATCAACCTGAGGCGCGGGTCGTTTGTGCTCTTCAGAAGATTGACAAAGTATTCGCTCACATAGAAAGCCTGGGGGTCTTCGTGTGCAAGCACTTTCCCGTAAGGTTCAGAGCCATCGTCCAACCCCGAACCATCGGGATGTGCGACCATTGCATTGTCGCTCACGCTCTCAAACAAGCCATTTGAAACCGCTTTCTTTACCCATGTTTCCGCCGTTGCCGGATCTACTTTCGTCATACGCATGGCTATGCGCAACATCAGGCTATTCGCGAACTTTTTCCACTTAGATGCGTCGCCGGAGTACATCAGGTCTTGGCTCGTCATTTGGGCCGTGAACGACGGGTCGATGGCAGCTTGCGCCTCGTCCAACTCGTTCAGCAAGTCGAGGTAGATGTCCTTCTGCTCGTCATATTTGGGATAAAGGATATTCTCGTCGTAGGCATGGGATGCTTCAGAATAAGGTATATCCCCGTAAAGGTCCGTCATGCGATGGAATATATAAGCCTTGATAATACGGCACATCTGGTATTCGTTTGCGTACGAGTCATCACCTTCCCATTCATTCATGATAAGAACCACATCCCGCAAGGCACCACGGTCACCGCTGTAAAGGGCATCCCAGTAAGCGGAATTGTAACCAGAAGAATAAGTATAGAACACGCCTTGCTGCCAATCGACAGAAGTTGTGTGTTGCATCATATTGGCACAATATATCAACCCATTGCGCCATACGTCATAGTCAGAACCACAGGCTTGGGCAACCACATTGGAGAACACTATCCTGAAATCCATAGTCTCTTCCGTGATGTGCTCCGGGTCTATGTTGGTATCGTCGAAATCGCTGCAACCAGTCGTGCCTGTAAAGAAAGCGAATACCGACAAAGCATAAAATAATATTGATTTCTTCATATTAATCTCTTTTTTAGAATTTGACATTGACATTAAAACCTATGTTTCTTGTGGAAGGATAACCGTTCAGCTCAAGGCCTTGCCCATTACCATTGTTGTAACCAGATTCCGGGTCAATGTTATCCGTGTGCTTTATGAGTGTCCACAGGTTACGTCCTACCAAAGACAAAGTAACACCCTTCACTACTTTTTGCTTTCCCAATATGGATTGCGGGAATGTGTAACCAATAGAAAGCTCGCGCAGTTTCAGGAAGTTAGCGTTATAGATAAACTCCTCCGCTATCTCGTTATTTACGATTCCCTGCCAATAAGCCTGTGCGCTTACCGCTACGGTATTCTGTACATAATTCCCGTTCTCGTCAAGCATTACGCCATCACCAACGATTGTACCCGAACCATCGCTGCCACGACCTTCCAAAGTGTTCTTGTGCAAACCATCGGTATATAGGTTCAAGTTCGTTCCGGAGAACAACTTAGCCCCAACTTTAAAATCCAGCAAGAAGGATAAAGTCCAATCCTTATATGAGAATTCATTTCTCCAACCGCCGGTTACCTTGTACACTCCTGAACCCAAACTGTATGTCTCGGTAGTGGCTTGGGCTATACCGTTCTCGTAAACGATGTTCCCGTTGTCATCACGCAAATACTTCTTGCCGACCAACTGCCCATAGGATTCACCCACGATGTTTTGCACAGATACGTTACCGCTTCTCGAAAGTGCTCCGTCGATAGTCAGGCTTTCCACACCTTCACCCAGATATTTAACTTCGCTGTCGTTCCATGCAATATTGAAAGTAGAGTTCCATGTGAAATTTCTCGTATGGACAGGAACGGCATTCAACATGAATTCCACACCATAGTTCTTAATCTCACCCACGTTCATGATTGCAGAGCTAAACCCGGATGCCGTACTTACGGAAACTTGCGCTATATCGTCTTTCGTGTTCTTTATATAATAAGCAGCATCGAACGACAGACGATTGTTTAAGAACGCCATATTAAGACCTGCTTCCCACTCGGATATGCGCACCGGTTTCAGTTCTGTATTAGGCAGAGATGAATTGTTTACCGTAGCGGTGTTATTACCGTTTATAGTATAACTCAACGTTTTATAGGTCAAGTAATTCTGGTATGGGTCTGTACCGTTGGATGCAGAGGCATAAGAAGCCCTCAGCTTTCCGAACGTAAACCAGTCTGGAATCTCGAAACTATCAGAGAATACCCATGACAATGTAACAGACGGATAGAAATAACTGTTGTTGTCCGGATTCAAAGTAGAGAACCAGTCGTTACGTCCTGTCAAGTTCAAGAACAATTGGTTTTTCCATCCTATATCGACAGTAGCATAAACAGAATTTACTTTATATTCCTCATATTCTTTAGAATACAGTTTGTTACTGATACCTGTGGCTCCCTCGAATCCGGGGAATAAGAAGCCTTTGATGTTTCCATCGGTTCCCCATTTCTTCGTGATGTTACGTTGCCTGTTTCCACCGAGGGTTGCCCCGAGGTCCCAGTCCCCGAACGTCTTGTTGAATCCAAACAAGTAGTTCCAGTTCATTTCAGAGAAACTTCTCTCATATTCCTCCAGATAACCGGAAGCATCCGCTGCGGCACCGTAAGGCTGGACGTTCCGGAACTCAAAGTTGTAACCGTCTCTCGTGACTGCACCCTGCACATATAACCAGTCGAAGATATCGTATTTCAGGGTAATACCACCTGTCAAACGGTTCTTGTTGGTCGTATTGATCTTCCGGTACTGCAACCAATAAGGGTTATTGAAATATTCATTGGTTCCACCTATCAACTCGCTTCCGCTTGCAGATGTACCCCAATCACAATCGGCATTTTCCCGTTCCAGCCAACGGACATCAAATGTATTGGCACGATACATCAACGAAGCAATTGTACTGCCGTTACCATCAGACAAGCTGGCACGCCCTTGGTTTTTCTCGAACACATAATTTGCATTAACACTCAAATGCAAATTATCCAGGATATCGTATGTCGTGTTCATGTTGATACCCTGTTGAGACTGGTGTGCATTCGGCAAAATACTGCGCTCAACAGAATTGGATATGCCGAAGCGGTAAACGATTTTGTCGGCACCACCGCTTAAAGAAAGAGAGGTCGCATTGGAAACACCCGTGCGGTAAAAGTTCGACCAGTTATCAACGGGAGAATAAGAGTATTCGTTCCCGAGGAAGTTCACGGCCGTACCTCCATCCATCGGCTCACCCCAGCTTAACGTCTCGGTTGCTTTCGCGGCATCCGCCGTCAGTGGGCGTTGCCCTTCCGAACCCTGCCCGAACACGTTTTGGAAATCCCTGTAATCATAAATCTTATTAAAGGTCAAGTTGTTGTTGAACTCAATCTGGATAGGCTGGTTTTTCTTTCCTGATTTGGTTGTAATCAAGATGGCTCCATTACCTCCACGGTATCCATACAAAGCAGAAGCGGCAGCTCCTTTCAAAACTTGGATGCTCTCTATGTCATCCGAATTGATGTTGTTCAAACCATCACCAAGGTCAAGGCCTCCATACTGCGAAGCACTGGAGAAATTGGTGTTGTCGAACGGGACACCGTCGATTACGTACAACGGCTGGTTATTCCCCGTCAAAGAAGCATTACCACGGATTATGACGCGGCTCGAACCACCTGAACCTGTAGCGTTACCCGCCACACTTACACCGGCAATCTTACCGGTAAGGGCATTACCCAAATTCGGGTCACGCGCCATAGTGAAGTTGTCTCCTTCCACCTGTGTGGTTGAATAACCCAAAGAGCGGGCTTGGCGCTTGATACCTAAAGCAGTGACGACAACCTCATCGATTGTCTGGGTGTCTTCCATCAATCTGATTTGCAAGCTTGCCTGACCTTTCGCGGTTACTTCTTGCGTAGCATAACCGATGTAGCTAATCTCGATTATAGCCCCGTCCGCTACATCCAATGAAAAGTTTCCGTCTAAGTCGGTAATCACCCCGTTGGTAGTCCCTTTCTCAAGTATGCTCGCACCTATCACCGGAATGCCCGCCTCATCTACGACAGTTCCCGAGACTTTCTTTTTTTGTTGTTGCACGCTGGGCAGTTGCCGGGGAGGTGACATCAAATCATCTTCTAAAAGAAATTCATCTGCCCTGATTTGCGGAATAACGGAAAAAACTGTCATTCCTACAAGCAATGCTCCGTATCCGGGGTATTTGCTAAATAATGAAGAGTTACTCATGATTTTTGTGAATTTAGTTTTAATTGATATACTATGTGAGCTTTCACATGGCGTCCCAAAATTAGCAAAAGAAAATCAAATGTTGCCTAGCAATACGGAATAAACCAAACAAAGAGCACAATCGGAAACTTTCAAAGGGGAAACGGAAGCAACCACTATGCCTGTCGAGTCCTCAGTCTATACCTCTGATGCGAAGCATATAAAAGAGGTGT
>CAYZTO010000042.1:0-8505 GCA_964481365.1 uncultured Parabacteroides sp. | reverse complement strand
GGAGAACCACCGTATGCTTTAAAACATAGAAAAAACCTTTCACGAGACACGAAATAACCTGTACATTTGGGGCATCGGAAGAAGAAATCATATCAAATAAAAGGTAAAACTATAAACTATTATTATTGTGGAATCGTTGGATTGGATTGTTATAGGGCTGTTCTCTTTGGCCCTGATTGGTATTGTGGTCTGGGTACTACGCCAAAAACAGAATGACTCGGCAGATTACTTCTTGGGTGGCAGGGATGCCACATGGATTGCCATCGGCGCATCGATATTCGCTTCAAACATTGGCTCGGAACACTTGATAGGACTCGCCGGAACGGGGGCATCGAGCGGTATGGCTATGGCACACTGGGAGATACAGGGATGGATGATACTTATCCTCGGATGGGTATTCGTGCCGTTCTATTCACGGAGCATGGTTTACACTATGCCCGAGTTCTTGGAGAGACGCTACAACCCGCAGTCGCGCACTATCCTTTCCTTTATATCATTAATAAGTTATGTGCTCACCAAAGTCGCCGTTACGGTTTATGCCGGCGGGCTTGTGTTCCAGCAAGTGTTTGGCATAGAGAAGCTGTGGGGAATCGACTTCTTCTGGATTGCTGCCATAGGCCTGGTACTCCTCACCGCCCTCTACACTGTGCTTGGCGGGATGAAGTCAGTCCTTTACACTTCTGTACTACAGACACCGATACTGTTGCTCGGTTCATTGATTATACTCGTCCTCGGGTTTAAGGAGCTGGGAGGCTGGGATGAGATGATGCGCATTTGCAATGCGACGGTAGTGAACGATTACGGAGATACCATGACGTCACTCATAAGAGACAACCGCGACCCGCAATATCCGTGGCTCGGAGCGTTGATAGGGTCGTCTATCATCGGGTTCTGGTATTGGTGTACCGACCAGTATATAGTGCAGCGCGTACTCTCAGGGAAGAACCAGAGGGAGGCACGCAGGGGAACCATCTTCGGTGCTTACCTTAAGTTATTGCCGGTATTCCTCTTTCTTATCCCGGGCATGATTGCCTTTGCACTCCACCAGAAATCACTGGCTGCCGGGGGTGCAGGATTCCTGCCGATGCTCGCCAACGGAGCCGTGAATGCCGACGCGGCTTTCCCGACACTCGTCGCCAAACTCTTGCCTGCAGGAGTGAAGGGACTTGTAGTATGTGGTATCCTTGCTGCATTAATGAGTTCGCTCGCCTCACTCTTTAATTCATCCGCCATGCTGTTCACGATAGACTTCTACAAGCGCTTCCGTCCGAATACGCCGGAGAAACGCCTGGTACTCATTGGGCAGATAGCGACAGTCGCCATCGTGGTGTTGGGTATATTGTGGATACCCATCATGAGGTCTGTGGGCGACGTACTCTACACATATCTGCAAGACGTACAATCGGTACTTGCTCCCGGAATAGCTGCAGCCTTCCTGCTTGGCATAGGCTGGAAGCGCACCACGGCAGAAGGTGGAATGTGGGGCTTGATAGCCGGTATGGTAATAGGACTTACACGCCTGAGTGCGAAAGTATATTACAGTAGTCATCCTGACGCAGCCGACAATATCTTCAAGTACCTCTTCTACGATGTGAACTGGCTCTTCTTCTGCGGATGGATGCTCGTCATCTGCCTTGGAATCATAGTCGTTGTCAGCCTAATGACGAAGGCACCCTCTCCAGAGAAGATACAGGGGCTTGTCTTTGGAACTGCTACTCCGGCTCAAAAGGCAGAGACCCGCGCAAGCTGGAATCATTGGGACGTTATCCATTCAGCCATCATAATAGGCATAACCGTGGCATTCTACTGGTATTTCTGGTGATTGCCCTCCGGCATGTCTCTTAATATACTCATCCTATGTTAGAAGAATTGAAACAACAAGTTTACCAAGCCAACCTCCAGTTAGTACGGCACGGGTTAGTCATATTCACTTGGGGGAACGTCTCCGGGATAGACCGGGAAAAGGGGCTGGTAGTCATTAAACCCAGCGGCGTTTCGTACGACAAGATGAAGCCGGAAGATATGGTGATAGTCGATATGGAAGGCAAGGTAGTGGAAGGCAACCTCAGACCGTCGAGCGACACACCCACTCACCTGCGCCTCTACGAGGCATTCACCGGGATTGGCGGCGTGGTACACACGCATTCCACTTACGCCACGGCTTGGGCTCAGACGGGCAACGCTCTCCCATGTCTCGGCACGACACACGCCGATTACTTCTACGGCGACATACCTTGCACGGCACCCATGAGCCACGAACGCATCGAGGGGGACTACGAGTTAGAGACCGGCAACGTCATCGTAGAGTGCTTCGAAGGGCTTAACCCTATCCACACGCCCGGAGTCCTCGTAGCACAGCACGGGCCCTTCACGTGGGGGAAAGACGCCGACGAAGCAGTCTTCAACTCGGTAGTATTAGAGCAAGTGGCGAAGATGGGCTTTGTTACCCTTGCCCTCAACCCACAAGCCTCCATCTCGCAGGCTCTCGTGGAAAAGCACTTCCTGCGCAAGCACGGGCCCCACGCCTATTACGGACAGAAACCTATTAAATAATACGTATAATATAATGTGTAACTCTTTTGACCAATTTGAAGTATGGTTCGTCACCGGGGCGCAGCTCCTCTATGGTGGCGACGCTGTCATCGCAGTAGATGCGCACAGCAACGAAATGGTGAACGGCCTCAACGCATCAGCCAATCTCCCCGTCAGGGTAGTATATAAGGGAACGGTGAACTCTTCCGCAGAAGTCACCTCCACACTCAAGGCAGCCGACAACGACCCCAAATGTATCGGTGTCATCACTTGGATGCATACTTTCTCCCCGGCTAAAATGTGGATTCACGGGTTGCAGGCTCTGAAGAAGCCACTCCTGCATCTCCATACACAGTTCAACAAGGAAATACCTTGGGACAGCATGGACATGGATTTCATGAACCTCAACCAATCCGCACATGGCGACCGCGAATTCGGGCACATCTGCGCCCGCCTCAGGCTGAAGAGGAAGGTAGTCGTAGGCTATTGGCAGGACGGGAAAGTCCAGCAACAGATTGCCGTCTGGATGCGTGTATGCGCGGCATGGGCTGACGCTCAAGATATGCTCATACTCCGGTTTGGCGACCAGATGAACAACGTATCCGTGACGGACGGCGACAAGGTATATGCCGAGCAGGTACTCGGGTATCATGTCGATTACTGCCCCGTAAACAACCTGATGAAGTATTACGACAGTGTCTCCGACGAAGATACCGACGCGCTCGTGGCTGAATACTTCCGTCTCTACGACCATCTCCCCGAACTGGAAGACACCAACACTGAAGCCTACCTGAAGGTACGTAACTCAGCCCGCGCCGAAATAGCCCTTAGACGCCTCCTCGCCGACACAGGTGCGAAGGGCTTCACCACTAACTTCGACGACCTCGGCAAACTCGACCAGATACCGGGGCTTGCCTCACAGAGGTTGATGGCTGAAGGATACGGGTTTGGCGCCGAGGGAGACTGGAAAACCGCTGCCCTCTACCGTACTACGTGGTTCATGTCGCAAGGCTTACCCAACGGCTGCTCTTTCCTTGAAGACTACACGCTCAACTTCGATGGGGACCAAAGCGCCATTCTACAGGCACACATGCTGGAAGTCGCGCCACTCATCGCCGAGCACAAACCCAAACTGGAGGTACACCGCCTAAGCATAGGCATCGACAGCGAAACGGCACGCCTCGTGTTCACGTCCAAGCAAGGCACCGGCACCGCCACTACTATCATCGACCTTGGCAATCGCTTGCGCATGATAGTAAATGTTGTGGATTGCATCAAGAGCAAGCCCCTGCCCAAGCTGCCGGTCGCTTCTGCACTTTGGATTCCGAGACCCACGTTCGAGGTCGGCGCAGCCTGCTGGATATGGGCGGGAGGCACTCACCACTCCAGCTTCTCCTTCGACCTTACACCCGAGTACTGGAAAGACTATGCCGAGATAGCGGGCATAGAAGTGCTTGTAATTGACGAAAACACTACTCTCGACTCCTTCAAGAAAGAAGTCCGGATGAACGAGATATACTATATGCTGAACAAGGCTCTCTCGTGAGCTTCTTTTGGTGACTCCCCGGACAGGGTGGCGGTAACGTGCGTGAAAGGCTGAAACCCACTCTATAGAGTCACAGCCGGTAACTCTATAGAGACATAAGCAGTAACTCTATAGAGTGAGAACCGGTCTCTCTATAGAGTTGCAACCGCCCCCTCCGGGGAGTCTTTTCAAATAACTCTAAATACTTCATTATCATGACAAATAAATATGTAATCGGGCTGGACTACGGAAGTGATTCGGCGCGAGCCGTAGTGGTGGAGGCAGCAACTGGCAAGACTATCGCAACCTCTGTCTCCTATTACCCCCGCTGGAGCAAAGGAATGTATTGCCAACCCACTATAAACCAATACCGCCAGCACCCGCAGGACTATATCGACGCCCTCATAAGCAGCGTGCGCGGTGCGCTTTCCCAATGTCCGGAGGGGACAGGTGCGCAAGTGGCGGGCATCGCCTTCGATACCACAGGTTCGACCCCTTGCCTTACCGACGAGACGGGCACTCCCCTATCCCTCCGCCCCGAATTTGCGGAAAACCCCAATGCGATGTTCATACTCTGGAAAGACCACACTGCCGTAGAGGAAGCTGCCGAGATTAACCGGCTTGCCCACGGCTGGGAAACGGACTACACTGCCTACGAGGGCGGCATCTACTCGTCGGAGTGGTACTGGGCAAAGGTGCTGCACGTCATGCGTCAGGACGAGGCTGTGAGGCGTGCGGCATATTCAATAGTGGAACACTGTGAATGGATGCCGGCATTGCTCACGGGTGTCTCCCACTCTAAAGACATAGTGCGGAGCCGTTGCGCCTGCGGGCACAAGGCAATGTGGCACCCGCGCTGGGGAGGCTTGCCAAGCGAGGATTTCCTCACCTCCTTAGACCCTATGCTGGCAGGGTTCCGCGACCGCCTCTTCACAGACACTGAAACCGCCGACCGCCCCGTAGGACACCTCACCGCAGAGTGGGCAGAGCGTCTCGGGCTGACAACCGATACTGTCGTTGCCGGCGGGGCATTCGACTGCCACATGGGGGCAGTAGGGGCAGGCATCACGCCGCACACGTTCGTGCGCGTCATAGGCACATCTACCTGCGACATAATGGTTTCGGGGTATGACGAGATAGGAGACACGCTCATCCGTGGCATCTGCGGTCAAGTGGACGGGTCGGTCATTCCCGGTATGATAGGTCTGGAAGCCGGGCAATCGGGCTTCGGCGACATATATGCGTGGTTCAAGCGCGTTCTTGAGTATCCGCTGAAGAATATCTTGGCAAACAGCACGCTGGTAGACGAGGAAACGAAAGCCCGCCTCATCAGCGAGACGGCGGAGCAGATTATCCCGAGCCTCACGGCAGAAGCCGAGAGAATCCCCATCGAGGAGAGTACAATCTTGGCGACAGACTGGATGAACGGTCGCCGCACGCCGGATGCTAACCAGCTCCTCAAAGGCTCCATAACGGGTCTGACGCTCGGAAGCTCTGCACCGCGCATCTACCGTGCGTTAGTCGAAGCCACTGCCTTCGGAGGAAAGGCGATAGTGGAACGCTTCCGCAGCGAGGGGATACGCATAGACGACGTTATCGGCATAGGCGGTATCGCCCTGAAGTCGCCTTTCGTGATGCAGACCCTGAGCGACGTGCTCGCCATGCCCGTGAAGGTATGCAACACCGACCAGGCGTGTGCCCTTGGAGCGGCGATGTTTGCCGCGACAGCAGCCGGCATCTACTCTAAGGTGGAGGAGGCATCGGCAGCCATGAGTTCGGGCTTCGCCAAAACGTATGTCCCCAACCCTGTGAATGTAGAGAAATACCAAGAGATTTACGAGAAATACCTTCGCCTTGGCAAGGTAACGGAAGAAGGCGGGTTCTGATACCCGGAAGCATAAAGCCAAGAGACGCCCCAAGAGTTCCATGCAGAATCCACGGGGCGTCTTTATTGCATATAAGCCGGACTAATTCTAAAAAATGCGTATCTTTGCCACCCGAGTTAGAATTAGTAACAAATAGATACGTAACAAGACTATGTTTGATAATCTTAGCGAAAGGCTGGAGCGTTCGTTCAAACTGCTGAAAGGCGAAGGCAGAATCACCGAAATCAATGTCGCAGAAACCCTGAAAGACGTGCGCCGGGCGTTGCTTGATGCCGATGTGAATTTCAAGGTCGCCAAGACGTTTACCGACCGCGTAAAAGAGAAAGCGTTGGGGCAAAACGTGCTTACGTCGGTCAAACCAAGCCAGTTGATGGTGAAGATAGTTCACGATGAACTGGCGGAGCTGATGGGGGGAACCGCCACCGACCTGAACCTTGTGAACCGCCCCGCCATTATACTGATGTCCGGGCTGCAAGGCTCGGGAAAGACTACCTTCTCCGGTAAACTCGCCAATATGCTGAAAACAAAGAAAAGCAAGAAGCCACTCTTGGTAGCGTGCGACGTTTACCGTCCGGCGGCAATCGAGCAACTCAGGGTTCTCGGCGAACAGATAAACGTGCCTGTGTACCTCGAAGAAGAGAACAAGAACCCTGTCGAAATAGCACTCCATGCGATACAACATGCTAAAGCCAGAGGCAATGACTTGCTTATAGTGGACACTGCCGGACGCTTGGCTATCGACGAGCAGATGATGCAAGAGATTGCAGCCATCAAACAAGCCATCACTCCGGACGAGACCTTGTTTGTCGTGGATGCCATGACGGGACAGGACGCGGTCAATACGGCGAAAGAGTTCAACGAACGCTTGGACTTCGATGGTGTCGTCCTCACTAAGCTGGACGGGGATACACGGGGAGGTGCCGCCCTCTCAATACGTACCGTGGTTGATAAGCCTATCAAGTTTGTCGGCACGGGAGAAAAGATGGATGCCCTGGATGTCTTCCATCCTGAGCGAATGGCAGACAGGATACTGGGCATGGGTGATATCGTATCATTGGTGGAGCGCGCTCAAGAGCAATATAACGAGGAAGAAGCCAAACGCCTTCAAAAGAAGATAGCCAAGAACCAGTTCGACTTCAACGACTTCATCTCCCAAATACAACAAATCAAGAAGATGGGTAACTTGAAGGAGTTGGCTTCTATGATTCCAGGAGTTGGCAAATCTCTGAAGAACGTGAATATTGACGACAATGCTTTCAAGAGCATCGAAGCAATTATCTACTCAATGACCCCGGCAGAACGTACAAACCCGGAAATCCTGAACAGCTCTCGCCGACAGCGCATAGCTAAAGGCAGCGGGACTTCGGTTCAGGAGGTGAACAAGCTAATAAAGCAATTCGATGAGACCCGCAAAATGATGAAGATGCTCACGACGATGAAACCCGGAAGCAGGAAGTTCCCGATGTTCAACCGGAAATAAGACAGACACGATAACAGCCATAGCAAATAATAAGATTAATACATACTGAAATGATATTGTTAGACGGAAAAGCTACTTCGGCTCAGATGAAACAGGAAATGGCTGAGGAAGTAGCCAAAATCAAAGCTGCAGGCGGGAAGGTTCCCCACTTAGCTGCTATCTTGGTAGGACACGACGGAGGCAGTGAGACTTATGTGGCAAACAAAGTGAAAACTTGTAAGGAGATTGGCTTTAACTCCACTCTTATCCGTTACGAAGACGATGTTACGGAAGAGGAATTGCTCCGGAAAGTGGATGAGTTGAACAACGACCCTGATGTGGACGGTTTTATCGTCCAGCTTCCGTTACCGAAACACATCTCCGAACAAAAAATCATCGAAGCTATAGACTATCGGAAAGATGTGGACGGTTTCCACCCGATAAATGTGGGTCGCATGTCTATCGGGTTGCCTTGTTTCGTATCAGCCACTCCTGCCGGGATTTTGGAGTTGCTGAAGCGCAATAATATCGAGACTCAGGGGAAACATTGTGTTGTTCTGGGGCGTAGCAACATAGTTGGCAAGCCTATGGCTTCGCTCATGATGCAGAAAGCCTATCCCGGAGATTGCACAGTAACGGTTTGCCACAGCCGTTCGAAGAATTTGAAGGAAATGTGCCGCCAAGCCGATATTATTATCGCAGCTTTAGGAGTTCCGGGTTTCGTCACGGCAGATATGGTGAAAGATGGAGCAGTGATTATTGATGTCGGCACGACACGGGTCCCTGATTCAACGCGAAAAAGCGGCTTCCGATTGTCCGGCGATGTGAAATTCGACGAGGTAGCTCCCAAATGTTCATATATCACACCTGTTCCCGGAGGCGTAGGTCCCATGACTATTATTTCTTTAATGAGAAACACTCTGTTGGCTGGTAAAAAAGCCATCTACAAATAAAGACGGAAATTAAAAATAAGGCAAGGGCTTGCATATTCAAGAATAATATCTACCTTTGCGCCGTTTTTAGCGAAATACTTCGCAAGTACAAACACGGTGAATGTAGCTCAGTTGGTTAGAGCATTGGATTGTGGTTCCAAGGGTCGTGGG
>CAYZTO010000041.1:0-17978 GCA_964481365.1 uncultured Parabacteroides sp. | reverse complement strand
AATCTTACAAACTCCATAGATATGAAACATCTTATTATTTTAGGCGACGGCATGGCTGACGAGCCGGTACCCTCGCTTGGCGGGAAAACGCCTTTGCAATATGCCCGCACACCCTATATGGACGAACTTGCGAAACGCGGGGCAACGGGGAGGCTCCGTACTGTCGCCGAGGGTTTCCACCCGGGGAGCGAGGTGGCAAATATGTCGGTTTTGGGTTACGACCTGCCGACGGTTTACGAAGGCCGGGGCGTTTTGGAAGCGGCAAGCATAGGGGTAACGCTCCAACCGGGCGACATGGCTATGCGGTGCAACCTTGTGTGCATCGAAGGTGAAATCTTGAAAAACCATTCCGCCGGGCATATTTCCACTGCCGAAGCCGACGAGCTTATCAGCACGCTGAACGAGCATCTCGCCTCGGAGCGCATCCGTTTCTACACGGGGGTCTCCTACCGCCATCTGCTTGTTGTGAAAGGCGGGGACAAACGGATTGAGTGCGTACCCCCACACGATGTCCCGCTGCAACCCTTCCGCCCGCTGATGGTCAAAGCCCTCGTCCCCGAGGCTGAAGAAACCGCCGTATTGCTCAACAATATGATACTGGAATCACAGAAAATACTTGCAAGCCACCCCGTGAACCTCAGGCGTGCCGCCGAAGGGAAAAGCAAGGCTAACAGCATCTGGCCCTGGTCTCCGGGCTACAGACCGGCTATGCAGACGATGCAGGAACTCTACGGATTCAAAAACGGGGCTGTGATTTCGGCGGTGGACCTGATAAAAGGCATCGGCGTGTATGCCGGACTGAGGAATATATCTGTTGAAGGTGCAACCGGGCTTTACGACACGAACTACGAAGGCAAGGCTGCCGCAGCCATCGATGCCCTGAAGACGGACGACTTCGTTTACCTGCACGTCGAAGCAAGTGACGAGGCGGGACACGAGGGCGACGTGAATCTGAAAATCCGGACTATCGAAGACCTCGACAACCGGCTGCTTCGCCCTGTCGTCGAGGAATTGAAGACGTGGACGGAGCCTGTAGCCATCGCCGTGCTGCCGGACCACCCGACTCCGTGTGCAATCCGCACGCACACTGCCGAGCCTGTCCCCTTCCTGATTTTCAAACCCGGAATGGAGCCGGACAATGTACAGACATTCGACGAGTTTTCCGTCCTCGGCGGGCGGTACGGGCTTCTGGAAAAAGACCAGTTCATCCGTACTTTCCTTTCCCCTGATTGTTGAATATTAAAAGAAAACATAACGTATGCATTATTACAGCACTAACCGCCAATCACCCCTCGCCACGCTTGAGGAAGCAGTGGTGAAAGGGCTTGCGGGAGACAAGGGGCTTTATATGCCCGAGCGCATCAAACCCCTCCCGCCGGAAACAATAAAGAACTTGAAGAATATGTCGTTCCACGAAACCGCGTGCCTCGTTGCACGTGCTTTTTTCGATGAAGACGTGGAAACGGATATATTGGACAGGATAGTTTGTGATACCCTCTCGTTCGACACTCCCGTTGTGCCCGTAACAGGAAACACCTACAGCCTGGAACTGTTCCACGGTCCGACGCTTGCCTTCAAGGATGTCGGGGCACGCTTCATGGCACGACTTCTGGGTTATTTCATCCGGAAGCAAGGCATGACTGACGAAGTGAACGTGCTCGTCGCGACGTCAGGCGATACCGGGAGCGCAGTGGCTAACGGGTTCCTCGGCGTGGAAGGAATCCGCGTTTTCGTGCTTTACCCGAAAGGGAAGGTAAGCCCGATACAGGAATGCCAGTTCACCACCCTCGGGCGGAACATCATTGCCTTGGAAATCGACGGCACGTTCGACGATTGCCAGGCTTTGGTGAAAAATGCGTTCATGGATGCGGATTTGAACCGCAAGATGAGGCTCACGTCGGCAAACTCCATAAATGTGGCACGTTTCCTCCCGCAGTCGTTCTACTATTTCCACGCGTATGCCCAATTAGACCGTATCGGGAAAGCCGGTGAGCTTGTGGTATGCGTGCCAAGCGGAAACTTCGGCAATATCACAGCAGGATTGTTCGCACAGCGGATGGGGCTTCCCATAAAGCGGTTCATAGCGGCAAACAACCGCAATGATGTCTTCTACGAATACCTGCAAACAGGAAACTACCGTCCGAGACCTTCCGTCCCGACAATAGCCAACGCGATGGATGTCGGGGCACCCAGCAACTTCGCCCGCATCCTCGATTTGTTCGGCAATGAAGAAGATGTACACGGGGCTATTTCGCGATATATGTCAGCCTTCAGGTACACGGACGAAGAGATAGCCGCAACGATGCGCGACATTTACCAAGCCACGGGGTATGTGCTCGACCCCCACGGGGCATGCGGATGCCGGGCATTGATAGACGCTCACCTCGGGCAAGGCGAAACCGGCGTGTTCCTCGAAACCGCGCACCCCGCAAAGTTCAAGTCCACGGTGGACAGGATTCTTGGAATCGATTTGCCAATCCCCCCGAAGCTCCGGGCATTCATGGAAGGCAAAAAACAAAGCGTAGAAATGGATGCCGGATTCGAATCTTTCAAATCCTACCTGATGAGTCTGTGATGAAAGGAAAATATGCCTGCGAAGTTTGGCTGTTCGCAGGCGTTTTCCATATATTTGCGACGATAAACCTCAAAAATCAAAAGCAAATAATATCATGAAGAAATTCTTAATGTTGTGCAGCGCTTTGCTATGTGTATCATTGGCACAGGCGCAATGGCAGCCCGCAGGAGACCAAATCAAGACGAAATGGGCTGCCGAGATTGACCCGGAAAATGTTTTGCCGGAATATCCTCGTCCGCAGCTCGTCCGCAATGAATGGAAGAACCTCAACGGTCTCTGGGAGTACGCGATACGTCCGAAAGGCGGAACAGAGCCTTCCTCCTTCGACGGGAATATCCTTGTACCTTTTGCCGCAGAATCTTCCCTCTCCGGAGTACAAAAAACAGTGGGCGCGGAAAATGAACTCTGGTACAGGAGGTCGTTTGATGTGCCATCGGATTGGAATGGCAAGCATATCAAACTGAATTTCGGTGCGGTGGATTGGCAGGCTGATGTTTATATCAATGATATCCTGATAGGTTCCCACCGTGGTGGGTACACTCCGTTTTCGTTCGACATCACACCCTACCTGAAGGAGGATGAAAGCCAAAAGCTGACAGTCCGTGTGTGGGATCCCAGCGACAAAGGATTCCAGCCGCGCGGAAAACAGACCGGCAACCCGGAAGGAATTTGGTACACATCGGTTACCGGCATCTGGCAGACAGTCTGGATTGAGCCGGTGGAGGCTAACCATATTACTGCGGTAAAGGCAATCCCGGATATCGACAATGGCGTCTTGAACGTGACAGTCTCTACGGCAAACTCTGAAGCAACCGACATAGTGGATATCCGGATAATGGATGCAAACAAGCAGACAGTGGCTGAAGCTAAAGGTGTACAGGGACAGGAAATCCGCCTGAGCGTGGAGAACCCGCATTTATGGTCACCGGAGAATCCCTACCTGTATGACATGGAAATAACCCTGACGGGGAAAACGAAAGATGAGGTGCAATCCTATGCTGCGTTTCGCAAGATTTCCGTAGGGCAGGATACCCAAGGAATCCGGCGCATGTACCTGAACAACAAACCTCTATTCCATTATGGTCCGTTAGACCAAGGCTGGTGGCCCGACGGATTATACACAGCCCCAACAGACGAAGCCCTTCTCTTCGACATAAAGAAAACGAAAGAATGGGGATTCAACATGATTCGTAAACATGTAAAAGTCGAACCTGCGCGCTGGTATTACCACTGCGACCGCGAAGGCATCCTTGTTTGGCAAGATATGCCAAGCGGAGACTTGGGAAACCAGTGGGAAGCACATGTATATAACGGCGGAACAGACAAGCAGCGCACACAGGCATCCGCAGACAACTATTATCAGGAATGGAAGGAAATCATGGACTTGTGTATTTCCAATCCATCAGTGGTTGTCTGGGTTCCTTTCAATGAAGCCTGGGGACAATTCGATACCGAGAAAGTAACCGAATGGACAAAAGCCTACGACCCGTCACGCTTGGTTAATCCGGCCAGCGGCGGGAATTACCGTCCGTGTGGGGACATCTTCGACTTGCATAACTATCCGGCACCGGAAATGTACCTTAACGACCCTTTGCGCGTGAACGTATTAGGTGAATATGGCGGTATCGGACTTCCTGTAGAAGGTCATCTATGGTGGGATAAGCGTAATTGGGGATACGTGCAATTCAAGAACAGCGATGAAGTAACAACTGAATATGTGAAGTATGCCAACATATTAAAAACATTGGTAAAGAGAGGCTTCTCCGCTGCCGTTTATACGCAAACGACAGATGTGGAAGGCGAAGTTAATGGGCTAATGACTTACGACCGTAAAACAATTAAAATAAACGAGGAAACTGTACGGAACACAAACAGGGCAGTCATAGAGTCAATGACAGAATAAAAACAAATAAACAAGGCAAGAATAGTCCTGGGATTACTCTGGTATTTCAGTATCTGTATTACCCGGGACTTTTTCATTCAACTACTAAAAATTCTTTATTCAAAATTTCACCCCGGATATTTCAGTACATTTGCACGGCTAAATAATGTTTTAAACGAATGAAATATAACACAGAAGTAAAACGGTTGGCGTTACCGGAATACGGACGCAATATTCAAAATATGGTAGATTATTGTGTGACAATTAAAAACCGGGAAGAACGGAAACGTTGTGCAAACACTATTATCAATATTATGGGAAATTTATTCCCCCACTTGCGTGATGTGAATGATTTCAAACATATCCTGTGGGATCATTTAGCCATTATGTCCGATTTTAAATTGGATATAGACTATCCATACGAAATAGTCAAGAAAGAAAATTTAAATACAAAGCCCCCGCGCATTCCTTACAATAATACACATTTCCGTTACCGTCATTATGGCAAGACATTGGAATTGATGATTAAGAAAGCCAATACATATCCGGAGGGTCCAGAAAAAGACCAACTTGTGAAGCTGTTGGCTACGCAAATGAAAAAGTCTTTCCTAACATGGAATAAGGAAACGGTAGATGACCGAAAGATTTTCAAAGACCTTGAAGAATTATCAGGTGGCAAAATCATTCTTAAAGAAGACGTACATAAACTGATGGAAAGCAAAGAACTCATAACACGCAGTAATAACAGCAACAAAAAGAACTTTTCACGAAATAAAAACAGATGAGCTCCTTTGTCATAGAGGGTGGATGTCAGCTGAAGGGAGAAATCATCCCTCAAGGTGCAAAAAACGAAGCATTAGAAGTCATTTGCGCCATATTACTGACTCCTGATAAGGTAACCATTCACAATATCCCGGATATTCTTGATGTCAATAACCTGATTCAGTTATTGCGCGATATGCGCGTCAAAGTGGAGCGGATTAGTGTTGATACATATACCTTTCAGGCAGATGACGTAGACTTGGCATATTTAGAGACCGAGGATTTCATTCGCAAGAGTGCCACACTCCGTGGTTCGGTGATGATAATCGGACCATTGGTGACACGTTTCGGGAAAGCTTTTTTACCTAAACCTGGCGGCGACAAAATTGGTCGCCGACGTTTGGACACACATTTCATTGGAATACAAAGTCTAGGTGCTACGTTCAATTATCATGCTGACCGCAAAGTTTATGAAGTAGATTCCAAACATCTAAAAGGTGCGTATATGCTCCTTGATGAAGCTTCTGTCACTGGTACAGCGAATATTCTTATGGCTGCTGTACTTGCGGAAGGTACAACAACTATATACAATGCAGCATGTGAACCATATATCCAGCAACTTTCCCATATGTTAAACCGAATGGGTGCCCACATTTCCGGTGTTGGTTCAAACCTCTTGACTATCGAGGGTGTGTCATCGCTACATGGTACAGAACATACCATTCTGCCAGACATGATTGAAGTAGGAAGCTTTATTGGTATGGCAGCTATGACCGGTTCTGATATACTGATAAAAAATACAGGATATGATAAGCTGGGTATCATTCCTGATGCTTTCAGGCGTCTTGGTATAACAGTAGAACAACAAGGTGATGATATCCATATTCCTACTCATGATTCATACGAGATAGAAACTTTTATTGACGGCTCTATTATGACCATAGCTGATGCTCCCTGGCCGGGATTAACACCTGACCTCCTTAGTGTATTCCTTGTTGTAGCTACACAAGCTGTTGGAAGTGTCTTGATTCACCAAAAAATGTTTGAAAGCCGTTTGTTCTTCGTAGATAAACTAATTGATATGGGAGCGCAAATCATACTTTGTGATCCACATCGAGCCACAGTTATAGGATTAGGAAAACGTTTCAAGCTCAGAGCAGCAACAATGGTTTCACCGGACATCCGTGCCGGCATTGCACTTCTAATAGCAGCAATGAGTGCTGAAGGAACCAGCTGTATCCATAACATTGACCAAATAGACCGTGGCTATCAAAATATTGATTTAAGGCTAAATAAAATCGGGGCTCGCATAACCCGGTTATAATTTTAAAGGCTGCAAAATGATTACAGAAGAAGAAGTATTCAAAATAGGACAATTTGCCAAACCGCATGGCATCAAAGGGGAGATTTCACTCATCACACAATATGATGTTTTCGACGAATCAGATGATTCATATATCGTTTGCAAAATGGATGGCATACTTGTTCCCTTTTTCATTGAATCCTACAGATACAAGGGCAGTTCCACCATATTAGTAAAGTTAGAAGGCGTAGATTCAGAAAGCGATGCACGTATTTTCAGCGGAAAAGATGTATTTTATGCCCTCGACAAAATTGACAAGGACGCTTTGCCGGATAACATATTGTGGGAGAACTTTATTGGTTATCACGTAACTGATGAACGATACGGTAATATAGGCATTGTAACAGGAGTAGATGAATCTACCTTGAACATACTTCTTAATATCAATCACAATGGGCAAGACATCCTTCTGCCTGCCGTGGATGAATTTATTATAGAAGCTGATAATAAAACACATGAACTTCGCGTAAATATTCCGGAAGGATTGTTAGACTTGTAGCAAATTATTTTCATAAAGTAAAAGGAATGGCATAAGCAATACACCCAAGCCTGCATTGGAAGGAAAGAAAACAAACAGTATGACGTTGAAAAGGAAAAAGGAAAAACAAAGACTAAAAGCATTTTGGAACCGTGTGCGCTTCAAATATAAGCTCATGTTTATTAATGAAGACACATTGGAAGAAGTTTGGACTTTTCGCTTATCACAACTCTCAGCTTTTACTATGATGTTGGTTTTCGTTTTTGTTTTGATGTCAATAACAGCCTTAATCATTATCAAGACACCGATACGCAATTACTTGCCGGGATATCTTGACGTGGAAATCCGTAAAGAGATTGTCCAAAATGCCTTGCGTGCCGACTCTTTAGAACGGATGATGGACATTCAACGGTTGTATTTAAGCAATGTGGCACGTATAATAACGGGAGATGTCCCTCTTGATTCTATCCGGCGTATAGATTCCCTGGCGCGACTAGATGCTGATTATAATATTCCCCGTGGAGAAGCAGAGCAAACTTTCATCAAGCAATTTGAGGAAGAGGAAAAATACAGTTTGACAGTACTGAATCCAAATCCTGCTTTTTCAGAGCAAGCTTTCTTTTACAAGCCTGTAAGCGGGATAGTTTCCTCACCGTATCAGACAAACATACGCCATTATGGGGTGGACATAGCCGCTTCATCATCAGAAAGTGTTTTAGCGACACTTGACGGGACTGTAGTTTATGCCGGCTTTGACCCAAACTTCGGCAATGTAATCCAACTCCAACACAAAAACGGGTTAGTTTCCATCTACAAACATAATGAAGCCTTATTGAAAGATGTAGGAGACAAGGTCGTGGCAGGAGAAGCAATTGCATTAGTCGGAAATACCGGAGCATTATCAACGGGCACGCATCTACATTTTGAATTATGGTACAAGGGCATGCCGATTAACCCTGAAGAATACATAGCATTTTGATAATAATGAAACGACGTTTAGCAATATTAGGTTCTACCGGTTCTATCGGGACACAAGCACTTGAAGTAGTCAGCGAACATCCCGACGAATTCGAAGTTTATGCATTGACAGCAAATAATCAGGCAGAACTTTTGGTAAATCAAGCCCGCAAATATATGCCTGAAGTCGTAGTCATAGCCAACGAAACCAAATATCCGGAGGTAAAAGAAGCATTGGAAGATTTGCCCATTAAAGTATGGGCAGGGTCCGAAGCAATAGTCCAAGCCGTGCAAGCCGAACCCATAGACATGGTTCTGACAGCGATGGTCGGTTATTCCGGATTACGTCCGACCATAGCCGCTATCAAAGCCGGCAAAGCCATAGCATTGGCAAACAAAGAAACACTGGTTGTCGCAGGTGAATTGATAACGGCACTTGCGTCGAAGCACAAGGTTCCCATTCTACCGGTAGATTCAGAGCATTCTGCCATCTTTCAATGCCTCACCGGAGCATACGATAATCCGATAGAGAAGATTTTACTTACCGCTTCAGGCGGTCCTTTCAGGTTGAAGACCTTGGAAGAACTCAATACCGTTACAAAAGCCCAAGCATTGAATCATCCGAACTGGCATATGGGGGCGAAGGTTACGATTGACTCTGCTTCGATGATGAATAAAGGTTTTGAGATGATAGAAGCGAAGTGGCTATTCGGCGTTACGCCATCGCAAATACAAATAGTAGTGCATCCGCAATCCGTTATACATTCTATGGTGCAATTTGAGGATGGGGCGATAATCGCACAGCTCGGCATACCCGACATGAAGCTCCCCATAGCATACGCTTTTTCTTTTCCAAGGCGGATGAAAAGCAAAGAGCCACGTCTGGATTTCAACCAATACCGGACACTCACATTCGAAGAACCGGATTTGGAACGCTTCCGCAACCTGGCTTATGCTTTCGACGCGATAAACAAAGGGGGGAACATGCCGTGCATACTTAATGCCGCAAACGAAATAGTTGTTGCAGCTTTCCTCGAAGACCGTATCGGATTCCTTCAAATGAGTGACGTAATAGAATCAACTATGGCAAAAACAGCTTTTATCAAAAGCCCGACATACGAAGATTACGTGGCGACAGACGCAGAAGCCCGCAGAATCGCCACAGGATTGTTTTAGTAGTAACACATTATAATGAATTTACAAATAGCTAATGGAGACATTTCTTATTAAAGCCTTGCAACTCATCCTGAGCCTGTCTATTTTGGTCATAGTACATGAGTTCGGGCATTTCATTTTCGCCAGATTGTTCAAAGTACGGGTGGAGAAGTTCTACCTTTTCTTTGACCCGTGGTTTTCACTCTTCAAATTCAAACCGAAAAACAGTGAAACTGAATATGGAATAGGATGGCTTCCCCTTGGAGGTTATTGTAAAATATCTGGCATGATAGACGAGAGCATGGACAAGGAACAATTGGCTAAACCGCCCCAGCCCTACGAGTTCCGCTCCAAACCTGCCGGGCAACGGTTGCTAATCATGGTCGGTGGCGTGCTTTTCAATTTCTTTTTAGCCCTGTTCATCTATTCAATGGTGCTCTTTTATTGGGGAGACACCTATCTTCCGTTGAAAAACATGAAGATGGGAATGAATTACAGCGAGACATTCCTCAATGTCGGCTTTCGCGACGGGGATATACTCCTGAAAGCGGATACCACCGAGCTTGAACGTTTCGATGAGAACACGGCACGGCTCGTGATTGAGGCTAATAATGTTACAGTATTGCGCGACGGCGAAGAGGTCACCATTCCCATGCCCGGAGACATGATGCAAAGGCTGCTGCACGACAAAAAAGGATTCGCAGGACTGCGCTTCCCACTTGTGGTAAAGGATTTACCGGTAAAAGATGCCCCCGCAGTAGCCGCAGGTTTGCAACGCGGGGACAGCATCGTGTCCGTAAATGGCGTGCCAACACCTACATACGACGAAGTTACCGTCGCTCTCTATGCTTACAAAGGGACGCCGGTCACACTTGGGTTCTACCGGGGCAATGTCAAGGATTCCGTATCCATAACACCCGACACACTCGGCAAAATCGGGGTTTCGATATTTTTACCGACAGACATGTACGAGCTGAAGAACGTACGGTACGGATTTTTTGAATCCTTCCCGGCGGGAATCGAGAAAGGGATAAAATCACTTACCGGCTATGTGAGCGACATGAAGTATGTATTCACGAAAGAAGGGGCTTCCAGCCTTGGAGGTTTCGGTTCGATAGGGAATTTGTTTTCCCCCGTATGGAATTGGCAGCTCTTCTGGGAACGAAGCGCATGGCTTTCGCTCATACTCGCCTTCATGAACATTCTGCCTATTCCCGCACTCGACGGCGGTCACGTGATGTTCCTTTTATACGAGGTCATCACACGGCGGAAACCGAGCGACAAATTCTTGGAATACGCGCAAGTGACGGGCATGGCAATCTTACTTTTGCTATTGCTCTACGCAAACGGCAATGATTTGTTCCGCTTTGTTTTCAAATGACATGCCCCATGCGGAAGGCGGCTTATGCAGGATTTATTTAGACCTTTCCGTACCCCTCTCCTCCCCTGCTTTGCTCCATGCAAGGGCGGAAAGGAAGTACGACAGGTCTGGATATTTCTATTTGATGCCGGCATAGCCGTATTCCAAGGCTGAATATTTTTATTTACCCCTGTCGGAGGCTGCGGCAACCCTAAATAAAAATATTCAAAAGCGGTGGAGGTATATTCTACAGTCAAATACTTTTATCCGGGGTTGTCGGCGGTGCCGGCAGCCCCAAATTTTTTTATTTAGCCTTGGCGTAGCTACTTTTCAATGCCAAATAAAACAAAAACCCCAAGCGACACATACACAAAGCCGCTTGGGGGAATTAATAAATTATAAATAGAATGGAATTAATAGTTGCGTGCGAAAAGGACACGGCGCGCCGAAGGTTTTCCGGTTACCATGCATTTTCCAGGCTCGTCGTCACCGTCCATCGGGATACAACGGATTGTAGCTTTCGTGTCGTTCTTCACTTTTTCCTCTGTCTCCGCAGTTCCGTCCCAATGTGCAAGGACGAAGCAGCCTTCTTCAATTTTTTCTTTGAAATCATCGTATGTGTCCACCTTTACCGTGCGTTTTTCACGCAGCGCCAGTGCCTTGCGGAAGATATTCTTCTGGATTTCATCCAAAAGTTCTTTAACGTGCGACTCTATCCCGTCGCAAGGCAAGGTTTCCTTCTCCAATGTATCGCGCCGCATAACTTCAATTGTGCCGTTTTCCAGGTCTCGCCCGCCCATAGCCAAACGAACGGGGACTCCCTTCAGCTCATAATTGGCAAACTTCCATCCAGGCTTTCTGTTATCAGCGTCATCGAACTTCACGGAAATTCCAAGAGCCCTCAGATTATCCACAATTCCGCTTACCTTCTGCCTGATTTGTTCCAACTGCTCCATGCTGCGGTAAATAGGAATTATAACCACTTGCAACGGGGCGAGTTGCGGGGGCAAAACCAAACCATTGTCATCCGAATGAGCCATGATTAGGGCACCAATCAACCGAGTTGATACCCCCCATGATGTAGCCCAGGCATAATCGCTTTTACCGTCTTTGTCAATAAAGGTAACATCGAATGCCTTCCCGAAATTTTGCCCCAGAAAGTGGGATGTTCCTGCCTGAAGTGCTTTACCATCTTGCATCATGGCCTCTATTGTATATGTATCCAAAGCACCGGCAAACCGCTCGCTCGGAGTTTTCACACCCTTGATTACAGGCACGGCCATATAGTTCTCTACGAAATCTGCATAAATGTCATGTATCTTCCGTGCTTCGGCTTCTGCCTCTTCGCGCGTCGCATGTGCCGTGTGCCCCTCCTGCCAGAGGAATTCCGCAGTACGAAGGAAGAGGCGCGTACGCATTTCCCAACGCATAACATTTGCCCATTGATTGCAAAGTATGGGTAGGTCACGATAAGATTGTATCCAGTTGCGGTAAGTGTTCCAGATTATTGTCTCGGATGTGGGACGTATAACCAATTCCTCCTCAAGTTTTGCCTCCGGGTCTACAACTACTCCCGAACCATCGCTGTTTGTCTTTAAACGGTAATGTGTAACCACGGCGCATTCCTTTGCAAAGCCTTCCACGTGTTCAGCTTCCCTGCTAAGGAACGATTTCGGGATTAATAAAGGGAAATAAGCGTTCACATGCCCTGTTTCCTTGAACTTATCATCCAAGATACGTTGCATCTTCTCCCAGATTGCATATCCATAAGGCTTGATAACCATGCATCCGCGCACGGCAGAGTTTTCGGCAAGGTCTGCCTTGATAACCAAGTCCTGATACCACTGTGAATAGTTTTCACTTCTCGAAGTCAGTTCTTTCAGCTCTTTTGCCATTATTTCGTTATTTATGATTAGTATATAGTTCTTCGTTTCAGCCGGCAAAGATAGGAAAATACAACCATGCATTATTTGATTTTCGGCTTTTCTTCCCCCTTGCCGGGCTGTTTTCGTCCTTACTTCAAATTCCTGCCTGCCGACCTGTACAGCATCGGAAACTCCTGTATTGTATGCGGCAGGAACATGGTTCCCGGTTGCTATTTCAGGATTTCAGCCAACTTTGCATGTAGCTCTGCTTCGTGTATATCGCGGGCAATTATCATGCCTTCGGGGTCGAGCAACACATTCGAAGGAATACCGCGCACTCCATAGAGGGCAGGAACCTCTGCATCCCAATGTTTCAGGTCTGAAACGTGCGTCCATGTAAGGTTATCCTTTTCAATTGCATCCAACCAGTTGCCTTTGTCCCTGTCGAGGGAAACACCGAGAACCGTAAAGTTTTTATCCTTGTACTTCCGGAAAGCATCCACGATTGAAGGGTTCTCTTTCCGGCAATACGGACACCATGATGCCCAAAAATCCACGAGCACATACTTTCCCCGGAAATCAGACAGCGAAACATTCACCCCGGCTGTGTCCGGAAGAGTAAAATCAGGCGCGACCTGACCCACTTGCACCTTTTCTAATTTCAGGATTATCCCGTCAAGCTCCTGCACGTAAGGACAATCAGCCAATGATGCACTGAGTTTGCCACGCGTCGCCTTTAAACTGTCCAACGGAAGCTGGTAAGTGAAGTAACGGTAAAGGAAATAAGCCACAGAAGGCGATGCCGGATACTTGGTCACAAGGCTGTCGATATTAAAACCTTCTTGCACCGCTATCGGGGCATTGCTTTGGAAAATTGCATTCTCAGGAGAGTTGAGCACCTCGGTTAATTCACCATCAGCATTGATGGATACTTTCATGTGCGTGTTTTCAAGGAAGAATTGCGCCGGATATCTCATTGCACCGGTCTGTAATCCGTAAAGGAGGGGTTGTTGCACAGTTCCTTCAAAACAAAAACTTCCATTTTTGATTTCGGCAGAGTCTTCAGTGAAAAACATTTTATTGCGGAAGGATTTTAAATAGATTATCCCATCGGTCACACCTTCAATGGAGCCTTCCACTACGTAACTTTCGGGTTTCTGTTGGCAGCTTGTCATGAATAATGCGGTTGCCAAAGTAAAAATCAGCTTTTTCATGTCTTTATCTATTAACTGTTGTATTGAAAATCTTATTAAGCGAGAAGAAATACCTCCCTTTATGTTCCGTCTCCTTTCCATACTCGATAGCACGGACCGGACACCAGTGTATGCAGGCAAGACATTGCACGCAATCCCTCCCTTTCCATACCGGACGGTTTCCTTCCATCCGTATTGTACCTGTAGGACAGGCGTGAATGCAAAGTTTGCAACCTACACAGGCATCTGTCGAACGGAATTTTGGTGTACGCATTACCCAAATGCGAAACAAGGGATAGACAATGAAAGTTTTCAGCCATGCAAAACGTCCCGCCACGTAAAGCTCGGACGATGTTCTCCTGCCGAGTATCACATCTGCTATTTCCTTTACCCGTTTACCTGCCATATACACTTTCCCCTGCTGTACCTTAAGCGAATCTACATCGAAACCGGGCAGTAGGATATATGTATTGGGCATTTGTACGGAGAAATATCCGGCGAGGGGAAGTCCGCTACGCTTTAGTTCTTTTCCAAATATGATTCCGGCATGCCCGCAATCATCACCACAGGTGCAAACCGCATATACCGGCTGTCCATTATATCCTTCAGGCTTCCAATAGTGCAGGAATGCTATGACAGGAAGTGCAGGTCCCCAACTGTGTACAGGAAAAACAAAAACAATAAACCTTTCTCTGCGAAGAAAGAAAGTATTGTCTGTTCTAACGAGCATTTCATCCTTAATCGAACAAAGTTGCTCGCCTTCCAACTGATGCGAAAGGATGTTGGCGACATACTCCGAGTTTCCTGTGGCAGAATAATAGAAAATCATAGCCCCTACGCTTAGAAGATAGGATTCTCTACTTTCTCGTTAAGCAATGCGAAGTCCACCACCTGTTTTATATCTTCTACATAATGGAATGTAAGTCCTTTCAGGTACTCAGCACTTATCTCATCAATATCTTTCCGATTTTCTGCACATAAAATTATGTCTGTGATACCAACCCTTTTAGCTGCCAAAATCTTTTCCTTTATGCCACCTACGGGCAAAACTCGTCCACGCAAAGTAATTTCACCTGTCATAGCAAGATTGCTCCTGACTTTACGTTGTGTGAAAGTGGATACAAGCGATGTTACCATAGTGATGCCTGCACTAGGACCATCTTTCGGTATCGCCCCCTCAGGAACATGTATATGGACATTCCAAGAACGAAATAACTCTTCATCTATACCAAAAAGGGATGCGTGGGCATGAACATATTCTAAAGCAAGGATTGCAGATTCTTTCATAACATCTCCTAAGTTGCCGGTTAGTGTCAATTTACCCTCTTTTCCCCTGCTCAAACTTGATTCCACAAACAGTATTTCTCCTCCAACAGCAGTCCATGCCAGTCCTGTAACCACACCTGCATAACGATTCCCCTCATACTTGTCTCGTGTATATTCCACACCTCCGAGGTAATTCTTCAATTCATCTGGTTTAATCTGTACAGGACCGACGACTTTGTCTTCAGCCACTTCACGTGCTACTTTGCGGATGACTTTGGCTATCTTCTTGTCTAATTCGCGAACACCGCTTTCGCGAGTATAGGAATCGATGATGGTTTCAAGCGTTTTTTTAGGAAATCTTACCGACTTCTTCTGCATTCCATGCGCTTCTAACTCCTTAGGAACTAAATGACGGGCTGCAATCTCAACTTTTTCTTCCTGTATATAACCACTTACGGATATCAGCTCCATACGGTCAAGGAGTGGCTGCGATATTGTGTTCAATGTATTCGCTGTAGCAATAAACATGACTTTGCTCAGGTCATAATCGATATCAAGGTAATTATCGTGGAAAGCATTGTTCTGCTCCGGATCCAAAACTTCCAACAACGCAGCCGATGGATCTCCTTTAAACTCTGATGATATCTTGTCAATCTCATCCAGAACGAAAACCGGATTTGAAGTTCCTGCCTTCTGGAGGTTCTGCAATATCCTGCCACACATGGAACCTATGTATGTGCGACGATGTCCGCGTATCTCAGCTTCATCGTGCAAACCTCCTAATGACATTCGAACATATTTGCGCCCAAGGGCTTTAGCTATAGAACGTCCAAGGGAAGTTTTACCCACTCCAGGAGGTCCGTATAGGCATATAATGGGCGATTTCATGTCGCCTTTCAATTTCAATACTGCCAAGTGCTCAATAATGCGCTCTTTCACTTTTTCT
The DNA here is from genome assembly GCA_964481365.1 of uncultured Parabacteroides sp. Lineage (GTDB taxonomy): Bacteria > Bacteroidota > Bacteroidia > Bacteroidales > Tannerellaceae > Parabacteroides. Next base: position 2,176 of record CAYZTO010000041.1, on the reverse strand, counting down.
AATCCGTAATGGTCACGGTCAAGAACCTTTTGCGCATGTGATAGACTGAAATTATCTTTACTATAAGTGTCCCACGGCAAAGAAAGAATTGTTTGCACATATTGCATCTGCACTGAATAGTCCGGAGATTGCGGATGAAGTCGCTCCAACTTCCGTAATTCTTTTTCAAAAGTCTCTGCTACTGCAGCAGACCACTTTTTATGTGCAGCTTTATCCCGCATTTCTTCCATTTCCTGCTCATTGATATTCCCCCCAAGTTCTTCCTGGATAGTTTTAATCTGTTGTTGAAGAAAGTACTCTTTCTGCTGCTTGTCCAAGTCTTCTTGTGTCTTCATTTGTATTGCAGCCTTAAGTTCCATCAATTGATATTCCCTGTTAAGAATTGCAAGAAGACGAAATGCACGCCCTTTTAAATCGTTTATGAGGAGTAATTGCTGCTTTTCTGCCGCACTAGTCATCAGATTCGCGCATGAAAAGTTAATCAAATACAACGCATTCCTGTTATTGCGGATAGAAAAGACCAATTCTTGTACAATCGGCTCATTGCTGGCACGCAACATTTTTATAGTAAGGTCTTTCACATTGGATAGCAAAGCAGAGAACTCTCTATCGCTCTTTTCCGGAAGTACATCTTCCAACAATGTAACGCGCCCAAGCAAATACGGCTCGGTGCTCACTATTCCATCAAGTGCAAATCGCTTCTTACCTTGGATAATAGCGGTCGTGGAACCGTCCGGCATTTCAAGGACACGTATGATTTCGGCAATAACACCGGTGGTATACAAATCTTCTTCACCCGGCTCCTCTGTATCCATTTCTTTCTGGCAAACTACACCAACCAATTGTTTTGAATGAATGGCATCTTTAACAAGACGCATCGATTTGAGCCTTCCAACAATTACAGGCATAGCAACTCCGGGAAACAACACCATATTGCGAAGGGGAAGTATTGGTATATCACCGCCTATTTTTTCAATCCCGGAGGAAAAATCTTCATCCGCATCACAATCAGACATAATAGGCATCACCATGCCGACAGATTCATCCGCTCTAAAAGCCACAGGACTTAATAGTCTTTTTTTGTACTTCATTCTACACGTACGATAAAATAAAAACGTGCCAAAGGTACAAATTATTCATACATTTCTATGTACCTTTGTTACTCTTACAATCAAGAATTTCATGTCCAATCCATATTTTCAATTCAAACAGTTTACCGTTAGGCATGACCTTTGCGCCATGAAAGTGGGAACCGACGGCACTCTGCTGGGTGCATGGACAAAATGCATGAATGCCAAACGGATACTAGACGTGGGATGTGGAAGTGGATTGATAGCCTTAATGTTGGCACAACGTTGCCCGGCATCTATTGATGCCATCGATATCGACGAAGGAGCCATAACCCAAACCGGCATCAACATAAAAGCTTCACCTTTCGCCGAACGGATTCATGTTTGGCTCGAATCTTTGCAGAAACTTTCCGAAAGACCATTAACCTACGATCTTATCGTATCAAATCCTCCATACTATTCTACATTATCTGAATGTCCGGACCAACAAAGAAACATTGCCCGGCATACTGCCACACTTTCACTCCATGACCTTCTGAACGGAAGCCGCAAATTGCTTTCCCCTAATGGTCATCTATCCTTAATCTTGCCATTTGAGCAACGCGAATCACTAATACAGACTGCACATAGTTGCTCTCTTTTTTTATATCACGAAACTGCTGTTTCATCCATTTACAACAATTCTCCAATACGTTTGCTTGTTGATTTTTCCGTAGAAGATTGCGGCAACCCTACATCGGACACGCTTTTTATAAAGAATGCAGATCATCAGTTTACCGATGAATTCAGGGCATTGGTAAAAGATTTTTACTTAAAACTGTGACTGACAGTATCAATGATATGGTTAGATAATCATTCCTAATTATGATGTTGTGGCAAGCTGGCAAAACCTGCTTATCAACGGAAATATAGTCCTTCTTCCCCCATCCCGGCATTCCACCCTGCCTGTTTAGCAAAATAAAAACGCCCCTCATTTAATAATAGAGGGGCAGGCGCGGCAAAGGTATGCAAACTTTTTGAAAACGAGCACTTAAGGGATGGGAAAAATCCGGCAAATGTTTAGCAAGGGAGGGGTGTGCTAAACAATTCGAAAACAAAATCAAAAA
>CAYZTO010000040.1:11474-18261 GCA_964481365.1 uncultured Parabacteroides sp. | reverse complement strand
CCGCAGAACTTCCGGAACTACCGCACTACTTCCTTCCGAAGTCTGCCGGGATTTCTCCCCACTCGGAAGTTTCCCACTTCAGCACCTGCGTGTCGTAGGAATTGCCGGCAAGCCATCTTTCCGCACGCTCTATAAGGTCGAAGATGGCAGCGTTGGCTTCCGTCCGTTCCAGCAGTGTCTTGCACTTCTTCTTCTGAACCCACAAGATGGCGTTACGGCTGTCGGAGTAGATGGGAAGGGCACTTCCCTTCTGCTTCAGGAGCGCGAGACCGTGGACAATGGCAAGGAATTCGCCCACATTGTTCGTGCCCTCGCGGAGCGGCCCTATGTGGAATATCTCCTGACCCGTGGCAGTGTAAACCCCACGGTATTCCATGTCTCCCGGGTTCCCGCTGCAAGCGGCATCGACCGCCAAGCTCTCCAATATTGGTTGCCCGACAGGTGCGGCAGCTTCCCAACGGGGCCTCCGCTGCTCCGCCGGGGCTTTCCGAAGGTAATGTTCATAGCTGCGGGCAAATGCTTCGTCGGCGGCATCCCTCGTTTCAAACGACTTGTACTTCGCGCCTTCCTGCCCGTCCACTTGCAACTTGCAGTCCTGCCAATTATCATATATGCCGGGGTTCCTGCCCTTCCAAACGACGTAAAATTTCTTTTTCCTTACTTTCTGCATGATGTAAAAAAACTTTTGGGCGTATGCCCTTGGCTTAGTCTGCCTTCTTCCGGAGCAAGTAGCCTATGCACTCGCGGAATGTTACCGACTTTCCAAGCCACATTATTAAAACATAGGTTGCCGCCGCCACCGCAATTTTCCCGGCAAGCAAAAGGTAGATGTTCTCCAGCCCCTGAGTAGCCCAGTAAGACACGGCAACGGCAAATGCCGAGGCTGCGGCAAACGGCGTAATGTCTTTCAATGCCTCTGCAAGGCGCAGCCCGGTTTCGCGGCGCACGAAATGATGCCACACCAGCTGCCACAGGATGTTTATGGCAACGAAAACACTTACCATCACGTGTATCCCGTAAGGATAAGAGGTAAGCATGGCTATGAGCTGGAGCACCCCGAGCGAAAAGGTGCCGCCAAAATATATGTCCGATTTCCCCTTGCTTATCAACATGCTGCAATAAAGCGAGCCTATGGGTAGAAAAGCCCCGCTGATGGCGAGAAGCTGCAATATCCGGGCACTGGGAAGCCATTTGTCGGTAATCGCTATCGTTATCAGCTCTGGAGCGACAAAAGACAACCCGAACATAGCCGGAAACGACATGAACGCGGTGAACCGCAGCATCTTCCTGAACACATGGCACTGCCTCAGTGGTTCCTCCGATACTTTCACAAACAAAGGTTGCGCCACGCTGCTTATCATACCTGTTATCAAAGAGTGACCCATGTAGTTCCACTTGTTCGCTTGGTTGAACTCACCCACTTCGCGCTCGGTGTAGAAACGCCCGAGTATGATTGAGAAGAGGTTGTTGTTCACATGGGTGAATATGTTCGTCAATAATAGCTTGCTCCCGAATGCCAACATCCCCCTGAGCGGCGAAAAGTCTATCTTGAAAGATGGTCTCCAAGGGCAAGAGCACCAAAGGAAGAGTGTCAGCACCGTGCTATAAACTATGTTTTGCGTGGCAATGCCCCAGTACGAATATCCATTATACGCCAAGATGATTCCGGCAGTCCCCGAACACGCCAGCGCGAGTATTGTGCCCACAGCCTTTTGCCTCACCTGAAGCGACCGGAACAAATAAGCCCCGGGAACTATCCCCAATCCTGCTATAAAGAATCCGGCAAATGAATAACGTGCCAATGGCACAAGCTCCGGATTGTGGTAGAACCTTGCAATGAGCGGGGCTGAAAGGAACAGGAGCCAGTAGAGGCAAAAACTGATACTTGTGCTAAACCAAAAAACCGCGTTGTAGTCGCGGTGGCTTACTTCCTTGCGGTTGGCAAGCGCGGCAGTGAAGCCGCTTTCCTGTATCGATGCTGCAATGAACGAAAAAACACTCAACATACCCACCATACCGTAGTCCGCCGGCGTCAGCAGACGTGCAAGGAATATACCGAACAACAAATTGAGCGCCTGCTGTGTCCCGTTGTTTATAAGTCCCCAGAAGAGACCCTTGGCTGCAGATTGTTTGAGTGTAGGGGAAGGCATCCGGATGCTATTTGGATTTGACATGGACGCCTTATTGCCGCACAGCTTCGTAAATACGGCATATAATGTCCACAACTTTCATCCCCTCGAGGACATTTGTTGCTATCACCCCCTTATTGCCGCCCCCGAGGACTTCCACCACATTCCGGATGACGAAGTTATGGTTCTGCGCCGAGCCTTTATATGGTCCGTAGTCGTTACCGGGGTTCGTCGGCGGAAGCTGTGGCATCTCATAATCCTTCACATGGCAATACCGGACTTCATTCATGTATTGCCCTCCTATCTTGACGCTTCCTTTTTCAGCCACGACGAGTAGGCTGCTCTCCATGTTACTGTCCCAGACAGCCGTGGAGAAGTTGAGGCAGCCCATCCCGCCTCCAACGAAATCGAACGACACCATCCCCGAATCCTCGAAGTCTGTCAAACTCCCGTGGCAGAAGTCGGCAACCCTCGCGTGGATATTGGTTATGTCCCCGAAGAGCCAATACATTATATCGATGAAATGCGAGAACTGCGTGAAGAGCGTCCCGCCGTCCATTTCTTTTGTGCCGTGCCATCCGCCGGGCTTGTAGTAACGCCCGTCACGGTTCCAGAAACAATCCAGCTGCACCATGTAAACCTTCCCGAGCCTGCCGGATTCCAGCATCCCCTTAATCCATACCGAGGGAGGGGAACAGCGGTTCTGCATCACGCAAAATGCCTGCCTGTTATATCTCAAGGAAGCGAAAATGACACTCTCGGCATCTGCTTTCGTCAGTGCCATAGGTTTTTCAATGACAACATGATGCCCCGATTCCATGCAACGAATCGCCATAGAAGCGTGGAGACCGTTCGGAGTGCATACGGAAACCACGTCAAAGGTAACATCGGATTGGAGCAGGTCTTCCATAGAAGGGAAGAAGGGAACCTGGTATGCCTCGATGCCCAGTTCTTCCTTGGGGCGGATGTCACAAAGTGCCGCCAGTTCCGCCCCGGGCTCGCGGGTTATCATCTCGGCATGGCGCTTCCCTATATGGCCGCAGCCAATGACGGCAAAGCGTATCTTCTTATCTTGCGCGGATTCTTCAGAATTGTTATACATTAGTGGTTATACTCCATCAATTTCCCTGTTATAAAATCGACCTCGCTGTCAGTCATCTCCGAATGAATAGGAATAGACAATACCTCATTCACCAACTGGCTGGCAACCGTAAGGGTGCTCCCCTTCCGTGCAATACCGTAAAAAGCCTCCTGATTCTGCAACGGAACCGGATAATAGACCATCGAAGGAATCCCCTGACCTTTCAAATAATGCTGCAAGTCATCGCGCTTGCCGTCTTTTACTCTCAAGGTATATTGGTGATAGACGTGCGTCGAATAAGGTTTACGAACAGGTATAGCCCAGATGTTGCTGTCCCTCAGGGCATCGTCATAACATGCAGCCACACGGCGGCGGGCTTCATTGAATTCTTCCAGATATGGAAATTTCGCATTAAGAACCGCAGCTTGCAACGTATCCAGGCGGGAATTGCATCCTATAATTTCATGATTATACTTGACCTTCTGTCCATGAGAGGCTATCATCTTCAGACGACCTGCCAAGTAGGAATCAGAGGTCATCATAGCCCCCCCATCTCCAAAACAAGCCAAAGGTTTGGAGGGGAAAAACGACGTTGTACCTATATGACCCATAGTTCCCGTCTTCTTCTGCGTCCCGTCATGGAAGGTATAAACCGCACCAACGGACTGGGCATTATCTTCTATCACATACAAACCATTCTGGGAGGCTATGCGGAGAATAGGTTCCATATCGCAGCTTTGCCCGAACAAATGTACCGCTACTATTGCTTTGGTACGGCTCGACATTGCCCCCTCAATCAACGAAGAATCTATATTGAACGTATCATAGGAGACATCCACCCATACCGGTATCAATCCTAACAATGCGACGACTTCAGCTGCCGACACGAAGGAGAAAGCCGGGACTATGACTTCATCTCCCGGACGCAAATCCAATGCCATCAATGCTATTTGCAACGCATCCGTGCCGTTTCCGCATGGAACCACATACGGGACATCCAAGTAATCTGCAAAGCGGGAAGAAAACTCTTGTACTTGCAATCCATTGATGAACTCTGCATTATCGAGGACATCTTGTATCGCATTGTCTATATCTTGGCGAATATGCAAATATTGGCGATGCAAATCAACCATCGACAACTGACAATTACCGTCTGCCTTTTTATTATCTGTATTATCCATGCTATTTATTGCCAATCGTCTTTCGCCATTAATTACTTCACTTCACTACCCGGCTTTACGGCTTTATCAGGTAAAACAACCGCAAGACTACCATCGAAGTCCTCAGCCGAGAGTATCATCCCTTCAGAAACTATGCCCTTCAACTTGCGGGGAGCGAGATTTGCCACGAAACAAACTTGCTTGCCTATCAAATCTTCCGGCTTATAATGTGCAGCTATACCCGAAACTATCGTCCGTTTCTCCAAACCATCATCAATACGGAATTGCAGGAGTTTATCTGCTTTCGGAACCTTTGTACATTCCAGAATAGTGCCAACACGTATGTCCAGCTTCGCAAAATCATCATAAGAGATGTTTTCCCGTATAGGCTTAGCCTTACGATTAGCTATCTCATTGGCTTTTTTCGTATCCAAAAGCTTCTGCACTTGCGTTTCAATAACACTGTCGTCTATCTTTTCAAACAGCAGCTCGGACTTGCCTAATTGATGCCCGTCCACCAACAAATCGGTAGAACCCAATCGACTCCAATCCAAGGGTTCTATATTCAGCATCTTATTCAACTTCTTCATGCTGAACGGCAAGAACGGCTCAAAAACAATCGCCAAGTTTGCCGTAAGCTGCAGGGCTACATTCATTATTGTGGCTACCCTCGCCATGTCCGTTTTCGCAAGTTTCCAAGGTTCCATATCGGCAAGATACTTGTTCCCTATGCGGGCAAGATTCATCGCTTCCCTCTGTGCATCCCGGAAATGGAAAGTATCCAGCAAACGTTCAACGTTGGCCTTCACGTTTTTAAAATCCTCAAGTGTTTGGCGGTCATAATCTGTCAAATCACCGGCAGCAGGGACTCTCCCTTCAAAATATTTCTCCGTCAGTACCATTGCACGGTTTACGAAATTGCCCAGAATGGCAACCAGCTCGTTATTATTACGTGCCTGGAAATCTTTCCACGTAAAGTCATTGTCTTTGGTTTCGGGCGCATTGGCAGTCAAGACATAACGCAACACATCCTGTTTTCCGGGCAAATCTTCCAGATATTCATTGAGCCAAACAGCCCAATTCTGTGATGTCGATATCTTATTTCCTTCCAGATTAAGGAATTCATTAGCAGGAACGTTTTCTGGGAGATTGTAAGAACCTTCAGCCTTCAACATTGCCGGAAAAACAATGCAATGGAACACGATATTATCTTTCCCTATAAAATGTATCATCTTAGTTTCCGGGTCTTTCCACCATTTCTCCCAGCTATCAGGAAGCAATTCCTTAGTATTAGATATGTAACCTATCGGAGCATCGAACCATACATACAAAACTTTCCCTTCGGCACCCTCCACAGGAACAGGAATACCCCAATCCAAATCGCGACTCACTGCACGAGGCTGCAATCCCATATCGAGCCAGCTCTTACATTGTCCATAAACGTTAGGTTTCCATTCTTTATGCTCATCAAGTATCCAATGGCGGAGGAAAGGTTCCCATTTATCGAGCGGCAGATACCAGTGTTTCGTCTCACGCATTACAGGTTTGCTTCCACTGATTGCAGACTTCGGATTTATCAATTCCGTAGGGCTCAGTGACGTTCCACACGCTTCACACTGGTCACCATACGCCTTTTCATTCCCGCAATGCGGGCAAGTACCGGTGATATAACGGTCGGCAAGGAATTGCTTAGCTTCTTCATCGTAGTATTGCTCACTTGTTTTTTCTATAAACTCTCCCTTGTCATATAATGTGCGGAAAAAATCAGATGCCATCTGGTGATGTATTGCCGAGGTAGTCCGTGAATATATATCGAACGATATACCAAAATCTTCAAACGACTTCTTGATTATATTATGGTAGCGATCAACGATGTCTTGCGGAGTCACCCCTTCTTTTTTGGCGCGCAAAGTAATAGGTACACCATGCTCGTCAGAGCCACCAATCATCAAAACCTCTTCACCCTTCAGTCGGAGGTAACGTGCATAAATATCAGCCGGAACATACACCCCGGCAAGATGTCCGATATGTACCGGTCCGTTCGCATACGGCAGAGCGGTTGTTATCAGTGTTCTTTTAAAATGCTTTTCCATTGCTTGTGTTCTGTATTTTCAGATGGCAAAGGTACAGATTTCCCGTGTATCCCGGCACAGTATGCACCGGCTTTTTCAATGACCGAAACGCGAGGAATCAACTCCTTTGTGTTTCTTTTCTACATAGCCACCGAACCGATAGGTGAAAGATACGGTTAGATTCCTCCGAGTTTCATTCATCAACATTTTTAGATTCTGTCCGCGATAATCGATACAAGCATCAGGCATAGAGGAGCGAAGAGAAACACGCCACAATACTGCGGAAATCTTTTGCCGAAGCATTCCCGCCTGTATCCCTACGGCAAAAAATAGGGGTTCGCGCAT
>CAYZTO010000040.1:3055-11374 GCA_964481365.1 uncultured Parabacteroides sp. | reverse complement strand
TTTGCCGAAGCATTCCCGCCTGTATCCCTACGGCAAAAAATAGGGGTTCGCGCATTGAAAGCAGGCTCTGTAATTCTTCAAAAGGGAGTTTCTGACCCGAAAACGCCTTCCGTATACCTACGAAAGGGTGTTTCTGACCCGAAAATGCCTTTCGTACACCTACGAAAGGGAGATTCTGACCTGAAAACGCCTTCCGTACACCTACGAAAGGGAGTTTCTGACCTGAAAATGCCTTCCGTACACCTTCAAAAGGGTGTTTCTGACCCGAAAATGCCTTCCGTACACCTACAAAAGGGAGTTTCTGACCCGAAAACGCCTTCCGTACACCTACAAAGCCTCTTTGCACGCTCGCAAACTGGAAAAAACATTTGCATAACACCGGGAAATGCCGTCCATCCCTCTTCCCGACATTTTTTCACGTGTTTGCAACTTCATTTTTCCAATATTTTAAGACCTTTGCCCGCACCGGACAAAACCGCTACGGCTTCTGAAAACGAAAAAACAAACAAAATAAAACCGTAAAGATGAAACGCTTTTTGAATTTATTCCTTTGCATGGCTTTTATGCCGGCAATATTGCTTTCTTACGCGCAAGCACAAGAACGACGAGACAAGGAACAGACGTATGTGATGGAAACTCCTTATGAAGTGAAGAAAATCGTTTCCCCGCAAGGGACGCGCGTGAAAAATGTAATCCTGATGATTGGCGACGGCATGAGCCTGATGCACGTCTACTCTGCGTGGACCGCAAACCACGGCAAGCTGTGGTTGGAGAACTGTCCTTATACCGGGCTGTCAAAAACTTATTGCGCAAACCGCCTCATCACTGATTCGGGGGCAGGTGGCACGGCTCTTGCGACCGGCTACAAAACTAATTACCATGCTGTGGGCGTAGACCCGGAGGGAAAACCTTTGGAATCGTTGATTTCTCTGGCGAAACGGAAGGGATTATCTGCAGGTTTGGCTGTTACCTGCCGCCTTTGGGATGCAACCCCTGCAGATTTTTGCTGCCATAATTCAGACCGAGACAAGGAAGAGGAAATAGTGGCTGACTATGTGGATTGCAAGGCCGATTTCGTTTTCGGCGGAGGTTCCAAACTTTTCGAGCATCGGACTGACGGCCGGAACATACTCGACGAACTGCGCGCCGCAGGTTACCAGACTCCACGGAGCCGCGAGGAACTTGAATCCATAAATAACGGCAAGGTTTTCTGCATAACAGACACGGTAGATACTCCCCTTCCCAAGGAACGGGGCGACTTGCTGGCATTCGCTTCTATAAAAGGAATGGATTTGCTGAACGCGAACCCGAATGGATTCTTCATGATGATAGAAGGCTCCCAGTTGGATGATTACGGGCACTTCAACGACCTCGATTTGCTGATGCAGGAAACGCACGACTTCGACCGCACTGTCGGACGTGTCCTCGAATGGGCTGAACGCGACGGCGAAACGCTTGTAGTCATCACTGCCGACCATGAAACTGGTGGACTGACCCTTGTGGGCGGAGATTTGGACGAAGGACGCATCGTTTGCAAATTCTCGACAGGCGACCACAGCGGCGTGATGGTTCCTGTATATGCTTTCGGTCCGGGTGCAGAAAATTTTACAGGCATATACGAAAACACCGATGTGTTTTGGAAGATAAGCCGGCTTCTGAAACTTCCCACTGCAAAGGATAAAAGCGGGAACCTGCACTACAACGCATTTTCCCACAACGATTACTGGCGCGAACGGCCTCTCTTCGACGCACTTGATTTGGGTTTTAACTGTGTTGAGGCAGACCTGTGGGATATCAATGGTGAACTGTATGTTTCCCACGAAAAACCTGCTGCGGACGCAGCAATCGCGTTCCGGAACTTGTACCTCGAACCGCTTGTGCAACGAATCCGCGCTAATGGAGGAAAAGTACATGATGGAAGCGACCGTCCCTTTTACCTTATGCTCGATTTCAAGGAACAGGGCGAAGATATCTACCGTCTGTTAAAAGAACAAATAGAACCATACAAAGAATATTTCTGCCGTTTGGAAAATGGGGAATATAAAGAAGGACCTATCCTGATGTTTATCTCTGGAGACAGACCCATGCAGACTCTCCCGAATGAAACAACCCGCGCAGCTTTCTTGGATGGGAAACTATCTGAAATCGGGAAAAACATCCCTACGGACCTGATGCCGGTGGTAAGCGACAATTATGCCGACGTTTTTTCTTGGGATGGCAAAGAAGAAATGCCAACCAACGAATTAAAACGTATGCGTGAGCTTATACAAGGAGTACACTCCGAAGGGAAATTATTCCGATGGTGGGGTGCGCCTGACACTGAAACCTTCAAGCAGCTTTTCCTCCGTGAAGGGGTTGATTTGCTCGGTGCAGATGATTTGAAAGGGCTTGCACGTATTTTATAACGCACCAGTTTTAGCTGAAAAAGAGTGGAAGAAACGGCACATACTGTAAAAAACAGATGCTGCTGTCCACGTCCGAATATACCAATAGGGAACATTTCATACGGACATATTAAACATAGAGGAGAATGTTCCCTATTGCATTATTCATATCCCATTAAGGCAATCATCCAATCCAAATTTTGGCAACTTTGAAATATCCTTGTAACTTCGTGCCGCTTTTAAGAAAGGATAAGTATGGGAGTAGTTAAAGTAAAGAAAGTAGAAACAAAGCACGAAATGGACGATTTCGTAAAGTTTCCGGGCAGTTTGTACGCAAATTGTCCATACTACGTTCCCGATTTAGAGTCAGATATCCGCGAGACTTTCGACCCGAAAAAGAATGCAGGACTTGAATTTTCCGACATTCAACCTTTCATTGCTTACAATGAAAAAGGAGAAACTGTTGGCCGCATAACAGGAATTATAAACCATCATGCAAATAAGAAGTGGAATACGAAAAACGTCCGCTTCGGACTTATCGAATTTGTGGACGACCTGCAAGTATCGTCCGCTCTTTTGAAAGCAGTGGAGGAATGGGGTAAAGAACGTGGGATGGAGCACATCCAGGGACCAATGGGTATCTTTGATTTCGACAAAGAAGGGATGCTGGTGGAAGATTTCGACCAAATGGGTTCAATGATTACCATTTACAATTACCCTTATTATCCGAAACATCTGGAAACTTTAGGCTACAAAAAAGAAGTAGATTGGGTACAGGTATGTATCAATGTGCCAAAAGAACTTCCTGAGAAATATTCCCGCGTAGCCAAACTGACAGAAGAAATGTTCGGGTTGCATATAAAGACACTGACTATAGAGGATGTCAAGAAACGCAACTATGGCAGGAAAGTATTCCACCTGTTAAATATGGCTTATGCACCATTGTTCGGTTACACGGAACTCTCCGAGAGGCAAATCGATTTGTATTTGCAACGTTACATCCCGCTATTGGACTGGCAAATGGTTCCGGTTGTTGAAAACGATAAAGGAGAAGTCATAGGAGTTGCCATTACAATGGGGAGTTTGTCTCACGCATTGCAAAAAGCAAAAGGGAAACTTTTACCATTCGGATGGTTTTATCTCCTTCGAGCGTTGAAATGGAAGCGGGAAGATAAAGTAGAAATGCTTCTTGTTGCAGTTCGCCCTGATTATCAAGGATTGGGTGTAAACGCATTATTTTTCAATAGTCTTATCCACGTATATAACAAGTATGGTTTTAAATGGGCCGAAACAGGTCCGCAATTGGAGTATAACGTGAAGGAACTGAACCAATGGAAACCGTTGCATCCAATCATTACAAAAAGGAGGAGATGCTATACAAAGGAACTTTGAGAGCTGAGGAACAGAAGATATTATAATAATATTTTGATTTCTAGCATCCATAATTCATAACTATAATGATATGAAAAGAAAGGTAGTAATAACAGGCATGGGAATATGGTCATGCCTAGGAAAAACACTGGATGAAGTACGTAACTCGCTTTACACTGGTAAAAGTGGCATTATATTCAGTCAAGAACGTAAGGACGCAGGATTTCGTTCTGCATTATGCGCCAATGTCGTCCATCCTGATTTAAAACCGTTCCTTGCACGCAATTTACGGCAATTTTTACCGGAAGAAGCCCAATATGCATATGTTGCAACACGTTCTGCATTAGAACAAGCGAAATTAGACCAGGATTATTTAAACACACACGAGGTTGGTATTCTTTACGGCAATGATTCTACTGCAGAATCTACCATGAATGGTCTCGATAAATTTCGCGAGTTTAAAGATACATCTTCATGCGGAAGTGGTGCGATATTTCAGTCTATGAACTCAACTATAACGATGAATCTCGCCTGCCTTTTTAAACTGCGGGGCATAAATCTGACAGCATCAGGTGCTTGCGCATCAGGTTCACATGCAATAGGATTAGCTTATTTGCTTATCCGCGACGGATTACAAGATTGCATCATCTGTGGTGGAGCCCAAGAAACAAATATGTACGGAGTCGCTACTTTTGATGGGTTACAAGCTTTTTCAATCCGGGAAAACGAACCGGAAAAGGCTAGCCGTCCTTTTGATAAGGACAGGGATGGCTTAGTCCCCAGTGGAGGCGCAGCTACGGTAATAGTAGAAAGCTATGAGAATGCCATAAAACGTGGAGCTCCCATACTCGGCGAAATTGTAAGTTGGGGTTTCTCCGGCAATGGCGACCATATTTCTACCCCAAATGTCACCGGACCCGCCCGTTCTTTGGAATTATGTCTGAAAAATGGGGATATAAACACTCGACAAATCGGTTATATCAATGCACATGCAACTTCAACTCAGGCAGGCGATGGCCGGGAAGCTCAAGCCATTGCACAAATCTTTGGAGATTATAAAGTTCCTGTCACTTCCACCAAAAGTCAAACAGGTCATGAGATGTGGATGGCCGGAGCAAGCGAGCTTATCTACTCCATGTTAATGATGAAAAACAATTTCATTGCCGGGAACATTAATTTTGAAAACCCCGATGATGAAACTGCATGTATAAACATTATTCCCGAAACACGAGAAGCTCATTTTGATATGTTCCTCTCAAACTCTTTCGGTTTTGGAGGTACCAATTCAACTCTTATAGTAAGAAATATAGAATCATAACAGTATTTAAAAAGAGAAGACATGACACGAAATGAAATCATTGAACAAGTAAATGGCATATTGGCTGAAGAATTTGAAGTAGAAGCCAGTGCTTTCACACCAGACGCCAATGTAAAAGAAACTCTTTCTTTGGATAGCCTCAGTTTGGTAGATTTGGTTGCAATAATCCAACAAACATATAAGATTAAAATACCTGTGACAGATTTGCGGGGCATTCAAACATTTGAGGATCTCTATAACTATATCGAGTCTCATTTATCTAAATGAATAAGATTGAAATAAAACGTCTTATTCCGCAACGCAACCCCATTTTAATGATAGATGAACTAACTGAGGTTGTAGACTATAGGGCAAAGACTATGCTTACCGTCCAACCTGACAATTATTTCATCGACGAAGACAGACGACTTGCAGAGCCGGGTATAATTGAGCATATTGCCCAATCAGCATCGGCTTTTGCAGGTTACAAGGCTTTAACAGCGGGTGCAAACGAACCTCCTGTCGGTTATATTGGAGAAATAAAGAAATTCCAATGTTTTCGTAGACCTAAAATTGGGGAAACGTTGCATACAAATATCACAATGGAAGCCGAAGCTGCCGGGGTAACAATCTTGAGCAGTGAGGTTTTCATAGAAGACGAACTTGTCGCTAAAACCCAAATGAAAATTTTCGTCAAATCTACTGATTAACAAACAGGAATGTTGCTCAAAGGGAAATATTACAAACTTACAAATATGCATCAGGAAGGCACGCAAGTGTTATTCCATGTAGAACTTTTGCCTGAATGTGATGTTTATTTAGGGCATTTCCCTGGGAATCCGGTTTGCCCTGGAGTCTGCAACATTGAGTTAATACGGGAATGCGCAGAAACTTGGGTTGGCAGCCGTCTTTACATTAATAGCATCAAACAATGCCGATTAACAGCTATTGCATCCCCCTCCATTTGTCGGGAATTAGATGTTGCCATTAGCATGGAAAAAATAGAAGGCGGGTTTAATGTTACGGCAAAAATTCATGATGCCAATAAGGTTTATATGGACTACAAAGGTTCGATGCTTAACAGTTTAGCATGAAATACGATATAATCGTCATAGGTAGTGGATTGGGAGGATTAGAGTGTTCCAATATTCTTGCTCGCGCAGGAAAAAGCGTGCTTCTTTTGGAGCAAGGCACACAAATTGGAGGCTGTTTGCAAAGTTACAAACGGGATGGAATGACTTTCGATACAGGTTTCCATTATGTAGGTGGCCTTTGCGAAGGGCAAGCCCTCCATGCAGCTTTCCGTTACTTGAATTTGCTCCAGCTTCCTTGGAAAAGATTAGACGATTATTTCGATTATGTAACTATTGGCAAACAAACTTATCCTTTTGCACAAGGATTTGAAGCATTCTTCGAAACTTTAGCTGAAAAATTCCCGACTGAAAGGCAAGCCTTGGCACATTATGTCGATTTGTTACAGAATTGTGGGAAGCAGCAGTTTTCCATGTTCAATCCCCATGCAGGGGATATATCAAATTATCTTTCCAATCTGATGGAAACGAATGCTTACGATTATTTGGCACGCACTTTCCATGATTCCCAACTAATCAATGTTCTCAGCGGGACTGCCCTCAAGATGGAATTACGGCGCGAATCATTACCACTACTTACATTCCTGGATGGAAACGTCAGTTTTATCGAAAGCAGCTGGCGTTTGCAAGGTGATGGGACAATGTTGGCTAATACCCTCGCCGACAACCTGCGTTCTTATGGAGGAGAAATCATTTGCCGGGCAAAAGTAACGGAGTTAGTAGAGAAAAATGGTCGGATTGCGTATGCGGTTTGCTCGAACGGAGAGCATTTTGAAGGAGATTTATTCATTAGCGATGTGCATCCATCCATTACTTGCAACTTCGTGAAACAAAGCGAACGGATGAAGCGTACTTACCGGAATCGTATTTCAAAACTGGCAAATACATTCGGAATGTTCACTGTATCGCTCCGTATAAAGCCGCAAACTATTCCATATTTCAATCATAATCATTACGTTTACCGTCAAGCAAATGTATGGGATTTTCATCAAACAAACTCTCCCGTTGGCGGCATCATAATCAGTTGCCGTGTGCCGGACGAAGGCAATTTTGTCAAACAAATAGATTTGATGACCCCAATGCCTTGGGAACTATGCAAGGCTTGGAGCGACACACACGTAGGGAAACGGGGTTATGACTATGAAATGATGAAAAAAGAACTTGCCAATGAATGCATCAAATTAGCGGAGAATATTATTCCCGGCCTTGAAAGCATGATTTCCGGACAATACACCAGCACGCCGCTTACTTACAGGGATTATACGGGAACCCCTGACGGTTCCGCATACGGAGTAAGGAAAGATTGCCGGAATCCGTTAATGACGTTCTTGTCTCCACGGACTCCCATACCGAACCTTCTGCTAACAGGACAAAACATTATCTTACATGGCATACATGGAGTCACTATGACATCTTTACTCACGTGCGCGGAAGTACTGGGGAAAGATTGGATATGGAATAATATATTAAAAGATTAAAAAGCAAAAACGATGAAATGTGCATTAGTAACAGGTGGCAGCCGTGGAATAGGGCGGGCAGTCTGCCTCAAGCTTGCAGAAAAAGGTTATCATATAATTATCAATTACGTAAGTAACCAAACTGAAGCTGAAAAAACGCTTGCTTTGGTACGCGACAACGGAGGCGAAGGCGAACTTCTTCCTTTCGATGTTTCCAATCGTGAACAAACACGCAAGGCAATCGAAGGTTGGCAAGAATCACATCAAGACGAATATATAGAAGTATTGGTAAATAACGCCGGTATCTGCCGGGACAACCTTATGGTTTTCATGCCGGATGAAGATTGGGATGCCGTATTGCGAACCACCCTCAGTGGTTTTTATAATGTCACGCAGCCCATACTCCAACCCATGTTGATACACAAGTACGGGCGCATCGTTAATATGGCAAGCGTCAGCGGCGAGAAAGGCACTGCGGGGCAAACGAATTATTCTGCCGCAAAAGGCGGGATTATTGCTGCAACCAAAGCCCTGGCTCAGGAAGTAGCGCGTAAGAACGTAACCGTGAACGCTGTCGCTCCCGGCTTTATCCAAACAGACATGGTTGCCGGATTAGATGAAGCTGCTTTGAAAAAAAATATCCCCGCCGGACGTTTCGGGAAACCGGAAGAAGTCGCCGATTTGGTAGCTTTCTTAGCATCAGCCCAAGCCGGATACAT
>CAYZTO010000040.1:0-2955 GCA_964481365.1 uncultured Parabacteroides sp. | reverse complement strand
GCTCCGGTTTATGATATGCACATCCGGTATTTCGCCCCGCTTGGTATGGACGATATGGCTGTAATACATACTCACTATATATACAAGCCGGGGGCACGGCTCGATTACAAATATGACATCTACCGCGAGCGGGACAATACATTGTGCGCCTCAGGGGAAACGACCCAGCTTTTTATCGACCCTAATGGTGAGTTGATGGTAGACCTGCCGGATTATTACAAAGAATGGCAGAAGAAATTCCTCTGACAAACGTCTGTCCCAACACCCTATACATTAATACAAATACTAAATACCCTACGCATCGATAATCTAAACAGTATTTTCGAAGGCATGAAAAAAAGATTGTTTCTCTGTTTTATTTGTTTCCTCGCCTTGCCGCTAATAGCATTAGGGCAAAGCGTAACAACGATAAAAGGAACCGTGACGGACTCCATAACCGGGGAGGCTCTACCATACGTTTCCCTTATACTGAAGGAAACAACCACAGGGGCTGCCACCGACATTGACGGCACTTTTTCTTTCACTACATCTTCGAACTCTTCCAAAATACTGGAAGTTTCTTACTTGGGTTATACTACAAAAAACATCCAAATACAGCTGGGACGCACTAATAATTTAGATATCAAGCTCGCGCCGACGGGTATTGAGCTGAACGAGGTTGTCGTCAAGCCGGGACATGAACATTACAGCAGGCGGAATAACCCCGCCGTCGATTTTGTGAGGAAAGTTATCGAATTGCGCGATGCCAACGACCCGTTTAACCATGATTACTACAGTTATGACAAATACCAGAGGATGGTTTTCGCCATGAACGAGTATCAGCCAAAAGAACACAAAGACGGGAAGACCGGCAGGTTCGATTTCCTGGTCGATTTCATTGACACGCTGGATGCAGGCACTACTATCCTGCCCCTCTCGGAAAGAGAACATCTCGAAACGGTTTATTACCGGCGGGAACCGAAGTCGGAGAAGCACCTCGTGAGGGGACATAAATCCGCCGGTGTGGACGAAATTTTCTCGCGCGACGGCATCCAGCAGTTCTTGGACGAGGCTTTCAAGGAAGTGGACATATTCCAGAACAACATCCCGCTTTTCCTGCAACGTTTCGTCAGCCCGCTGTCCTCCATAGGTCCTACCTTTTACAGATATTATCTTTTGGACACGCTTGAAATTGAAGGACAACAGTGCATGGACTTGGGGTTCGCGCCTTTCAACTCAGAGTCGTTCGGGTTCACGGGGCATCTGTACGTCACGCTCGATTCCACGTATTTTGTCCGCCACGTACACCTGAATGTGCCTAAAGACATCAACCTGAACTTCGTTTCCCACATGAGCATAGAACAAACCTTCCGCCGCGAGCCGGACGGTACGCGCATTATCACCAAAGACGACATCCAAGTCAATTTCAAGCTCACCGAAAAGAGCAAGGGCATGTATGCGCAACGCCTCATAATATACAGCAACCACTCTTTCGACATCCCGAACACGCACGAGCTTTCCATTTTCGAGCAATCCGCCCCGTCTATCAGCGCGAAGAATGCCTACTCGCAAACGGAGAAGTTCTGGGAAGATAACAGGCCCAAGGAAGGGCAGCGGAGGAATCCCAATTCGGTGGACAAGATGATGCAAAAGCTCCGCTCCATCCCGATATTTTACGCAACGGAGAAGATAGTTTCCGTCTTAGTGTCCGGTTATGTGCCCGTAATCAAGAATGAGGAGCAAAACAAGTTCGAGTTCGGACCCATGAACACAACCATAAGCGGGAACGCCATCGAAGGGGCACGCCTCCGCGTGGGTGGGACTACCACGCCGGTTTTCCACAAAAGATGGACGCTCGACGGGTTCGCTGCCTACGGCTTCCGCGACCAGAAAATGAAGTATGATGCCTTGGTTGAATATTCTTTCATCGACAGGAAACAGTACAGGAAGGAATACCCCGTGCATTCCCTCCGCCTCGAATACATGTACGACATAAACAAGCTCGGGCAGCAGTACATGTACACCAGCAAGGACAATTTCTTGCTATCCATCCGCCGCAAGCGCGACACCCGCGCCACATACCTACGGAAAGCGGAGCTTACCTACACCCGCGAGCATTACAACGGCATTTCGTACAGCGCAGCCATACGCAACAAAAGGGAATACGCAACGCCATACGCAGTGTTTGAACGGATTAACGCCGACGGAACCCAAACTCCGCTCGGCCACTACGACATGTCGGAAATGGAACTTAACTTCCGCTATGCCAAAGGCGAAAAATTCTACCAGACACGCAACACCCGTATCCCGATAACCTTCGACGCCCTGATTTTCAACGTCAGCCACATAATGGCATGGAAAAACGTGCTCGGTTCGGATTACAACTACCAGCGTACCGATGTCGGCATCCAGAAACGCTTCTGGTTCTCGGCTTTCGGCTACACCGACATCATCCTGAAGGGCGGCAAGGTATGGTCCAAAGTCCCCTACCCCTTGCTCATCCTCCCGAATGCCAACCTGTCGTACACCATCCAGCCGGAGGCTTATACAAACATGAACGCGATGGAGTTCCTGAACGACGAGTACCTCTCGTGGGACGTTACTTACTACCTTAACGGTAATCTCCTCAACCGCATACCACTCATCAAAAAGCTGAAATGGCGCGAGGTCTTCACCTTCCGTGGTTTGTGGGGGCACCTGACCGACAAGAACAACCCGGCTATAAACGGCGAAGGGCTTTATGCTTTCCCCGAAGGCTCATTGACCATGAACAAAGAGCCTTACATGGAAGCGGGCGTGGGAATCGAGAACATCTTCAAGTTTTTGCGCCTTGACTATGTATGGCGACTGAATTACCTCGACAACCCGAACATACAGAAGCACGGAATCCGGGCTACGATGCGAATCAGCTTCTAAATCCCCTGTCTGCATTGCAGATAATGCCAACTGGCGTCAAGTCGCGCTGTCTGCATTGCA
>CAYZTO010000039.1:3653-18672 GCA_964481365.1 uncultured Parabacteroides sp. | reverse complement strand
AATGTTTTCTCTGCCGCATTCCAAGAATAGCCTTCTCCACTCATGTCCGACAGGTCACTAAATTCGATTTGCCCCCAAGCTATCAGAGGGAACAATGCAATCACTACAGTAAAAATTTTCTTCATATACATTTATGTTTAAATTGTTATTAATTAGAGAGAGGATGCCTCCTCGTCTCAGTTATTTAGTTTGCGTATAATTCTGCATGTTTATTTAATCAAATAAAACGGTTTTGTGCCTCTTTTCATAAGAGATGTTTCACGACCTCAAAGGTATATATAATATTTTAAAAAATACCATTGACGTGAAACTTTTTGCCAAAAGCTACGATATGCGTGCGCAGCGACCGTGGATTGGGCTTTGCGAACCGGAAAAATGCCATCCGCGACCGCGAATCGGGCAACGCGGGGTCGCAATGGGGCATCCGCGGCCGTGGATGGCTTTCGCCGGGGAGAAATTGTTGCATATAATTTCTAAGTACAGACTATTTTTCTATTTTTGTCTCCGGAAGTCACCGCACATATTGCCCGTAATTGGATGAGACTTTGCGAGAATCAAACATACATAAAACATAATACCATGAAGAAATCGATTTTTACCATCAGCCTCGTATTGCTGTTTGCCGGATGCGGCGTAAAAGACAAGAATGTCCTGATGATTGCCGAACAGGGGAGCTTTGCCGTGGGCGGCACAGTACTGAAAGATTCTTTGGGGCATACTTACCACGGCGACCATGCCTATGTGTTTTACCAAAAGCCTGTCGATGCTCGGAAATATCCGCTCGTGTTTGCCCACGGCTTGGGGCAATTTTCCAAAACATGGGAAACGACTCCCGACGGGCGGGAGGGTTTTCAAAACATCTTTTTGCGTAAAGGTTTCCCTGTTTATCTGGTAGACCAGCCCCGGCGCGGTGATGCCGGACGCAGCACGGAAACCGTTACCATAACACCGACTTTTGACGAAGAAGTGTGGTTCAACCGTTTCCGCGTAGGTATCTGGCCCGACTATTTCGAGGGCGTGCAGTTCAGCCGCGACCCCGAAGCTTTGAACCAATACTTCCGCCAGATGACACCTACCATCGGTACGATTGACTTCGACGTATATTCTGATGCTTATGCGGCATTGTTCGACCAAATAGGACCTGCCGTTTTCGTCACTCATTCGCAAGGCGGACCTGTCGGGTGGCATACATTACTCAAGACAAAAAACATCAAGGGTATCGTAACATACGAACCGGGCGGCAGAATCCCGTTCCCCGAAGGGCAGGCACCCGAGGAAGTCAAGATTCTGACGTTATCGAATAAAGCGGAAGGCATCGAAGTGCCGATGGAAACGTTTTTGGAATACACAAAAATCCCGATTGTGGTGTATTATGGCGACAACCTGCTTGAAACTGAAGAATATCCTGAAATCTACGAATGGACACCACGATTGCGCTTGATGCGTCAATGGGCAAAGATGCTGAACGAACACGGTGGGGATGTGACTGTCATCCATCTGCCTGAAGCGGGATTACATGGCAATACGCATTTCCCGATGTCGGATTTGAACAATCTGGAGGTGGCTGATTTAATGTACAACTGGCTGCACGAAAAAGGTCTGGATTGATTATTACTTTCAGGGATTTTCCCATAGATTCCTTTAACTTTGCCCCCGGTAATCCGATGCATATTATATGCGGGATTACCGTTTCCCTTTTTATTTTTCTTATTTCGTACTTGTATCATAATGGAAGACATTATTCGATTTTACAAAACGCAGTGCGCCGCATTGCAAGAAGAGATTTCTGTTTTAAACCGGAAAATCCACGGGATAGGCACAATACGCCTGCTGCTGGTGCTGGGAGCTGCCGTGGCGATTTACCTTTCCCGCGAACAAAGTTGGGAGGTATTGGCAGGGATTGCGCTTGTATTCATCGCGCCGTTTGCCGCTTTGATGGTAGTGCACAACCGGTTGTTCGGGAAACGGAGCTATGCCGAAACCAAGTTGTCATTGAACCAAAGCGAGCTGAAAGGCATCGACTACGATTTCAGCGACTTTTACGGTGCTTCCGGGGAATCCGACCCTGAACATTCCTTCGCCCTCGACCTCGATTTGTTTGGCGATCGCTCGCTTTTCCAATCCATCAACCGTACCGTGACTTCCGAAGGGTGCAAGCTGCTTGCTGCATGGTTCAAATCCCCCCTCGACCGGAAAGACGCAATCCTGCTACGGCAGGAAGCTGTGCGGGAACTGGCTTCATGCCCGGAACTTTTCCAACATTTCTATGCTTTGGGGAAAATGAATTTAGGGAAAACCGAAAATTCCGGCATAACGGCAGGCAGCAGTCCTGCTTTTTTTCTGAACAGCCGTGTGTGGCGTGCCGCACTTTGGGTAATCCCCGCAGGATGGATTGCGTTGATTGCCGGTAATACGTTAGGTTTAGTCGCATCATCGTGGATTGGCATCTATACAGTCATCGCCCTTGCGGTGGCGTATGCACGTGCCGGGCATATCGGGAAGCTCCACGCGCAAGCAGACAAGATTGACATCACCCTGTCCACATATTCCGACCTCATCCGCACTGTTGAAGACAACAAATTCAATGCTGCCGAGCTTCAGGAAATCCGCCGCCGGCTGTGGAACGGCGAACGTAAGGCATCGGAATCCCTCCGCACACTCTCCCGGCATATCGGCGCGCTGAATCAGCGTTTCAGCCTTGCCGGTATTATACTTAATGTACTTTACTTGCGTGATATCCGTCATGCTATGGCATTGGAACAATGGCGGCAACGCCATATCGACGACCTCCCGCGATGGCTTGGCGCATTGGCAGAGATGGATGCCTTCCACTCGTTGGGTAATTTCGCCTTTAATCATCCCGGCTACACATACCCTGCGATAGCAGACCACTATTTCCAGATGCAAGGCTCCGCGCTGGGGCATCCGCTGTTGCACCGTGACGTGTGCGTGAAAAATGACATAAACATTCCCGACTGCCCGCAGTTCCTTATCATCACCGGGGCAAACATGGCTGGGAAAAGCACATACCTCCGCACTGTCGGGGTGAATTTCCTGCTCGCGTGCATGGGCGTTCCGGTTTGTGCTGAAAGCCTTACTGTCTGCCCCGCGCATCTCGTCACCAGCCTGCGGACATCAGATTCACTTGCAGGGAACGAATCTTATTTCTTTGCAGAACTAAAACGATTGAAAATGATTATAGACCGCCTGCAGCGGGGCGAGCAGTTGTTCATAATCCTGGACGAAATCCTGAAGGGGACGAACTCAGCCGACAAACAGCGCGGTTCGATTGCCCTGATGAAGCAACTGGTTTCTCTGCGGAGCTGCGGCATCATAGCCACGCACGACCTGGTTTTGGGGACGCTGGAGGGCGAATTCCCGGGGATGATTAAGAATTACCGATTCGAAGCGGACATCCGCAACAATGAGCTGACATTTTCCTACCGTCTCCGCGAAGGCGTGGCGCAAAACATGAACGCTTGCTTCCTGATGAGGAAAATGGGCATCACTGTTTAGCCTGCCCGATGCCGGCGGAATAATAAGAACTCACTATTCAAAAGTACATATACAGAATCAGCAGGACACTACCACCATTACAAGTAATGCCCCGCTGAAACAAACTACGAGAAAAACTCAACTACACGAGCGTGCCCGCAGGCAAGGATACTTTCTTTTTCTTCCGGCAGAACCTTTCGCATTGCAACCGCAGGTCGTAACCCAGCAATGCCCCCAATATGAAGTCTTCTTCAGGACTGAGAAGGTTCAAGGGCTTGGTTGCTATCAGTCGGATTGCAGCAAGACACTCCGAACGGCCGAAATATATATTGACAGTCTGGCTTCCCGCCTCACGTATGATATAATGTATCCCCTGGTTCTCCAACCGCTCCACCGCAAAGTGCTCATAACACTTGTTCATTGTACATAAAACAAGATGCCTGACACCTTTTTTATACTCATAAATGTGGTTGAGGAAAACTTTTATCTCTCCGGGTATGCCGCGACCATCCATTGCCATAACACGCTGTGTTTTACTTCCGCCGTTGTTTATTCAATACCTTCTTTCTTCAAAATTTCAACCCAAGCATCGATGCGTCCCGGCGTGCGGTCGTCTTCGTTCATCTCGTCCAGGACTAAGCCCACGAATTTCCCGTCCTCTACGGCGGTGGAATCATCGTATGTATAATCCGAAGCATCGACAGCCCCGATAAACTTGCAGCCTGTCCCTTGCAAATCCTTGTAAATCGTACCGATTGCGTCGCAGAAAGTGTCGCCGAACGATGCTGCGTCGCCGCAACCGAACAGTGCGACCAGTTTGCCGGACAAATCCAGCTTCTGAATCTTGGGCAGAAAGTCGTACCAGTCGTCTTGCAAATCGCCGGAGCCCCATGTCGAGCTGCCCAACAATATTGCTTCGTATCCGCCCAAGTCTTCCGGGGATGCCGATGCAACATTATGCACGTCGCCGGAAGCTACACCTAATTTTTCTGCTATCTGATTGGCAACACCTTCCGTTACTCCGCCGGAAGAACCGAAAAAAATTCCAATTTTCTTCATTTCGCTTTTTGTTTTATGTTTATTATTATCGGAAGCAAAGTTCGGATTTACACAAAAAGACGGCAATACCTACAAAAGTGTATTTTAAACGCCGGGAATACCTACAAATGGGGAAGCAAACACATCTTGCAGCTTATGATTTGTTCCCTGATGCCGGTAAAACAGGTTGCCTGCCCCTTGCAAACATACATTTACCGGAGTAAAGTGCATAGCCCGGAGATGAAGCATGGTACTGAACGCGTTCAATACCCTTCCACACATTTGCGAAATAGTACTGAAGAAGTACGAATACCTTCCGCAATATTGAGAAATATTCCTGAAGCAATACGAGACCATCCTGCAATTCTGCGAAACCATTCTGAAGCAATACAGCACCATGTTTTTTATCCGGAGAATATACCTGAAGTAGTACGGGACTATATCGCAATTTTGCGGAAGCATACTGAAGTAATACAGTACCATTTTGCACAAATGGAGGATATATTCGTATTGCTTCAGCACTATGGTTCCGGAGAAAAAAATAGCGCTGTATCACTACAGCGCCATCCACAACAATGTTATCACAAATAAAACCTTAAAGAACTTGGTTGTTCTCTAATAGTAATTTCACTTTTGTCAAACTTTTCTTTGTCAGTTTCAAGTGGTGGAGCGACCGTTCATAGACACTCCGCCGGTGATAGTCCGAACCTACATATTCGTAGTAGTCATCCTCGAGCATCTGGTGTGCTTTCTCGTACGGAAGCTGGCCATACGTCCCCGCAAGCGACATCAGGTTGAGCTGAAAGACGACACCGTGTTCCCGCAAGCGGTCGTAATCCCCCCATTCCATGTACATGTAACGCTCGGCGTGTGCAAGAACCGGCTGGTAACCGTCGGCCTGCAATTCGTAGAGCGTCCGTTCCATATCGTACGGAGCAGAGAGGTACGACGTTTCCACCAATACCCTGTCGCTGCCGAGGGTAAGCAATCCCTCGCGCCGGCGGGCGGAAAAACCATTGTCGAGCATATATTCCGCAGCAAGTTCAAACTTTATAGGTGTCTCGACTTGGGAACGGAACCATTCCAAACGCTCCCGCAGGAAGTCGGGACTGTTTTTCTCAAAGTCTTCCATCACATGCGGGGTGAGGAATACACGGCTGACCCCAAGCGATTCCATCAAGTCGAGCGCACGGCGGGCTTCGTCAAGGTCGGCAACCCCGTCGTCCACCCCCGGGAGGAGGTGGCAATGCACATCCGTCATTCCTTTCAGGATTCCGGACTCGATGATATTCTTCTTAGGATTCAGAAACGAAAACATGGCTATTATTTCTACCTATCACCTTTCTTTTTCTTCTCGTCATTACCGTAGCCATATCCGTAACCGTATCCATAACCATAACCATAGCCGTATCCGTAACCGATACGTTTATGCTCGATTCCGTTCAAAACAATGGCAAGGTTATTGAATTGCCCGCTTTGGTAGAGGCGTTCCAATTCCGGGAGCTGGCGACGGTCCAATACGCCTGCACGGACAACGTAAATCGTCAGGTCTGCAACCCTGTTCACAATCGGGGCATCGGCAACCACCCCTGCAGGGACATTATCGACGATGATGTAATCGTAACGTTCGCGCAGTTCTTTGAACATTTCATCCAAGCGGTCGCTCAACAGCAACTCGGCAGGATTAGGCGGGACAGGACCGGCATGAATCATATCCAGACCTTCCACAAGCTGGTCTTTCTGTATGATATCATCCACCGACGACACTCTTTCGGACAAATAGTTCGTTGCACCTATCGATTTATGGTGCGTGTGCCCGGACAGTGTGCCTTTGCGGATATCCAAATCCACCAGAACCACGCGCTTCTTCATCAAGACAAGGCTGGCAGCCAGATTTGAAGAAACGAATGTCTTCCCGGCTCCCGGGTTCATGGACGTGAACATGACAACCTTCATGTCTTTAGCCCGCACCCGCATAAAGTCCATGTTGGTACGGATAATGCGGAATGCTTCCGAAACGGCGTCGCGGCTTCCACTGCGGACAACCACCTTGTTTTTCTCTTTTTTATCTTGGGCAGGAACTTCACCGAGGAACGGTATGGTAGTCGCATCCTGTATTTCTTTCTTCGAATGCACCTTAGTGTCCATGCTCCACATCAGCCATATAATTCCTGCCGGTATGGCGCATCCGAGGATGAACGCGGCGGCAAGGACAATAATCGACTTGGGAGATACCGGTTCAATACTGCCGGTAGCAGGGTCGAGGATTCGGGTGTTGCTTTCGGTAATGGCTTGCGAGAGCGCGTTTTCTTCACGTTTATTCAGCAAATACAAATAAAGTTCCTCTTTGATTTTCTGCTGGCGCTCGACAGAGAGCACATGCCTTTGCTGCGAAGGGACAGCTTCGATGCGTTTAGCCAACTGGTTTTCCTGGGCACGCACGTTACGGATTTTTATTTCCAACCCGGCTATCAGGTTGTCCACAGAACGGATAATGACCTGTTTCATCGCATTCAGCGAATTGTTCAAATCCATCACCACAGGGTTCCGGTTGCTGCTGTTGCTGATAAGTTTGTCACGCTTCAGCAACATTTCGTTGTATTCGGCTATTTGCATTTCCACCCCGGAATCCGAGATACCGGTATTGGAAGGAATCAGCTCGGCGGCCTTTGTCGGGTCGCCTAAATATTCACGGATATAATTGGCAAGGTTCAATTGGTTCTCCAAACTGATGCCTTCTTTCTGGTACAGGCTCGTGTTCTCCAAATACATGCCCGTTTCGGAAGTGATGTCGGTCAGTTGATTTTCCCTCTTAAACTCCTCGATGCTGGCATCCACGCTGCCCAACTCCCTTTCTATTATGACCAGACGGTCAGCGATGAAATTTGACGTATTGACAGTTACCTTGTTCTTGTCATCAATGGCATCTTCATTGTAAACAGCTATCAATGTATTCAAAACATCTTCCGTACGGGAAATAGAGACATCCTCCAAAGTCAGGTTGATAATAGTCGCCGTTTTGGAAGCCAAAGACGACTGCAAATCCTTCTGATATTTCTCCACTACTTTTGCCATATCCGACTTGCGGATTTTCACTTTTTCATTGTAGTATAAATCCGTGTAATATAAACTCGGCACAATGACCATCCTGCCTAAGGGAGTGGAGACAGTATCATTCAATGCAACCGTTTGCATATCTTTAAACTTCACTTCATCACCATCTTCATCGTATGTCAAAAAATCAGACAGCCGGACTTCCGAATCCGAAACAGGGGTCACTATAAATGAAAATACCTGCGACTCCTCCACATCCGGGAAAGAAACAATCACAGGTGATTCACGATACAACTCTACCGTACGCAAACCTTGCTTTATCGTATAGCTTATATCCAAATGCAAACGCTGCGCCACGATGTGCATCAAGCGGTAGGCTTTAAACACAATAACCTCATTGTTCACGTTACGCTGCACGCCGAACATATCCAAATTGGCAAATCCATACGCACTTGCCATGCCGGAGCCGGACTTTTGTTCATCCTTTATTAATATGGAAGCAGTGCGGGTATAAACCTTAGGAGCCCACAGAAGATACAGGAAAGCCAGAGCCATGCAAGCAACTATTGACAGCGCAAACCATCTCCAATTTGCTCTCAAGACCTGATAAAGATCCCATAAATTCAACACATCCTCTTCTTCCGACTGTTGTTGTATGTTCCTGTTTATATTTGTCTGGTTATTCTCCATATTAACTTCTCCTTTTAATTCGTGGCAGTCACAATCAACGAAGCTACAGTTGCTATGACAGATATGGCAGAGAGCCAAACACTCATGGACGTATTGGAGTTTATCTCACGCTGACCGGCTCTCGCCTTGTTCGGTTCTACATATACTATGTCGTTTTGTTGCAAATAATAGCATGGGGAAAGGAAAATGTCGGAGGAACGCAAATCATGGAAAAGAACAGTGCGCTTGCCTTCAGTCTCACGGATAACTGCTACGCGGTCACGGCGGCCGTAAATGGTCAAATCACCCGCCATACTCAAAGCCTCCAACAATGTAATTCGGTCGCTGCTGATAGTGAATGAACCCGGGCGGGAAACTTCACCCATGACCGATATTTTGAAATTCAAGAACTGGACTGTCACAATCGGGTCTTTTATCAAATCCTCGTCTATCAGTTTCTGCTTTATCATCTCAGTGAGTTCCAAACGGGTCATACCTGCAACATGCATTTTGCCAAGGATGGGGAAATCAATTTCACCGTTCCTATCAACCAAGTACCCCAACACTCTCTGCTGTGGCGTTGTCTGTGTTCCGATTTGATATGTAACGACCGGCATATTAAAGGGCAATGCCAGTTCCGGGTCCTTACTGTTCACCATAATAGCCAATAAGTCATCCACATGAATATGCATCTCAAATTGCTGTTCTATGTCTTGTTGTTTCAACGGTACCACATCCTGAAAATAAACAACCTCTTTTATGGACTTGCAAGCCGCGCAAAGCACTATCAGCCCCACCAACATGAGCCTAACCAACTTTCCAACCATAATCCTTCAGTTTCTTTTAGTATTAAATCTTGCTCTAAATCAAAACAATAACAATCTCTCTGGGTGCAAAGGTACAAAAATATTGTTTGAAAAATCCTCCAAATGGCTGCAACCTTTTTCACTTTTTGCTCCTCATAACCAACTCGTAACTTAGAGTGCCTATCAATTCGTGCCCAAGGGAATACCAATACTCCAGCAATGTCAAGTCCGGTGCCCAGCTCTCCCAACGATTCAACGGCTCATAATATCGGTCGGTAGAATGGTAATCGGGATTCATCCCTGCCGCCCGGAAGCAATCAAGACTCCGACGCATATGAACGGCGGAAGTAATCAGCAGGAATGGCTCTGTCATCAGGTCGGGAATCATCTGCAAAGTGCATACGGCATTCTCTTCCGTATTGCGGGCATTCTTCTCAATTAAGATATCAGATGCCGGGATGCCAAGATAACTCATTTGACGGATGAATGTCCGCGCGTTGCCGTATTCCGGATGCGTCGATCCGTCGCTGGCTATCACTATTTTGCGTATATACCCTTCCTTATATAATAATATGGCTTCCCATAAGCGGTCGGCAGAATTGTTAAAATCCAACTGGTCTGATTCCGGATTGTAATCGCCGAAGCCGCCCAACACTACTCCATAAGTATAAACCCTCCCAGGTTGAACCGACGACAAGACATTCCGTGTCCACAAACGTTCCGCAGCTTCATAGACAAAACGGTTTGTGAAAAACAGCAGCATTAAAAATGCACCTGTCACACAAAACATCTTCACCCGGAAGCTTTTCACAAAAACGGCGACAAGCAATACTGCCACAATATAAACGACCGGACTGGCAAGTACAGTGCCAAAACGAGACAAAACATAAAACATGGAAATGAGTAATATGCAAGTAATTCAAACTGTATTCTTACTCTGGAATCTATTCACGAAGTGATACTTAGCAATTCCGAATGATGTAGCCCCAGAGCATTATAAAACCACAACGTATGTAGCATTGATTCCCGATAGAAAACCCGTCGCTTCTCCGAATTGGGATTGCAGAAGGGATTAATAGGATTCTTTTTCACTCGGGAAATTCTTTTCCTTCACGTCGTGCACGTATGATTGTACCGCAAGCGTTATCGTTTCCGCAAGGTTTGCATATTGCCGTAGGAATTTCGGCTTAAACCCTTGGTTCATCCCAAGCATATCTTGAATGACAAGGACTTGCCCATCGGTTTCCCCGCCTGCACCAATGCCAATTGTAGGGATTGACAGCTCGGATGTAACTCGTGCCGCAAGCTTTGCGGGTATTTTTTCCAACACAACAGAGAAACAGCCGGCATCTTCCAAGGCATGGGCATCATCCAACAACTTTGCGGCCTCGGCTTCTTCCTTAGCGCGGACGGCATACGAACCGAACTTATGAATACTCTGCGGTGTCAGTCCCAAATGCCCCATCACCGGTATCCCTGCGTTCAAGATTGCCTTGACCGTATCCATAATCTCCACACCACCTTCCAATTTCAACGCATCACATCCGCTCTCTTGAACCATTCTGATAGCGTTACGCACACCTTCCGTAGCATTAACTTGATATGTCCCGAATGGCATATCACAAACAACCAAAGCTCTACGAGTGCCACGCACCACTGAAGCCGCGTGGTAAATCATCTGATCGAGGGTTATAGGCAATGTCGTGTCGTAACCAGCCATTACATTTGCCGCCGAATCGCCTATTAGAATGATATCTATTCCCGCTTGGTCCACCAAAGTTGCCATTGTATAATCGTATGCAGTAAGCATGGAAATCTTCTCGCCCAGCTGCTTCATGCTCATCAGCCGATGAGTAGTTACTTTCTTGACTTCATCATCTTTTTTTGCAACAGACATAATAACATTATGGATTTAAAATCGGCGCAAAGATACGTCTTTCAAAAAGAAAAAACAGTCCCCAATCAACAAAAGGAATTATATTTGCACAAATCTAAAAAGTCGTATAAAAATGTCTTGCCATAATACAGTTTACAGGGAAAGTACAGAATATGTCTTCGAATAATCATATAAACATTTTAATATATAGAACATGAAACATTTACAACTCACCCTCCTATCCTTTCTGGCATCAGTCCCAGTATTTGGGCAAACCGATGGGTATGGGAAGGATTCATCAAACCCAGCATTCGCTTCTGCCGACTGCGTGACGCTTCTCGACAGCACGAACGTACAGGTGTCAGAGACCGGTTCAGGGACATTTGCTGTCCACCGGAAGTTCAAAGTACAAACAGAATCAGGAGCAATCGCAAACCACGTCGTGAAATACGACTATGACCCTCTCACCGCTTTCGCCTCATTCCGATATGCTACGATATACCGTTCCGGCGGAGATGTAGTGAACATAGATGTGACAGGTGCTTGCGACTATGCAGCCCCTGCCCGCGCAATTTATTGGGGGGCACGTCAAATAATGCTCGACCTCGGGAGATTGTATCCCGGCGACGTAGTAGAATATGAAATTACGAAAAAAGGATTCACGTATGCCCTTCTTGCAGACGGTGACGATGAATCGCGTTTCATTCCTCCGATGCGCGGACAATTCTACGACATTGTCCCCTTCTGGGTATCGGAACCTACGGTGAAAAAAGTCTATAAGGTTTCTATACCGATGGATAAAGAAATGCAATACCAATTCTACCAAGGCGAATGCGCTTCATCTATGCGCTACGAAGACGGGAAGAAAAGCTATACCTTTTCCATGACAGACATCGTACCTTTCGAGAAAGAACCGAACATGGTCGATTTATTTGATGCTGCACCGAAACTGATGATGTCTTCCACACCCCGTTGGCAAGACAAATCCCTTTGGTTTAACAAGGTAAATGAAGATTACGGGAGCTTTGACCCTCTTCCCGAAGCACAAAAGAAAGTAGACGAACTCATAAAAGGCAAAAATACTGAAATGGAAAAGATTGCCGCGCTGACTCATTGGGTTGCCGACAACATACGCTACGCAGGACTCACGATGGGTAAAGGCGAAGGTTACACGCTTCATAATACAAAGATGAACTACACCGACCGCTGTGGCGTATGCAAAGACATCGCGGGGACACTTATATCTTTCCTGCGCATGGCCGGCTTCGAGGCTTATCCGGCTATGACGATGGCTGGCAGCCGTGTGGAATCCATTCCGGCAGACCATTTCAACCATTGCGTCGCTGTTGTAAAGCTGGAGAACGGCACATACATGCCGCTCGACCCTACTTGGGTTCCTTTCTGCCGCGAATTATGGAGCAGTGCTGAACAACAACAGAATTATCTCCCCGGAGTACCTGAAGGTTCTGATTTATGCCTTACCCCGGTTTCTGCGCCCGAAAACCATTATGTGAAAATCAAGGCAGACAACACGCTTTCTGCCGATGGCACTCTGAGGGGCTCTTTCACAATCACTGCGGAAGGACAATCCGACAGCAACGTCCGCAGGGTCTTTACAAGAGGATGGCAAAGCGATTGGATGCGCACTATGGAGATGCAACTCTTGGAAGTTTCCCCTAATGCCCGCCTCATAAGCGTTGATTGGGGAAAAGACCCTAAAGATTACCAGGCAGCTCCAATAAAGATTACGTTCAATTACGAAATCCCCGATTATGCACTGAAAGGAGACAACGAACTCTTGTTCAAGCCGCTTGTAATGAACAACCTCTATAATCAAGTGAAAACGTACCTCCGCATAGACACTGACATCGAGAAACGGGAATACGGCTTCAAAGACGGATGCTCACGTTTGGTGGAACTCGATGAAACCATCCGGCTTCCGAAAGGGTTCGACATGTCAACGCCTTCGAAATCGGACGTCAAGACCAGCGACGCTGCTGACTTCGACGGCTCCCTCACCGAAGACAAAGGAACGCTCACACTTCATCAGAAACTTTCGCTTAAAAAGCGTGTTTACGAGGCTTCCGACTGGCAGGGGTTCAGGGAGGCTGTAAATGCCCATAAATCATACGGAGATTATATCATTATCAAAAAAACAGCTAATTAATCATGAAACATTTATATTACAAATCTTTTTTCGTGTTCTGCTTCCTCCTCGCGGCGTCACTTTCTTTTGCCGCATCCGAAGCCGAATACAAGATGTTGTCGAAAAGTTGGAAACTCAATGCTGACGGCAGCCAAGAGTTCTCTTATGCAATGGAACTGACGCTGTTCACCCACACGGCGATGAACAGCACCTATGGGGAAAGCTTCATCGTGTACGACCCGTCATACCAGACGTTGAAGATAAACGAATCATACACTAAGCAGAAAGACGGGACAATAATCAAAACACCGGACAACGCGTTTGTCGAGGTATTGCCATCCAAGGCGGCAAATGCCCCCGCGTACAACGGGCTGAAGGAAATGGTAGTGGTACACACCGGCCTTGAATTGGGCGCGACCATTTTCCTCGACTACACCATCACGACGAAAGCGGGATACCTCCCCGCATTAGACATTTATGAGTGCGTGGCGCAGACATCACCGGTCAAGGCATACAACATATCCGTTACCATCCCGGAATCCGGTTCTCTTACATACAAACTGTCCAACAGGCAGGAGCAACCCGAAATCACAACGGCAAACGGCCAAAAGACTTTCACTTGGGAACTAAGCAACATAAATGCGCTCTCGCGGTGGAAGGATGACTACCGTTTGGACAACCCAATCCTCACCGCGCATTCTTATGCTTCGTCTGAAGACATGGCAAAGACCATTTCCCGACAAATGCAAAACCCTGCAAGCACACCATTGTTGAAAACGCTTGCCGAGACGGTCACTGAAGGCGCAACCACCGACATTGACAAGGTGAAGGCAGTCTATCAATACATACAGGAATCATACCGGCTCATACCGCTTGCGTTGCCCGAGTGCGGTTACCGCCTCCGCCCGCTGGAAGATGTAATCAACTCTGCTTATGGCACCGATGCCGAGCTGCTGAATGTCTTCCAAGGGCTTCTGAAAGTGCTTGGCATAAAGACAAACGTTTATGCGGCATTATCGACCGTCGATGCGCTGGGGGCAGGACTGCATAACGCCCAACTGTACCTCACAGCGGAAGCGGGAGGCAACACGCTCGTCCTCGCAACTTCCAAGGAACTGACGCAGAAAGCCCTGATGGCACGGCAGTATTTCCCGTCGCTCGACTTGGCTTCATGCGAGGTTATCGCGCCTGCCATGCTCCAGACCCCGGTCGTTTTCAAGGCAAACATCTCTGTCGGCAACGGGAAGGCTTCCGCCAAAGTGGAATCTTCCGTCCCCAACTACTTCCTCGACCTTGGCGGGGCATCTTCAAAAGCAATAACAGCCGGGGACAAGGATGCACAGGTGAATTGCAATGCCGCGTCCGCTTCTTTCTCCTATGCACAGGAAATCTTGCCTGAAATTACCGGTGAATATGAGATTTACCGCTTGCCCGACTACGAATTCAGCGCGGCAAACAGCTGCGACTATGTTTCGGGTTCGAAGCGCGACATCCTGCTGACTCTCCCGGTGCTCTACGATGAGTCGTACACATATTCAATCGACCTCGGCGACAAGGAGCTTTGCACCCCTGCCGCCGACAAGACTGTAAAGAACAATGTAGGCTCGGCGGAAATCCGCATCTCGAAAAACGGCAACAGCGCGACTGTCGTGCGCAATTTGAAGTTGTCGAAATCCCAAATCACACCAGACGAATACCCCGCGTATTTGGATTTGATGAAAACTTGGGCTGACGCGAACTACACACAACTGCTCGTCAAGTAATTCATCCCAAGGATAAACAGCAAGCCGGTGCGGGGCTAAATGGCTCTCCCCGGGGCATCCCGCGCCGGCATTCAACCAAAACTCTTTCCACGCGCTCCCGCACATATCTCTGCATTAAAAATATACCGTGCCTGAACCGGCGGGTACACTCTGTTACGGAAATTGATTCCCC
>CAYZTO010000039.1:0-3553 GCA_964481365.1 uncultured Parabacteroides sp. | reverse complement strand
TTGATTCCCTCCGGCAGCCCGGCAGCCCTCAGAATGCGTGCAATCTCAAAAATTCAACGGGAATAAGCCCGCTGATTGGGTAAATTCGTACTTTTGCAAGCGAATTCAAAAGAATATAGATGACAAATAAAGAAGAAAGCCCCATATACAGCCACAACACGCTGGAATTCGTAACCGTCGCGCTGGAATATTGCTCTTTCGTGGAAAAGGCAGGCGATGACGGGCTGTTACCTTTCATTGACAAAGCAACAAAGCTTCTGCCGCTCCTTTATTTGAAAGCAACCCTGCTTCCGGATGTCGAAGAAGATGATGATGACTGTGAACCGGAACTGAGCGTTACCGAAGAGCTGTACGAATCGGTGCGCGGGCGCATCGCAGGACTCTTGGGCGCGCGGGACACTTATCTCGATACATTCCATACCGACATGGCGTATAGCGACACTCCCATTGCTGCATCTATTTCGGAGAATCTCGCGGATACTTACCAAGACACGGGCAACTTCATCTCCCTCTTCAAGGAAGGGAATGACACCGTAAGGCTCCAAGCCATCGCCCTGTGCCGGAAGAATTTCGCCGAATACTGGGGACAACAATTATTGAATGCCCTGAAAGCGTTGCACAGCTTGCGCTACAACGACGAGACGCTTCAGGAAGAAAACATAGAA
This sequence comes from uncultured Parabacteroides sp., assembly GCA_964481365.1. Classification (GTDB taxonomy): domain Bacteria; phylum Bacteroidota; class Bacteroidia; order Bacteroidales; family Tannerellaceae; genus Parabacteroides. The sequence continues at coordinate 2,888 of CAYZTO010000039.1, read as the reverse complement.
GAATGATACAAGAACAAAGCCTTACCATCACCAAAGAAGAAATTGCAAAACTTCCCCAAGAAGATTTCGCAGGAAGAATTTTCGTTGTAATTACCGAAGACGAAGCCCGGAGGGCGGTCGATTACCTCATGAAATTCCCTCTCGTAGGGTTTGATACCGAAACGCGCCCGAATTTCCGAAAGGGACAAAGCAACAAGGTCGCGCTTATGCAGATTTCCACCGAAGATACCTGCTTCCTCTTCCGCCTGAACCGTATAGGGATACCGGACTCCCTCGAAGCCCTGCTTGCAAGCGAGGACGTGAAGAAAATAGGTCTGTCGCTGCGCGATGATTTCGGCGCGTTGCGCCAACGTTCGGAAATGCTCCCATCGAATTTCATCGACCTGCAGAAAATAGTCGGCGACTATGGCATCGAAGTCTCCAGCCTGCAAAAAATATATGCACTGCTGTTTAAGAAGAAAATAGCGAAAGGGCAACGCCTCACCAACTGGGAAGCCGACACCCTGACTGACGCCCAGAAACGCTACGCCGCTCTGGATGCTTGGGCTTGCCTGAAGATATACAATCACCTTAATAATGCATGGGACTATGAGACAAAATAATAAAAAGATATATTTAAAGCCAAAGAAGGAAGAGTCGCTGCTCCGTTTCCACCCGTGGGTGTTTTCGGGGGCAATCCAAAGGATAGAAGGAAGGCCGGAGGAGGGTGAAATAGTTGATGTCTTCGGCGCAAACGGGCAATTCCTTGCTACAGGGCATTTCCAGATAGGCAGTATCGCCGTCCGCATATTATCTTTCACCCAAAGGGAAATAGATTCAGCGTTCTGGGAAGAAAGAATCCGCGCTGCATACATTCTCCGGTGTTCTCTGGGTCTGGTGGACGCGCCGGACAATAATACTTTCCGTCTCGTGCATGGTGAGGGCGACAACTTGCCCGGTCTTGTCATCGACGTTTACGCGAGCACGGCAGTAATGCAGGCTCATTCGGCAGGGATGCATCTGTCGCGGCACGAAATCGCCGATGCGCTGCAAAAGGTTATGGGCGAGCGCGTGAAAAGCATTTATTACAAATCTGAAGCCACCCTGCCCTACAAAGCCGGACTTGACAATGAAAGCGGTTATCTGTTGGGGAAAGAATCCGAAGATGCAGCAATGGAAAATGGGCTGAGGTTCTACGTCGATTGGCAAAAGGGACAGAAGACCGGCTTCTTCGTAGACCAAAGGGAGAACCGCTCCTTGCTTGAAAAGTATTCGCCCGGACGTTCGGTTCTGAATATGTTTTGCTACACGGGAGGTTTTTCGTTTTATGCAATGCGCGGCGGGGCAAAACTGGTGCATTCGGTGGACAGTTCGGCAAAAGCCATCGCGCTGACCAACCGTAATGTGGAATTAAACTTCCCGGGGGATTCCCGCCACCAAGCATTCGCTGAAGATGCCTTCAAATATCTCGGCAAAATAGGTAACGACTACGATTTGATAATACTCGACCCTCCTGCTTTCGCAAAACACAAGAATGTGTTGCGGAATGCCTTGCAAGGATACAGGAAACTCAACGCCATAGCTTTCGAGAAAATCCACCCAGGCGGGATACTTTTCACATTTTCCTGCTCCCAAGTTGTAAGCAAGGAGGATTTCCGGCTGACTGTGTTCAGTGCGGCAGCGCAATCGAAACGTAACGTGCGCATCCTTCACCAGCTTACCCAACCCGCCGACCATCCTGTAAACATCTACCATCCTGAAGGGGAATACCTGAAAGGGTTGGTTCTTTACGTGGAATAATTACACCGCATCCTTTATCTTGATTTTCTTTGCAGATTTTATGTATGAATTGACTCAAAGAGGGTGAAATGTTTCTTACCTTTGCGCGGTTAGTTTAAAAATGATTTATTAATTAGCGTTTGCTATTTATTCGAGATACTCCGAAAATTTGGCGATTAGAAGAGGTATCAGTAAGAATAAGTTCAGTGAACGCCTGCGCTACAATAGCGTGGGCTGAACTTATCTGCTGATACGGGTCACGCCAAATACCTCGGAGTATAGATAAGGGAAGTTCACGCTCCTTTTTTATATTCCGAGGTATTTTCTTGTGCCCGTATTCATCCCGATGAAATAGTTCGCGCCCATAATAGCGCAATTATGAAAATTGAAGATGGACTGTCCGGCAATAGCCTGATAAAGTCCAAAGCACGTGTCGCTGCACACGGCGAGGTGTTTACTGCCGACCGGGAAGTGAATGCCATGCTTGATTTGGTGAAAGATGAAACGGAACGCATCGATTCCCGTTTCTTGGAACCGGCTTGTGGCAACGGCAACTTCCTGGCTAAGATATTGGAGCGGAAACTGGCTGTGGTGAATAACCGCTATGCACACAGCCGGGTGGACTGGGAACTGTTCGCATTGGTCGCAGTTGCCAGCGTTTATGGCATAGAAATCCTGCAAGACAATGTTGAAGAATGCCGCAAACGGCTGTACAAAATCTTCCTCGCAGGATACCTCCCGCTTTTCCCTAAAGAGAACTCGAACACTGAAGATTATCTGAAAAGTATCCGCTACGTTTTTGAGCGGAACATCCTTTGGGGCGATGCCCTTAGCCTGAAAACTCCCGATGGCACGAAACCTATCATTTTCTCCGAATGGTCTGCTGCCAAAGAGAGCTGTTTGATAAAGAGGCGGGACTACACGATGGATAACCTCTTGAAGAATCAGCCGATGGACAGACCAAACCTTTTCTCTGATTTGGGCGACGAGGCTTTTGTGCCTGTATCCATTGCCGAATATCCGCTAACACACTACACGAAGTTATACTGCCATGAAGATTGCAAACCATAACCCCGATGTCCTTACCTGCCTCGCCAACCTCAGCAACGACGAGGTATTTACGCCTCCCG
>CAYZTO010000038.1:11851-19074 GCA_964481365.1 uncultured Parabacteroides sp. | reverse complement strand
AAAACCCCGTCCCAGCTTGGGATGAGCTTTTCGACACGTACAAAACCCCGTCCCAACTTGGGATGGCTTCTTCGACATGTACAAAACGCCGCCCCAAACTGGGACGGCGTTTCAGACGTGTACGAAAGTTGCCCTCAAACAACGTTCTATTGTCGCATCCGGCACTTCAAAGCTCCCGGTTTCCGGTCTTCTTAATAATCATATAGGTTCACCTTTTTATGTCGGCTGATTTGTTCTTCCACCTCCGGGAAATACTTTGCCAAGATAACGTAGAGACCCGGGTCGTAACGCTTCAGTTCTTCACGGGTATTGACTTTGTTATGTTTTCCGTCGCCGTTATCATTATCGACCTCGGCATTCACATTGAACCAACTCTGAACACCTTCAGCCCAATATTCTTCAATATTCGTAGCAGCATAAACATTTTTCCACAGACCTTTTGCCACTGCTGCGTCGAGGGCGGCTTGTAATTCGTCATTGAACTCCGGGTGTATCGGTGATATGCCTACATTATGAATAGTATGGGCAAATTCGTGAATCATAATGTCCTCTGCATGATACTTGTCAATCTGGTAAGCAAGTATATTCTCCTCGGCACAAGTTGAGAAAGGCATTTCCAAGGTTCCACCCAAACCACGGGCGCGGACATCCCAGTTCAGAGTCGTATCATTCACCAAAAAGGCGTGTTCCGGAATATCTGTAGTGCCTTCATAGCGCGCCATGATGCCGATTCGGGTATTCCTGCTTGTGAGAGATTCCATGACATCGGCGGGTAATGCCCCTGTCAGGGCTTTCAAAGTCACATAAGCTGCGTAGAAGCAACTGTCCGGCACTCTCCAGGAACTTACAACGTGGATACCGTTTACATTCATATATTTCTTATAAAACGGGTCGAGTTTAAGCTCTGCCGGAGGCGCGGTTATTGCCGGCGTGTCCACAAGGGCGAGCAGGGGCGGTTCATCAGCCACTCCAACTGTTGGGGAAGGTTGTTGGGGCTGTTGGCAAGCAAAACAGATTTGCAATACGGGTAATAATATCCACAAATTTCTTCTCATAATAATTACTTTTTTACCACAGAGTTTGGGATGATGATTCCTTTAAAATAACACTTTAGCTACCTTGTTTACTTTGCCCTCTTCCAAAGATTGCTCATTTGTTCCAACGTAAGTCCCTTGGTTTCCGGAACCATGCGCCAAACGAACAAGGCAGAGATAACACAAATAACGCCATACATTCCATAGGCAAAGCCTGGGCTGAACTCATATATGGACGGGAATGTAGAAGATACCAGATAGTTAAATATCCATTGGAATGCTACCGCGATGGCTACCGCCTTGCTACGGATGGTATTGGGGAAGATTTCAGAAATTAAAACCCAACAAATCGGTCCCCAAGACATCATGAAGAAAGCCGCGTAAACAATGATGGAAAGTACCGGAAGGATGCCTTCTACGTTCAGTTCATCGCACAATGCAACACTGAATGCGCCGATTGCCATACCTACAGAACCAAGTATCAGCAAAGGTTTGCGCCCTACTTTTTCTACAGTAAAGATTGCAACCAATGTGAAGACAATATTGACACAACCCATCACTACGGTCTGCATCATGCTGTCACCTTCCCCACCTATTTTTTCGAAAATGCGCGGAGCATAATAAAGAACGGCATTGATACCGATGGCTTGCTGGAAAACCGAAAGCAATATACCGACTACAACAACCGTTACCCCGTAGGTAAACAGCCGTTCTGTCTTTTCTTTTGAAACAGACTGGATTTCTTTCAATATAACAGCAGCTCTTTCCTCCCCGTTCACGCGCTTCAAAACCGCAAAAGCAGCTTCGTGCCTCCCTGTCATAACCAAGAAACGTGGTGTACGAGGGATGAAAAACAGCAATATGCCGAACAAGAATGCCGGTATAGCACCGGAAAGAAACATATACCGCCAACCATCTGTTATGAGAACTTCTTCCGTGATACTTACTTTAATGGAATAATTGACGAAATAAACAACCAACATTCCAAAAATGATAGCGAACTGGTTACACGATACCAATTTCCCCCGTATGTCGGAAGGAGCAATCTCGGCGATGTACATCGGACAAATGGCTGATGCCAGCCCCACACCTATACCGCCAATGATACGGTAAAAGTTGAACATCAATATCAAAGAAAAAGAAGTATTCCCCCTTTCAAAAAAAGGGAATTCCGGATAGGCTGAACCCAGTGCCGACAGGAAAAACAGCAATGCAGCCACTCGCAAAGAGTCCCTGCGACCCAATGTAGATGCAAAGTTCCCGGACAATGCACTCCCTATCACACAACCAATCAATGCACTCGATACGGTCAAGCCATGCCATACATCGTTTAACCCTAAATACTTTTGCAGAGCTTGCTCCGCGCCGGATATAACAGCAGTGTCATAACCGAACAACAAGCCTCCTAACGTGGCAACGAGTGTAATACAAATAATATAGGCGTTATTTCTCATGACTCCATAAAAAATGGAGAATGAAAACATTCCTGTCCTGCATTCTCCATTTATTTCTAACTTTAAATGTATTGGTTTATTATCATTTCGTATAATTCCTGCTTTCCACTGATTTGCTTCGGCTCACCATCTCGGAGGGCAATGGTACGAAGGTCTTCGAGAGTCAGTTTCCCATCTTCAAAAGCTTTACCCTCTCCGCTATCAAATGAAGCGTAACGGTCGTGACGCATTTTCAGGTAATCTGAGTTTTCGAGGATATCTGCCGCAACCATCAAAGCCCTGGCAAAAGCATCCATGCCGCAGATGTGGGCGATAAAGATATCATCGAGGTCGGTTGAGTTCCTGCGTGTCTTTGCATCAAAGTTAGTTCCTCCCGTTTTGAACCCGCCTGCCTGAAGCATAACCATCCAAGCCTGCGTCAGTTCATATAAATCAACCGGGAATTGGTCTGTATCCCAACCGTTCTGATAATCGCCACGATTAGCATCAATACTACAGAACATTCCGGCATCAACGGCTGCTTGCAATTCATGTTCAAACGTATGTCCGGCAAGAGTAGCGTGATTAGCTTCAATATTCAAAGCAAAATCCTTATCCAGACCATAATGACGGAGGAAGCCGATAACTGTTTCTGAATCCACATCATACTGATGTTTGGTCGGTTCCATAGGCTTCGGTTCAATCAAAAACATACCCTTGAAACCATTCTTACGACCATAATCGCGAGCCATTGTAAGCATCATGGCAAGATGCTCTTTCTCTCGCTTCATATCCGTATTCAAAAGACTCATATAGCCCTCGCGACCTCCCCAAAAGACATAGTTTTCACCACCGAGAGCGATACAAGCGTCAATAGCATTCTTGATTTGTGTTCCGGCGCAAGCTACTGCAGGGAAATAAGGATTCGTTGCAGCACCATTCATATAACGTTTGTGACCGAACACATTGGCAGTGGACCATAAGAGCTTGATACCCGTAGCCTCTTGATGTTCTTTTGCATGGCAAACCATCGTATGCAAACGTTTTTCAAATTCAGCAAGGCTATCACCTTCATCTACCATATCAACATCATGGAAACAATAGAATGGAATACTGCACTTGGTCATGAATTCGAAAGCAGCATCCATTTTATATTTAGCACGAGTAATAACATCCGAGCTGTCATTCCACGGGAATGTCTTCGTGCCAGAACCAAACTGGTCTGAACCTTCGGCACAGAGTGTATGCCAATAAGCCATAGAGAAACGCAAATGCTCCTTCAGCGTTTTACCCATTACAACTTTGTTTTCATCATAAAAATGAAAAGCCAAGGGATTCTTCGACTCGCGTCCTTCAAACTGAATCTTCCCTATTCCGGGGAAAAATTCTTTTTCTCCTTTAAAATAGTTCATTACTGTAATTTATTTAGATAAACTTTTCTAACCGTTCTTTCCAGATATCATAAGCCCCGAAGTATGCATTTGCTTTAAGGCCATCCGGCTCTATCACATCTATCTTCTTAAGCGAAGAGAATGCTTCTTCCGGAGACTTATAGATGCCAGCTCCTATACCTGCTCCTTTGGCAGCACCTACAGCTCCGTTAGTATCATAAAGCTCAATAACAGCGCCCGTCACACATGCCAACGCCTCGCGAAATATCGGACTAAGGAACATATTGGCATGACCTGCACGAATAACGCTGATGTCTATACCCATCCCATTCATAATATCCATCCCGTATTTGAATGAAAAGACTATCCCTTCCTGTGATGCGCGTGCCAAATGGGGCTTCGCGTGAATGTTGAAGTTCAGTCCCAATATAGAGCAATCGATTTGCCGGTTCTGAAGCATCCGTTCTGCCCCGTTTCCAAACGGCAATATGGACAAACCTTCCGAACCGATGGGGGTTTGTGCTGCCAAATCATTCAGTTCATTATAGCTTATGCCCTCAGGAGCTATATTCCGTTTCACCCAAGAGTTCAGGATTCCTACGCCATTGATGCAAAGCAACACACCCAAACGTGTCTGCGTATCCGAATGATTCACATGGGCAAAGGTATTGACACGCGAAAGGACATCATAATTTACTTTCCCGTTCACACCATAAACAACACCGGACGTCCCTGCCGTAGCAGCGACTTCTCCCGGATTCAAGACATTAAGCGATAATGCATTGTTGGGCTGGTCCCCTGCCCGATAAGTTACCGGTGTGCCCTTTTTCAAGCCTAATTCAGCTGCGACGGATGAGATTAATTCTCCTTGCAAACCAAAGGTAGGACGAATGTCTGCTATCATGCTTCTGTCAAAGCCGAAATAATCCATCAATTCGTCCGAGACACCACCTGCCAAGAAATCCCAGAAGATACCTTCCGATAAACCAGAAACGGTCGTCACAATATCCCCTGTCATACGCATGGCTATATAATCTCCCGGCAACATTATCTTATATATAGAATGGTAAATCTCCGGTTCGTACTCTTTAACCCAAGCCAACTTGGCAGCCGTAAAATTCCCCGGAGAATTCAACAAATGAGAAAGGCAATGCTCGTTTCCCATACTTTGGAAAGCCCGCTCGCCGAAAGGAACTGCCCGGCTGTCGCACCAGATAATGGAAGGACGCAATACTTCTTTCTTTCCATTTACCAGCACCAGCCCATGCATCTGATAAGAAATACCGATAGCCTTGATATCTTCTCCTTGAATACCCGCCTTTGCTATTGCGCCACGGATAGATTGCTTCATATAAATCCACCAATCTTCCGGATTCTGTTCTGCCCATCCCGGCTGAAAGGCAATAATAGGAGCTTCTTCCTTCGGATAAAAATCGGAACCTACCGTCGTGCCGGTTTCCGCATCTACGATAGATGCCTTCACAGAAGAACTTCCCAAATCACATCCTAATAAATACATAATCTATTCCCCTAATATCTATTTAATGGTTAGTCAAATGTCTTCTTACCCAGCAAATATAAATAATTATACCTATCTATGTTGTAACCCTGGGCATGTTTTTTATGTAATATAACACTGGATGTTATTCTGCCGGTTTCTCTGGATGCTTTTTTATCAGCACCTTGTCGATGCGGGCACCGTCCATATCGACAATTTCAAACGAAAAGCCAAGCCAGTCCAACGTCTCGCCAGTCTTCGGGATGTGTTCAAGGACATCCAATATCAGACCACTCAGTGTGTTATAATCATACTCCGTATATAAGTCTTCTTTGCCGAAGTACTCCAGGAAGTCATAAAAAGAGTACTGACCGTCCACCAAATACGAGCCATCGGCACGCTCAACAATGTCCTGCTCATCGCCCGGCTCGGGCACCTGACCTATAAGCCCCTCCATGATGTCCTTCAGCGTCACTATCCCCTGCACACTGCCGAACTCATCCGTCACTATGGCGGAATGCACACGCGTCTGTTTTATCTGTTCCAAAGCATTATAGACTGTCTGGTTTTCGGGGACATACTGCGCCGTACGTATCACGTGCTGGAGGGAGAACCCGGGGATGTCGAGCTTCCCGAAGAGGTCTTTAAGGTAAACCACGCCCAGAAGGTTGTCCAGCTGCCCGGAAGACACCGGATATACGTTATACAAGTTGGCTTCGACCAGCTGCTTGATATTCTCGAGCGAATCGTTCAAGTCCAACCACACCATGTCACTACGGTGAGTCATTATCGAACCCACCTTGCGGTCGCCCAGGTTGAAGACACGCTCCACAATGTCTTGCTCGACTTCCTGGACTTCCCCGCCATCATAGCCCTCCTTCACGATTGCCTTGATTTCCTCTTCCGTCACTTTGTTCTCATCGTCTGTGTTGATGCCCAACATCCTGACAGACAGTTCCGTGCTTTTCGACAACAACCACACGAACGGGGATGCCACAACCGACAGGAGGTGCATGGGGCGGGCTATCGCCATCGAGACCTTCTCCGCCTTTCCGAGGCCTATCCGCTTGGGCACCAGTTCCCCGAATATCAACGTAAAATAAGTGACAAGGATAACGATTACACCCTGCGAGATGGTTTTCGAATAAGGCTGCAGCTGCGGTATGTTGTCGAGCAGCACCGCAAGATGCCGCGACAGGGACTCACCGGAGTAAAGACCCGTAAGGATGCCGATTAACGTGATGCCTATCTGGACAGTCGAGAGGAATTGGTCCGGTTCTTCAGCCAGCGAGAGGGCGGTCTTTGCCGACTTGTTCCCTTTTTTAACTTCGGTTTCCAAACGTGATTTGCGCGCCGAGACCAACGCCATCTCGGACATCGAGAGCAGGCCGTTCAACAAGATAAGGCCGGCTATTATGAATATTTCCATTAATATAAAAGATTGTTTATGAACGCGAAGTAACGAATAAATCTTCTAAGAAAAAAGCGTTGCGGCGAGTTACTGTACTGCCGGCTATTTCCTTTTCGGATTCTTCGGGAACCAACCCTTCCGCACCCTCTCTTCCTGCTCGAATATTTCCTTTACAGACCAGAAGGAAGAGAACGCGAACACGCCGCATATTACCGACCAGAACGTGTCGGCAATGAACAGCGACGCGACCGTCCCGCCTATGCCCAGGAAGAGGAATACCCACCAGCACTTTGTGCCCCAATAATATTCCGCCTTGACGACCACCGGGTGGAACAACCCGATAATCAAGAAAGTAGCTATGCCTATCAAAAGGCCGTGATAGTTTAATTCCATATCGTTTGCTTGTTTGAAAATACCTGTTTTTCGCGTGGCAGGAAGCCGCCTCCATTGGTGGGG
>CAYZTO010000038.1:0-11751 GCA_964481365.1 uncultured Parabacteroides sp. | reverse complement strand
CTTGTTTGAAAATACCTGTTTTTCGCGTGGCAGGAAGCCGCCTCCATTGGTGGGGATGTGTCACCAGCATTGGCGGTAGAATGCCACCCGGGTTCTACATCAGAGAGGGCCGCTTCAGAGTACACCGAAACGACCCTCTACATTTATTAGTCCAGAAAAGAGTTCATTCTATTCCGCATCACCCGTATTGCCCGGAGCCGGGGCTTCGGCTTCACCATCGGTAGTACCCGCCTGGTCTGCCGTGCCGAAGTTGGGAGCCAGCATGTTCGGGTCCACTGCCACGGCATCTTCCACCTGCTGCCTGATTTCCGACTGGTTCCCTGCTTCGTGCCGGGGTATAAAGGCTGTGATGACTATGCTCAACACGACGACTGAACCTGCCAGCGTCCAAGTTGCCTTCTCGAGGAAGTCGGTTGTCTTCCGCACGCCCATTATCTGGTTGGAAGACGAGAAACCCGATGCCAACCCACCTCCCTTGGAGTTCTGAATCAGCACAATAAGGATGAGAAGTATCGATGCAATCAGAATCAGGATAGAGATAAATACATACATTTTTGCTTTCTATTTTTTTGAGTTAATAATCAACTTTTCGAGAAACCGGATTTGGTCTGCAAAGTAAATGCTTTTTTCCGGATATTTCAAACTCAGGTTCTTTATTATTTGCAATGCCTTGTCGTAGCGTTTTTGTTTGATGTAGATGCGTGCCAGCGTTTCTGTAAAGTACGTGTTGAACAACGGTTTGGAGGCATCTTTACCTTTTGCTGCCGGAGTGTGCGCGGCGTTCTTCCCGCCCGGCTTCAACCGCAAACCGCTGCCCGGGGCACGATGCGCGTCTTCCTCAATGAACGAGTCTATCAGGTTCTGATGGTTCAGCTTCACTTCTGTATCACTGCCGGTTACGGCATCTTCGCCCTGTCTTTCGGCATGGAAATAATCGGTAGCGGCGGCAGGCTGTACACGGACGGCACCTTCGGCTTCGTCTTTCCCTTCAGCTTCCTGCATATCGGCAAGGAAAGCATCAATAAGGGAGAAAGCATCGTTCTTGAGCGTACCATGTCCATACACATCGAACAGCGACAAGCCGTATCGTTCACCCTCTACAAGGCTGAAAAGCCGCTTGCGGTCTGCCACTCCCGGGGAAATGCGCTGCAGTTCGGAAGTAAAAACGTCTTGCCTGTCCGACTGAGACAATTTCTTCAGGTACAACAGCCTCGCCGTGTGGAAGTAGGGGTAATCGGACAACAACTGCCCAAGGTCGGCGAGAGTGGTGCCAGGCATTTCCGACACGTCAGTCATACAGCGGTATATATCAGAGAATCCCAGCATACACTACCAGTTAGCCACCGTTGCGTTATATATCTGGTCCACTATTTCCTCAATCATTTCGTCGCAAAGGTCGTCTTGCACATCCTGCAGCAACTGCGTGTTCTCAAATTCCCGGTAGGCAGAAAAACTTTGCTCGAAATCCTCATCCGGGTTCGTGTTGTTGGTATAACGCACGCGGACTGTCATGGTAAGTTTCGACTGTGAGGCATAAGCATCTTCTTTGACAGCCAATTGCGTGAGGTCATAACCCGTGATTTCCCCCTCGATGTCAAGGTCTCCATTGTCGTTTACCAAGCTTAACCGCGTTTGCCGCACGAAGATGTCTTTAAGTTCCTCGGTGAACAACTGCGACAGAGGAGCATAGACCAACGGCGCCTGGTTAGGAAAGTCTTTGATAGATATGGTCTTTACCTTTGTGTAATCTATCGACGCACCGTTAAACGTATAAGAGATGGTACATGCCGACAACAGGATTAGCGGCAACATCATACCCCAGATTAATTTCTTCCCCCACATAGGCTGCTTCTGTTTCTTGCTTGTTTTATGATTATTCCATTCTACTCAAGATTGTACTCCTTGATTTTCCGGTAAAGCGTGCGCTCCGATATCTTAAGGTCGGCTGCTGCATTCTTACGCCTGCCGTTATGACGCTCCAATGCCTTACGAATCATTTCTTTTTCAGCATCTTCGATAGACAGGTTCTCCTTTTCCTCCACAGTAACAGCCTCTTGAATGGGTGTCTCCGGAATATGGGAGACCGAGGCAGGCATTGACTGTACCGGGGATGTCTGTATGGAGTGGGTATATGGCACATTCGATGCCACTGTCTGCATGTCTCCGCTCATGATGTCGTGCACAAGCTTTTTGAGGTCATTCACATCCTTCTTCAAATCGAACAACACCTGATAGAGAATCTCCCTCTCACTGTTGAAAACCTTCTGGTCCGTATCTTTCTTTACTAACACAGGGTACTTGTCTACGTCCACATCTGGCAAATAATCACGCAATATGGATGCCGAGATGTCGCGGCTCTCTTCAATTACTGATAGCCGTTCAGTTATATTCTTCAATTCTCGTACATTCCCCGGCCAGCGATAAGAGAGGAGCAACTGCCGGGCATCATCGTCAAGACGGACAGCCGGCATGTGATACTTTTCGGCAAAGTCGTTGGCAAACTTTCTGAACAAAAGCAGGATATCTTCATTCCTGTCACGCAAGGGCGGAACCTTTACGGGAACAGTATTCAACCGGTAATACAAATCTTCCCGGAACTTCCCCTCTGCCACTGCCTTTTCCAGATTTACATTCGTAGCCGCCACAATACGCACATTCGTCTTCAGCATTTTAGAAGAACCGACTTTTATGAACTCTCCTGTTTCCAAGACCCGCAATAAACGAGCTTGTGTTGATAATGGCAATTCACCGGCCTCATCAAGGAAAATAGTTCCACCGTCAGCTACCTCGAAATATCCCTTACGGTCGGCTAAAGCCCCGGTAAATGAACCTTTTTCATGACCAAACAACTCTGAGTCAATAGTTCCCTCAGGAATGGCTCCACAATTCACCGCTATGTATTGTCCATGCTTACGGGGACTAAACTGGTGGATAATCTGAGGAAAGATTTCCTTACCCACACCACTTTCTCCCGTAATCAAAACAGACAAATCCGTCGGGGCAACCTGCAAAGCTACATCAATCGCACGATTTAGCGCAGGGCAGTTGCCAATCACACCGAAACGCTGTTTTACTTGTTGAATATCTATCTTCATTATATTCCCTTCCTATTTTAATGTCTTGGATTCGTAAGTCCTTGCATATAGAAAGTCTGCCAATTGTGCATCATCTGGGAAAGCTTGTATTTCCTCCGGTGAAACAGGGCTGCCTATATACACATCCAAGGTACGGTTTTGTTTATTAAACACCTCTGCCGGAACACGCAACGTTCTGATTTTCCAACTGATATTTCCCAACCAATAGAAGAAATAAGAATTCTGGAAATCAAAATACACTGGATAAACCGGTACATTCACTTTCCTGATTAAACGTATGACACCCCTTGACCACGACAAGTCTCGAACTTGCTTCTTCTCCTTATTGTAAAAAGACATTGCCCCTGCCGGGAAAAAACCAATAGGATGTCCATCTCTCAAATGCTGCAATGATAAGCGAACCCCATTAATATTAGCTTGATTACCTTTCCCTTGATGCTCCGTATCCGGCTGAACAGGAATAAAATTATCCGACATCGCTCCTATTTTCTCCAAAAGTCCATTAACCATTACCTTAAAATCCGGGCGGCGTGATGCCATGATATCTATCAATATGATTCCATCCAAAGAACCCACAGGATGATTGGAAACAGTAATAAACGCTCCTTGTGGCAGTTGTTCCAAGTTATCAGCATTATGTAGTTTATACTTCACTTGAATCAATGGATCTCCTAACAATGCACTAGTAAAAGCAGCCCCCCGTAAATGACAATGATTCTTATGTGCTTGATTCACCTTATCGATAGACAGCCATTTCAGAATACATTTCCCTAAAAACACCCCAAAAGCACTGTTAAAGAAGGGAGATATCGCCTGCAAATCATGTATATCAAGAACTGTTTCTTTCATAAAAAACTATCTATTTATCAAGAAAAGAAGCACACATTCGTTCATGTTTCCGCATACAACAATACAAAACGATATTTAATACCAGAATTTCATACAAATAATACAACCAAGCTGTTCCGCTCAAAACTATAACAAACATAATAATCGTCCGACCATTAAATGTCATCAAATCAATATAACGCATCAATTCTTTACTTTGACGTCTGAAATCAAGCCGTATATCTTGTGGTATATCATCTCTGTAACGATTATGTAAATGGTGAAGCATTTCTTGCAAAACAGGGGTTGCTTTTACTTGCAAAAGAGTATACCAACGATAAAGGAAATAAAAGAACTTAGCCACACCATATTTCAACTGTTTGTGCTGTGCCACAACTTGTTCCAAAGACTGGAACTCCGCTCCTTTATCTTTACTGATAAAATACAGATGCAATGTCTTATAATAATCGGTGATATTTGCCTGAAACAAATGCGATATTGCCGAACAAAATGCTAAAATGAAAAAACAATATGAACCTGTCTCATTGGCTAAACGCAAAGCTAAGCCTATATAAATGCATGTGAACCAAATATCACCGGCAAAACCATCTAAAATCCTGCCTATTTTCGACTTGATTCCCGTTAGACGTGCCAACTGACCATCCACACAATCCAATATATTAGCACATACTAAGAACAAGATGCCTATAATGTTATGGACTATATCCGAAAAATAAAAAAAGAAGCCTGCCGCTGCACCTACAAAAATGGAAATAATGGTTATCATATTAGGAGTTATTCCCGTATGCTTTAGCCCACGAGCTATACGAAAACCTATCGGACGATAGAATATCCTATCTATATAATTCTCGGTTTCAATTGACTTTAACGAAGCCTCATACTCTTTGTCTAATCCACGCATTTCTCTTTTATTTATATGAATAACCTCCGTCGAGAACAACTATTTCTCCATTAAAATACTCGTTTTCTATCAACATTTTATAGACTTCAGCAACCTCTTCCGGCTTACAAAAACGCTCCAAGGCTATTTTTCTTTCTATGTTTCTGCGGATCTCTACCGGTTTATCCTTTTGCCATTCGGTATCAACAAAGCCAGGTGCCACAGCATTTACACGAAGAGAATAAGGAGAAAGAAACTTCACCAAATTTTTAGTCAATGCATGAACAGCACTTTTGCTGACTCCATATGCCAATGAAACAGAATGCGGTTCTATACCCATCAAAGAACCAGTGAAAACAATAGCCCCCCCTCTATTGACTCTATCAACAATGCGCTGTAGTAAGAATACAGGGAAATATACATTAGCTAAAAATACACGATTCCACGATTCAAAAGCTATTTTCTCAAAAGGGTCACGGCACGTCACTCCTGCATTCAGGACTAAAGCATCCAACTTAAAATTTTTCTCCCCTAAGAAATTAGCAATCACACTTACAGATTGCATCTCTGATACATCTATTTGCAAAAGATATACTTTTACGGCAAACTGCCTCTCTATATTTGCCTTAACGTTTTCAGCATTAAATACATCGGTAGCATAAGTCAAAATCAAATCATATCCCGCAGCAGCAAGATTATATGCAACAGCTTTGCCAATGCCTTTCGTCCCTCCCGTTATCAGTACAAGTTTATTCATGGGCATCTTTTGCTTTTTCAGAAACATTCTTCACTGATACCGGCTTCGCCTGTCGTTGAAAGCGTAAATCGTTCTCATAAGTATCATGAATCGTTTTTTTTAAGTTAGACGAAGAAACGCCTATTCCATAAGGAAAATAAAAAACTTGCACACCTAAATCCTTCAAATAGTCATACTTGCCATACCAATCATCTCCAACGACAAAGGCATCGATGTTTAACTTCTTTACAATCTCAGTATGATCCAATGTATGTTGAGGAATAACTATATCCGGGGTTTTCAATGCCTCAATGATTTGCAAACGCTCATGGAAAGGTATAATAGGTTTCGGCTTATAAGATGAAACTAACTCATCTGTACTTACACCAACTATCAATATATCAGCAAGACTACGTGCATAATTTATCATCCGTAAATGATTGTAATGAAACATATCAAAAGTTCCGGATGTATATACTATCGTTTTATCTTTAAACATAAATCGTCTTTTCCGTTTTGAAAGTGCAAACTTACACATATTTTTTGCATAAAAAAGGGTAAATGAAAAAGATTTACATTGCCTCTGAAATTCTTGCACCACACTATAAAAAGAAAAGGTTGTCTCACGACAACCAATCTCCATTGTTAACCTTAAATCTAATACCATGAAAAACACTGTGCAAATGTATGCGTTATATGTTTTAAAACACAAGAAATCACTTGGAAATATACGGGGTTTTAGATTGATTTAACATCCACGCACCCAAAGGCATGGTTTTATAAACAATTCTTTACTTAGAACGCGGGTCTGCTCCCCACATCAGCTTTTCTCTGAGTGTCTGGTAAAAAGTGTGGTTATAACGCTTCACAACCTTCGTAGTGTAATCTGCTTTACCTATTCTCACACGAATATCAGCAGGAAACACCTCTGAACGACCGTCAAGTGAGACTAAAAACGTCTTATTACGGCTTTCCACATGCAATTCTATTTGGCAAGAATCAGAAATCACCAACGGACGAACATTCAGCGAATGTGGAGCTACAGGACTAAGCACGAGACTGCTGTTTTGCGGAACGATAATTGGTCCGCCCACACTCATGGAATAGGCAGTTGAACCAGTAGGTGTTGCTATAACCAAACCATCGGCAAGATAGGAAGTAAGGTATTCCCCGTCGAGCGAAGTATGTATTGAAATCATAGAAGATGTATCTCGTTTCAGGATGGCAACTTCGTTCAATGCATAATTATAACCTTTGTACTGCCGTTCTTCCGTTTTAAAGTAAAGCAATGCACGTTCTTCTATGCGGTAATAATCCCGACAAATTTCTTCAAGTGCTTCTTCTATTTCAAAACTGCTAATGTCGGCAAGAAAACCCAACCTCCCTGTATTGATACCAAGGATAGGAATCCTTTTACGACCAAGCGCCGCAGCTGTACGGAGAAAAGTTCCGTCCCCCCCTATACTCAGAGCCATATCAATTGCTTCCGAAAAGGACTCATCGAGGGTTCCGTCTATAGCCGGGGAGTAACCGAATGAACTCGATAGGAAGTCATAGAATTTAGAATTGACGTAGATATGAGTTTCCAATTCTTCCAACTTGGTGAAAACCCGTCGGATGGCATTTAGTTTTCCTTCTTGGTATATGCTACCGAATACACCGATTTTCATCATTATTTTATCTTTAACTCAGATGTTCATGTAAAGGAACAACTCATTTACACGCTGTTGCAACATATCATCTATCATACCATGCTTCATAAAATGAAATAGCACAGTATAATTGAAACGTTCAAAACTGCGAACCAAAGGCGAAGCATCTTCAAGATCGGTCTTCAGCATGAGCCGGATTTTTCCTTCGCCATCATGCGGAGTGGAAAGCATAGATATCAGATGTGCCCGGTTAGATTCGAGTATGCGAGCTATGTCGGACAATGAATAATCCGTTGCTTTTAATTCAAGCACAATTGTACTCCCCGGAGTTTCAGCCCCGCACAGTTCCGACAGTTCCTTGCAAAGGGTCTCCAATGTGACGGAGCCAATGTATTCTTTTTTTTCAGAAATCACAGGAATAAGGCTTAATTGTTGCCTGACTATATAAGCCAAAGCATCCAGCACCGGCCGGTTCGGATAGATAGAAGGTGCGTTTCCTGAGTTCCCAACCAGTGTTTCCAAAGGTGAAAACGTGTTGTCAATGGCAAGTAATTCTTTTTCCGAGATTAATGCTTTATATGCAGAACCTGAGACAACAGGCAGTTGCTTCAATTTCAGTTTGTCCATGAGTGCCAAGGCATAATCTCCGGTATCATAGCCTTTTAAGACGGGAATTTCTTCTGTTATGAAATCTTTCACTAACATTTTCCTGTATATTTTCTAAATCCTACTATTTTTGCACGACACTTTGCGCGACAGTTTGTACAAAAGTAATCTAAAGAAACAGAATAGCAATATACAATGACAAATTTAAGTGTGAATATTAACAAAGTGGCAACGCTGCGTAACGCCCGTGGCGGAAATATGCCTAATGTGTTAAAAGTGGCACAAGATGCCGAATCTTTCGGCGCACAAGGTATTACGGTGCATCCCAGGCCTGACGAACGGCATATACGTTACAACGATGTGTATGCTTTGAAGCCTGTTGTAAAAACAGAGTTCAATATTGAAGGTTATCCGTCTGACAAGTTCATTGATTTGGTTATAAAGGTTCGTCCCACACAGGTAACACTTGTTCCGGATGCACCGGATGCAATTACATCAAACACTGGGTGGGATGTAAAGGAAAACTTTGATTTCCTTTCAGACTTAGTGGAACGGTTCACCATGAACGGCATAAGGACTTCCATCTTCGTGGGAACTGACCTGCACAACATAGAGCTTGCCGCCAAGACAAGGACTGACAGAGTGGAGTTATATACCGAGCCTTACGCTACTCTTTACTCTCAGGACAAGGAAAAGGCAATAGCTCCTTTCGTAGAAGCTGCCAAACTTGCGAAAAGTCTTGGATTAGGTGTAAATGCCGGCCACGACTTGAATCTGGACAACCTTGCATATTTCAACCAGCAGATTCCCTTCTTGGATGAAGTATCCATAGGACATGCTCTGATTTGCGACGCACTTTACATGGGACTGAAGGAAACTATCCTCCGGTACAGGGCTTGCCTGAACCCATAAGAAGCAACAACTGAACGTATATTATACCAAATGTGTGACAAATTATTACAGACTAACATTAAAAGAATATGAGCATCTTACTTTTTATGCTTTCGGCAGCACAACAAGTCGTTGAAGAAATGCCGGACCTCACTTCCCTGACAACTGCAGCACCTGCCGAGGCAGAGATAAACGTCTTAGACCTGGCGGTCAAGGGAGGATGGATAATGATTGTACTCCTACTGCTTTCGCTGATGGCAATCTACGTCTTTGTCCAACGTTTCTTAGTAATTAAACGGGCGGGAAAGGTAGATGAGAATTTCATGAACCGCATCAAGGACTATATACACGACGGGAAGGTAGATGCCGCACTCAATTTGTGCCGCAATACCAATACGCCGTCCGCACGGATGATTGAGAAGGGCATCACCCGCCTTGGGAGACCAATGAGCGACGTCCTGGTGGCAATAGAAAACGTCGGGAACCTTGAAGTAGCGAAGCTGGAGAAGGGTCTTCCCATTATCGCGACCACTGCTGCCGGCGCGCCGATGCTCGGTTTCCTTGGGACGGTAACAGGGATGGTCAGGGCATTCTTCGACATGGCAAACGCAGGTACTAATGTGGATATTTCCCTCTTGTCGGGAGGCATTTACGAAGCTCTGGTGACGACGGTGGGCGGACTTGTGGTCGGCATAATAGCTCTTTTCGCCTACAACTACCTCGTTTCGCAGGTGGACAACGTGGTGAACAAGATGGAGGCGAGCACTATGGAATTCATGGACCTGCTGAACGAGCCGGCAAACTGAAACACCTTCTTTAAACCTCCGGAAAATGGCTTTGAAGAGAAGGACAAAAGTAAACGAGCTGTTCAGCATGGCATCTATGACCGACGTCATCTTCTTGCTGCTGATTTTTTTCATGATTACTTCCACCGCAGTAGTTCCCAATGCCATAAAAGTCACGCTGCCACAGGCAAGGCAACAGACCGCTGCCAAACCGCTCACGCGGGTAACAATCGATGCCTCGTTGAACTATTACGTGGCATTCGGGAAGCAGAAGGAAGTACAGGTTTCGTTTGGCGAGATTGCCCCGTTCCTGCGGGAATGCTATGCCAAGGAGCCTGAAATGTTTGTAGCCCTATACGCCGACGAATCCGTGCCTTACAGGGAAATAGTGAAGATTCTGAATATCGCGAACGAGAACAAATACAAGATGGTGCTGGCTACAAGACCCCAGCGCAACTGATTATGAAGTCGAGGAAAGACGATATATGCGCGTTCCTTGGGACACTGTGTTTCCATGCGGTGCTCATGGGGATACTTTGGTTCTCCGTCCTGCGGACTGAAATCCCCGAAGATGACGGCGGCGTGCTCGTGAACTTCGGCAATGCCGACGCATCCACAGGTTTGTTCGAGCCGAGGAACATGGGCGACAATCTTGCATCCGCCACGGAAGCAGCGCAGCCTCCAGCCGGTCGTGAGATTCCTTCGGAAGAAGAACTCCTGACGCAGGACATGGAAGAAACTGTTTCGCTCGACGATGCTGAAAAGCGCAACGAGGAACAAAGGCGCATGGAAGAAGAACAACGCCTCAGGGAGGAGCGCGAAAGGCAACGGCAGGAGCAGCTCGAAGCCGAGAGGCGCCGCCAAGAGGAAGAACAGCAGCAGAAATTGCTCGCCATACAAAACCAAGTGGCAGGCGCGTTCGGCATAGGCTCAGCTGAAACTTCCACACAAGGCAGCGAGGCGGAAGGGACGGGAAACCAAGGCAGCCCGTTCGGTAATTCCGACCACGGGGCGGACGACGGCATCGGCGGATACGGTTCTTTCAACCTCAACGGCCGCTCCATAGGTGCCGGAGGCTTGCCCAGACCCGTATATACTTCGCAGGTGGAAGGAAGGATTGTCGTCGATATTACAGTAAACCCTAAGGGCGACGTAATATATGCCGACATAGGCAGGGGAACCAATATAGAGAACGCATCGATGAGGCAAAGCGCCATAGAAGCCGCGCGAAAGGCGAAATTCAATTCGATAAGCGGTGCGAACAACCAGAGCGGGACTATTACTTACATTTATAAACTAAAATAGTTATGAAGAAGGCATTTGTATTTTTGGCTGAAGGCTTCGAAGAAATGGAAGCCCTGGGAACGGTCGATATCCTGCGTCGCGCAGCAATTGAGGTGACGACGGTGTCGATTACAGACGTGCAGGTAGTCAGGGGTGCCCACAACGTGCCCGTGACGGCAGATACTACGCTTCGGAACGCCGAACTTTCCGGCGCCGACGCGCTCATACTTCCCGGAGGAATGCCCGGGGCTAAGAATTTGAACGACTGCGAGCCTTTGAAGGAAGCCCTGCTCCAACAATACAGGGAAAACCGCATCGTTGCTGCCATCTGCGCCGCTCCGATGGTGCTCGGAGGGCTCGGACTATTGAAAAACCGCAAAGCGACATGCTACCCGGGCTTCGAAGATTTCCTCATAGGGGCAGAAGTGACGGGCGAAGCTGTAGAAGCAGACGGGAACGTCATCACAGGCAAGGGCCCGGGACTCGTTTATAACTTCGGATTGGCTTTGGTATCCGCCATAAAGAGCGCGGCTGTCGCCGAGGAAGTAGCCGACGGGCTGCTGCTCTAAGGAACAAGTGAAACATTGAAAGGAAGGCACCCCAGGGTGCCTTTTCTTTTTGCCCCTGCCCCATGCCATGCGTGGAGAGGCTTCGCCAAACGTGCCCGAATGCTCGGAAAGTTCCTCCGTAGCTCCGGAAGGCTTGTCAAGACCTTCGGATTTTACTGGAAAACTCCAGCTGGTACTTTCGGATGCCTCCGATAACACTGGAAAACTTCAGCTGGTACTTTCGGATACCTCGGATTTTACTGGAGAACTTCCGCTGACATTTTCCGATGCCTCGGATTTTACTGGAGAACTTCCGCTGGCATTTTCCGAGGCTTATGATTTTACCGCAGAAGCTCCGGCAGAAAAATCCGAGATTCATGAAAGGTGCGCGGATGCTTCCACAGAGCTGCCAAAATCGTATCTTT
>CAYZTO010000037.1:14739-19260 GCA_964481365.1 uncultured Parabacteroides sp. | reverse complement strand
GGAGGCTATCGCCTACAACTTGTACCGTGCTCCGGGGATTATTGTGTCCAATTGCATGAATTAGGGGAAAATAAGGGTTGGGGAAACTCCGTCAAACCGCATTTTTTACAAATTTATGCCTCTTGTGACCGGATCTTGAGACTTGACTTTTGTGATGGCAAAATTTACCACGTGTTTTGCAGTGGTCTCTAAGCATAGGCACAAGGAAAAGGAAATGACCGCCGAAAAGGACAGCCTCATCCATGCCGTAACCCAATCCGACATGGACAAACAAATCAATAACAAAATACAGCGAGAGATGTTGTTTATATGACAAAAAATAATGCCACTAAGAACTAATCTTTTAGCAGCTTATTAAAAAAACATGAATTAATGGAAATATTAGATGGGAATCTTTCAGCTTTTTTGAAGCCTTGAGTGGGCGTTGAGGGATTCGAACCCCCGACCCTCTGCTTGTAAGGCAGACGCTCTGAACCAACTGAGCTAAACGCCCTTTCATCATTTATCTTGTTTATCGCCTTATCTCCTTAAGACGTTGCAAAGGTACGGCTTTTTTTGAATACTCCAAATATTTCCCGGAAAAAATATTAGGCAAATTTGATTTTAACAGCATTTTTCAGCGAACCCTTCCTCCCGTAAGCCATGCCCGTTGGTAATACGGCTCGTTTAAACTACTAACTATCACACCATTAGAAGAACTTGCATGTATAAACTTCCCGTTCTTCAAATAGATGCCGACATGATCCGGTTGCTTCTTCTTTCCACGACCTGTACGGAAGAAAACAAGATCTCCTTCACGCAATTTTCCCCGACGTACTTTCTTGCAGTTCTGCTTTAACATACTGGCAGCAGAACGCGAAAGCTCCTTTCCATAGATTTCACGGTAGATAATCGACACCAAACCGGAGCAATCTACCCCTCGTTTTGTGAGTCCACCCAACCGATACGGGACACCAAGCCATTGCGACCCTGCATTATAAAGGTAAATATTGTCTTTGGGAGTCAATCGTACTCCGAAAAGGCGCGAAAGCTGCTCCGGTCCTTTGAAATCAGCAGGAAGTATTACCCCGGACTGCCTGCTCGAGCTGCATGAAGTCAAAACACCTGCCAAAAGTATGGCGATAGTCAGGGATATGAACCGCAACGTTACCCGCATATTCTTTTCAATCGTTGTTTTGCCAAAAGTAAGTATTTCCCGAAGAAAAAAGGCACAGGTTTTACGGAAAAACCGCATGACCTGTGCCTCACCTACAAAACTTCAAGCTTATTTGTATTCATTCCAACTCTTTATCTGGATATCATCCATCGAAAGAGTGCAAAAAGCTTCAATGAATGCACTTGCAAGACGGGCATTCGTTATAAGCGTAATATTCAAATCAATGGCTGCACGGCGAATCTTATAGCCATTGGAAAGTTCGCCGGCAGAGAGGTCACGCGGGATATTCACAACCATGTCAATCTCGCGTTCATGCAACATCTTGAGTGCTTGAGGCTCCATTCCCTCTTCACTTGGCCAATAAACTAACGTGCTGTCAATACCGTTTTCCTTCAAGAAGCGGTACGTCCCGCCGGTGGCAAAGAGGTTGTAACCCTTTTCGGAGAGAAGGCGGACGGCATCGAGCATTGCGACTTTCTGCTTGGCTGAACCTGTCGAAAGGAGGATGTTTTTCTTGGGAATACGCAATCCGACGGAAAGCATGCTCTTCAAGATAGCCTCAGAAACATCGTCTCCTATACAACCAACTTCACCTGTGGACGTCATATCTACACCCAACACCGGATCGGCTTTCTGCAGGCGGTTGAAAGAAAACTGGGAAGCCTTGATGCCCACATAGTCGAGGTCGAACTCATTCTTGCCCAGTTTCTCTACCGGCAAACCAAGCATGATGCGGGTAGCAAGCTCAATGAAGTTAATCTTCAATACTTTAGAGACAAACGGAAAACTCCTCGAAGCACGCAGGTTGCACTCTATCACCTTGATTTCGTTCCCTTTCGCAAGATACTGGATGTTGAAAGGACCGGATATGTTAAGCTCCTTGGCTATCTGCTTACTGATGCGCTTTATACGGCGTACCGTTTCAACATAAAGCTTCTGTGCCGGGAACTGAATTGTGGCATCACCAGAGTGGACTCCAGCGAATTCGATGTGCTCGCTTATGGCATACATTACTATTTCGCCATTATTTGCCACGGCATCCATTTCCACTTCCTTGGCATGCTCTATAAACTGGCTAACGACTACCGGATGCTTCTTGGAGACATTGGCAGCGAGCTTGAGGAAACGTTCCAGTTCCTCTTGGTTGGAGCAGACGTTCATTGCAGCACCGCTCAGCACATAACTCGGACGCACCAAGACCGGGAAGCCCACCTCTTTCACGAAGTCGTTGATGTCTTCCATTGAAGAAAGCTCTTTCCAACGCGGCTGGTCCACACCGATACGGTCGAGCATGGCGGAGAACTTCTCACGGTCTTCAGCGTTGTCGATGCTTTTAGCCGAAGTACCAAGGATATTGATTCTTTGCTCGTCGAGGCGCATCGCGAGGTTGTTGGGGATTTGCCCTCCGGTGGAAACAATCACACCATAAGGGTTCTCAAGCTCGAGGATATCCATTACGCGCTCGAAGGTAAGCTCGTCGAAGTAAAGCCTGTCGCACATGTCATAGTCGGTGGACACCGTTTCCGGGTTATAGTTAATCATGACAGAGCGCCACCCTTCCTTGCGGATTGTGTTCAAAGCCTGCACTCCGCACCAGTCGAACTCAACGGAACTGCCGATACGGTAAGCCCCCGAACCCAAGACGACGATGGAACGCTTGTCGCCTAAATAGTCCACGTCGTTTTCTATGCCGCTGTACGTCAAATACAGGTAGTTCGTCTGCGCCGGATACTCTGCCGCCAGCGTGTCTATCTGCTTTACGACCGGCGTGATTCCCCTGTACTTCCTGTCTTGGCGGACTTGCAATGCGGCGCGTTCGGCATCGCCCATTTCATTCTTTAATACTGCGCGGGCTATCTGGAAATCGGAGAACCCCTGCACCTTGGCAAGGCGCATCAGGGAGGTTGGGATGTCTTGTATCTTCGAGTACGATTCCAGCTCGTTGGCTGTCCGGATAATGTTGTACAACTTCTGGAGGAACCAGCGGTCAATCTTCGTCAGCTCATGTATCTGGTCCACCGTATATCCTGCACGGAAAGCCTTCGAGATGACAAATATGCGGCGATCGGTCGGTTCGCGGAGGGACTTGTCGATATCCTTAATCACCAGCTCCTTGTTTTCCACGAAACCGTGCATCCCGAGACCCGTCATGCGCAAGCCTTTCTGTATGGCTTCCTCGAACGTGCGGCCTATTGCCATGACTTCGCCAACCGACTTCATGCTGCTGCCCAGCTCCCGTGCCACGCCGTGGAACTTGCCCAGGTCCCAACGCGGTATCTTGCACACCACGTAGTCCAATGCCGGCTCGAAGAACGCGCTCGTGGTTTTCGTGACGGAGTTCTTCAGGTCGAAGAGCCCGTAGCCCAAGCCCAACTTGGCAGCAACGAATGCCAGCGGGTATCCTGTCGCTTTCGATGCCAAAGCCGACGAGCGGGAAAGGCGGGCGTTCACCTCGATTACACGGTAGTCCTCGCTCTCGGGGTCGTAGGCATACTGCACGTTGCATTCACCCACTATGCCTATGTGCCGGATGATGCGTATGGCAAGCTCGCGGAGCTTGTGGTAGTCGGTGTTCGAGAGGGTCTGCGAGGGGGCAATCACGATACTTTCGCCCGTGTGGATACCCAGCGGGTCGAAGTTCTCCATGTTGCAGACCGTGATGCAGTTGTCGTAGCAGTCGCGCACCACCTCGTACTCCACCTCTTTCCACCCCTTCAGGCTTTTCTCGACCAATACCTGCGGCGAGAAGGAGAAGGCTTTTTCGGCGAGCACATTCAGCTCGTCTTCGTTGTCGCAGAAGCCCGAACCGAGACCGCCAAGGGCATAGGCAGCCCTTATAATCACCGGGTAACCCAATTCGGCGGCAGCCCGGCGGGCATCTTCTATATTCTCGACCGCCTCGCTTTTAATCGTCTTGATGCCAATTTCGTCCAGCCTCTTGACGAACAGTTCGCGGTCTTCCGTGTCCATTATTGCCTGGACCGGGGTGCCCAGCACCTGCACGTGGTACTTCTCCAACACGCCGCTCTGGTAGAGAGCCACGCCGCAATTCAACGCCGTCTGCCCCCCGAATGCCAGCAGTATGCCGTCGGGGCGTTCCTTGGCTATCACTTTCTCCACGAAGAACGGGGTGACAGGGAGGAAGTAAACCGTGTCCGCCACACCTTCCGAGGTTTGTACAGTGGCGATGTTGGGGTTGATGAGCACAGTGTGGATGCCCTCTTCCTTTATCGCCTTCAATGCCTGCGAACCGGAGTAGTCGAACTCGCCGGCTTCGCCTATCTTCAGTGCGCCTGAACCTAATATCAGGACTTTCTTTATCTCTTCTTTCATTTCTTTTCTTATTAAATATGACTTACTTTTTT
>CAYZTO010000037.1:0-14639 GCA_964481365.1 uncultured Parabacteroides sp. | reverse complement strand
CGAACATAAAGTCCGTGTCCGTAGGGCCGCTGCAAGCTTCGGGATGGAACTGCGAGGAGAAGAAGGGCTTCGTCTTGTGGCGTATGCCCTCGTTCGTGCCGTCGTTCATGTTGATGAAGAGAGGCTCCCAATCGCTCCCAAGTGTATTGTTATCAACCGCATACCCGTGGTTTTGCGAGGTGATGAAGCACTTGTCCGTGCCCACCATGCGCACAGGTTGGTTGTGGCTCCTGTGTCCGTATTTCAGTTTGTAGATTGATGCCCCGCCTGCCTTCGCAAGTAGCTGGTTGCCCATGCAGATTCCGCAGATTGGCGTGTTGCCCTCCAATGCTTTGCCTATGTTCCGGACGGCAGCCCCGCAAGTGTCGGGGTCTCCGGGACCGTTGCTGAGGAAGAGCCCGTCGAAAGAAAGCGCGTTGAAGTCGTAGTCCCAAGGGACGCGCACAACTGCCAGCCCCCTATTCAGCAGGCTTCGTATTATGTTGTGCTTCACCCCGCAATCGAGGAGCACCACACGCTTGCGCGACGCTGCGGAAGCCTCTATCCGGTCGTTGAGTTCGCCGGCGGGGAGGCTTGCAGGCAAAGAGAGGCTTTCTTCACCGCTGTAGATGATGATGTCTTTGCAGGAAACCTTGTCCACATAGTTCACTTCTCCGTACTTTGGCATTACGGCTTCAGGGATTCCGTCCTCCTGGGCACCAAACACTATCCGCCCCATCATTACGCCATGCTCGCGCAGCTTCTTGGTTAATGCACGGGTGTCAATGCCGTAGATGCCGGGGATATGCTCTTGCTTTAGCCACTCGCCAAGGCTGCACTGCGCGTTCCAATGGCTGTATTCGCGGCTGTAGTCCCCTATGATAATCGCCTCGGCATGGATCCTGTCGCTCTCCATGAAGGTGGAAAGCCCGTTCGGGCGGAACGTGCGCGGAGGCACGCCGTAATTCCCCACCAAAGGATAGGTCAATACCATCAACTGCCCGGCATACGAAGGGTCGGTAAGGCTTTCCGGATACCCCGTCATGGCAGTGTTGAATACTACTTCACCGGCGATAGGCTTTTCATAGCCAAAGGAATACCCTTTGAACTCCGTGCCGTCGCCGAGGATTAACGTAGCGTTGTTGTCTGTCTGCATATTGTTTGTCATATTAATATTCCTCTTCATCCATATAGTTTATAAAAGCCTGGTTCACCATCCGCACCCCTCCTGGCGTAGGATAATCGCCCGAGAAGTACCAGTCGCCCGGATGGTTCGGGCAGGAGGCGTGCAAACCCTCAAGCGTTTGATATACTATCTCTATCTTGGCGCAGATTGAGGCAGGGGTGAGCAAGTCCACCATCTTCGTTGAAATTTCGACATCGGTAAAGGGAGCATAGATTGCCTTCACGCAGTTCTCTTCCGATTCGCGCCCGGCAGCTTGCAGCTCTTTTATCTTGCGGTATGTTTCATGCAGCACGTTTTCCATACCACGTTCTTTCAGTAAAGCCACGGCTGCCTTGAATGCAATGAACTCGTTCATCCGCGACATGTCTATGCCATAATAATCAGGGTAGCGTACTTGCGGGGAAGACGAGACTATGACTATCTTCTTCGGATGCAGGCGGTCGAGTATGCTTATGATGCTCTGCCGCAGCGTGGTACCCCGCACAATACTGTCGTCTATTACCACAAGGTTGTCCGAGTAAGGCTTGATGCTGCCATACGTGATGTCATAGACATGGGCAGCCAAATCGTTCCTGCTGTTACCTTCGGCAATGAAAGTGCGCAGCTTTATATCCTTGATTGCGACCTTCTCTGTCCTGACCCTCATGGAGAGTATCTGCTCAAGCTCGCTCTCCGACAAGCGATGGCTGTGATCGGTAATCCATGCTTTCTTCAAACCGTTCAGGTAATAGTTCAGCCCTTCCTGCAAGCCGAAATAGGCGACTTCCGCCGTATTGGGAATAAAGGAAAAGACCGTATGGTTCAAATCGTTATCGACTGCTCGGAGGACAGCCGGAACCAAGCGTTCTCCTAACTGCTTGCGCTCCTTGTAAATGTCGATGTCACTCCCTCGGGAGAAATAGATGCGTTCGAACGAACATGCCTTGTTCTCCTTCGGCTCCACTATCCGGCTGGTGTGCCACTCGCCTTTCTTATTGACAAGCAGGGCTTCACCACGGTTCAATTCCTTAACATCGCCAGCATGGACATTCATTACTGTCTGGATGACAGGACGCTCCGAGGCTACCACTACTATTTCTTCATCGGCATAATAGAAAGCCGGACGTATGCCCCACGGGTCACGGACGCTGAACATCTCCCCGCTCCCCGTCAAACCGCAAATCACAAAACCACCATCCCATGTAGGGACACAACGCTGCAAAACCTTCGAAAGGTCAATGCGTTCCTCTATGGCATTCGTTATTTCCAATCCTTGTAACCCTTCCTCTTCACATGCTGAATAGAGCTTCTCGACTTCACGGTCGAGGCGGTGTCCCAATTGCTCCAACATGATATATGTGTCGGCATATTTGCGCGGATGCTGCCCTGTGGACGTAATCTCTTGGAAGAGTTCATCCACATTGGTCAGATTGAAATTACCACAAAGTGCTAAGTTTTTGACGCGCCAATTATTGCGACGCAAGAAAGGATGGATATAAGAAAGTCCGGATTTCCCTGTTGTACTGTAGCGAAGATGACCCATGTACAACTCACCGGCAAAAGGAAGATTGGCTTCAGCAAATAGAGGATTGTCTAATTCTTGAGGGGTTAAGTCCTTATAATGGGAATGGACTGTAGTGAATATTTCGGTTATCGCTCCGGAGCCGATAGCCCGCTCACGGAACATGTATTCTTCACCGGCTTTTGCCTGTAGCTTAACGCAAGCCAATCCGGCGCCTTCCTGACCACGATTATGCTGCTTTTCCATTAGCAGGTAGAGCTTGTTCAGCCCATACATCCATGTACCATATTTTTGATGATAATACCCTAACGGTTTCAGCAAACGCACCATGGCAACGCCACATTCGTGCTTTAATATTTCCATGCTGTAATGCTTATTTATCGGTTCGCAAAGATACTATGATTTAAAATATCAAAACAAGTGCGTCCTGAAATTATCGCTTATTTAACGCTATGGAAATACTTTTTTTAATGAAGGGTTGAAGGCTTTTATAAGATGAGTCTGTATCGCATAGAAATAAGAGGCCGTAGCCTCATGGTACGACCTCCCTCATCATGAATATGAATATAAACTTTATTTACTCTTAGCAGTTTTTTTCTTCAGTTTATCTAATTCCTTCTGAAGCGATTCTATCTCTTCTCCTTGGTTCTTTATTGTTGTGAGCAATGAGTTCAGTTCCTCATTTTCAATAGCTTCCGGGAACTGGGCATTGACACGCACGATAAAATCCGACAAAACGTTCATATAGTTTATAAATGCTTCATACGGACTATCGTAAGGACTAAATCCTCTTCCGTTCATATGCTTAGTACTCATATAATAGAAGTGGTCACTGCTCTGAAGATAGTACCAGTCCTGACGGATACGTCGCGGTTCACACATATGAACACGCTCTCCTATCTCACAAATCTTGCGGAAAGCCTCCTGTTGCAAAACATTACCCAACCATGAACTGCAATCCTTTTCTTCATCTACCCATGAAATCGGATAAGAAACGGCCAATGTATCAACCGGTTTTATCAGGTTGAATATCTCAGACGGTGTAGAGAAACTGATTCCACGTTCCGCAGCATACCGAGGCAATGCTTTAAAGAAATCAAATATACCTGATTCCGCAGGATGCAAAGAACCAAGCACTTCATAATTCATGAACAAATTGATTACTTGTTCCGCTTCCGGTGTATTAGCAATCCAAGAAATATATTTATCTGCAGTCAGCGGATACTCATTCCAGCTATAATCTGTGAAACGGTCTGACAAATCTTCACTAAAGCGATCATTCTTCAATAAAAGATGCAAATCCGGCTGCACGCATGAAGCATACATATAATTCGGACTCTTCCAACCCAAGATATGCTTTGCACCTTCTGTCAGCATACCGCGATAGCCCATTTCATAAACCACTTCTGAGATATCGTCTGAATATATCAACTCCGTATTGCGAAATACCGTCGGCTTTACGCCGAATAATGTCAGCAATTTGTCTTCTTGCTTTTTCACTTGATGTTTGAACTCTTCCATATTCCCCAGAGAAGATAGCGAATGGGCATACGTTTCAGATAAAAACTCCACATTACCCGTAGCCACCAAATCTTTAAAGCTGTCGATAACTTCGGGAGCATAAATCTCCATCTGTTCCAAAGCTACACCGGAAATAGAAAATGCCACCTTAAACTTACCTCCGCTGTTGCGTATGATTTCCAATATTGTGCGATTTGCCGGCAAATAGCAACGCTCAGCTATACGACGAATAATTTCTTCATTTTGGAAATCATCATAATAATAATGGTCATTCCCTATATCGAAAAAGCGGTATCTCTTCAAACGGAACGGCTGATGTATTTGAAAATAAAAACAGATTGTTTTCATAACTGTGTATCTTTTAAATTTGTTATTAGTTAGTTTCTTGCTGTTTAGGTTAATTTCTTCCGGTAACCATATCATAAATACGGCGGACTTTTTGCCCAGCGTATTCCCATTTAATATTATCTACTTCTTTCTTACCTTCTACTTTCAGGAATTCATGCATCGCCGGATAAGTGATAATAGAATACATTGCATCTGCAAGAGCCTCAATATCCCAATAATCTACCTTCACAGCATAATTCAAAATTTCCGCACAACCAGACTGTTTTGAAATAATACTCGGGACACCACATTGCATAGCTTCCAATGGAGAGATTCCGAAAGGCTCAGATACAGAAGGCATCACATATACATCACTCGCCTTTAATACTTCATACACTTGTTTCCCTTTCATGAATCCTGTAAAATGGAAACGATCGGAAATATTCCGTGATGCTGCCAAACGTATCATCTGGTTCATCATGTCACCACTACCTGCCATTACAAAACGGGCATGGGGTGCTTTTGCCAATACTTTGGCTGCTGCCTCCACAAAATATTCCGGTCCTTTCTGCATGGTGATACGACCTAAGAATGTTATGACTTTATCTTTTACTCCTTTCTTGTCCTCTATAGCCAAAATCTCAGGACTCAATGGCTCAACAGCATTATGTACAGTCGTCACTTTTGCCGGATCCTGATGATATTTCTCTATAACAGTCTGCCGGGTCAAGTTACTTACCGTAATTATATGATTGGCATTATCCATGCCATTCTTTTCTATGGCATATACATCTGGATTTACATTACCTCGACTACGATCGTAATCTGTCGCATGGACATGGATAACCAATGGTTTCCCTGTTACTTGTTTGGCATGAATACCCGCAGGATATGTCAGCCAATCGTGAGCATGGATAACATCACACGGTATCGTACGAGCTATCACTCCTGCCACAATCGAATAGTTGTTTATCTCCTCCAACAAATTATTGGGGTAACGACCAGAAAATTCCAAACATCCTAAATCGTTCACATAACGATATGAGAAATCAGCATAAATATGATTGCGGAAGTCATAATACAACTGAGGATCCATAAACTTGCCCAAACGTTCCTTGACATAATCGTAATTCACGTCACGCCAAACAATAGGGACACTATTTACTCCTATTATCTTCAAAAAACTTTGATCTTCATCTCCCCAGGGCTTCGGGATACAAAATGTGATATCCACATCAGGTTGCAAAGCCATTCCTTTTGTCAGTCCATAACTGGCTGTACCTAAACCACCAAGAATATGGGGAGGAAATTCCCATCCAAACATTAATGCTTTCATATACAGTACATGGTTTATTCGGCGTTATACTTTTCTAAAATATCCAATATGCGAAGGATTGATGCGACATTCATTGCGTAAGATATAGCTCCTCGACCAGTAAAAGGTGGATTCCCATCAAACAATTCTGCGATTGTCCCGATACAATGTTTCGACATTTCATCTTCCATACTAATCAACATCCGTTCCGCAAAAGCCACACCCGACTTTCCAAAAACCCGCAAGTAAGCTTCCAAATAGAAACCCAATAGCCAGGGCCAAGCTGTTCCTTGATGATAAGCTAAGTCTCGCTCATATTGTGAGCCTGTGCAATATGGATGGTAACCTTCACTCTTTGGACTTAAGGAGCGAATACCTTTCGGTGTAAGCAACTCTTTCGTAACTATGTCCAACACTGCACGTTTCTGCATCCTGCTCAGAGGAGAATAAGGCAAAGCTACCGCAAATATCATATTCGGGCGAACACGCCAATCCACAAACGAACCATTTACATAGTCAAACAAGTAATTATACCCATTAATAAATGTATTCGGGAACGATACATCAATCGATTTAATCAATTTTTCTATAGACTCACTCACACCTTCACCTTCCAGTTCCTTACAAAAACATAGGGCATTATACCATAAAGCATTAAATTCTACAATATAACCTGAACGCGGAACAACCGGATGACCGTTTACCTCCGAATTCATCCAAGTTATAGCTTTATCCCTGCCTTCCGCATACACCAATCCGCTATCGGATACTTTCAGATTCGGATGTTTCTGGGATATAATATAATCCAACGCATCCGTAACAAAATCTCCATACAATTCTTTAGCTTTGTCTATGCCTTGGTCTTTTGCATATTGCTGAATGCTCCATATAGCCCACAACAACACATCTGGTTGCTCTAACTCACGAATGACAGCATCTTGCAAATTATCTTCCATGAATCCGCGTAAAGCAGGTAACGCCGTTGCCATGATTTTTTCAAAACGAACCGGGTCTTCTATGGATATGGTACAACCAGGGGCGGAAACGAACAAATCGCGGGCACGGACTTTGAACCACGGATAACCCGCCTGCAAATATGCATCCTGTTTCTTAGGGCGGAAATAGAATTGTTGCGCTGAATTTTTCAGGCAGTTAAAGAAACTTGTACGAGGTGTACGAGCTTTTACTTCACTCTCGTATAGAGTCTTCAGGCGCGTTGTTGCCACTTGGCTATCTCCTGCACTGAAGATTATGGATTCACCTTTCTTGATAGGAATTTCGAAATAACCTGGAACATACAAATCCTCCTTATAAGGATAACCTCTCTCTTGTTCTTTTGGATATTCTATTCCATAATACCATTTCGGATCAAACACAAATGTCGGCTTTTTGCTGAACTGCATAAATAAATCAGGATAGCCGGCATACATGCAAGTCTTTATGCCTCCCGGAACTTCTGTATAGCTCTGGTTGGCTTTGTCATTGGCATAAGTCAATTCCTTTACGTTACGAAATGCCAGGAATGGACGGAAGCGCAAAGTTGTTGCCGAATGAGCATCTTCAAGCGTATATTTAATCATGATACGGTTTTCGAACATTGAGAAAACCTTCTCCTTAGAAAAAATAACACCGCCTACACGATAGAGTGTACGAGGTACAGAATCACACGCATATTCCCGGATGTACTTATGTCCTTTCGGACTAAAGTTATTTTCCCCATACTTGTGCAATCCAAGGTTGAATTCCGCTCCATGCTGTATTACCGTTTCATCCAGAGATGATAACAACACATGATTGTCATCATCAAGTGCAGGTACTGGCATTACAAGCAATCCGTGATATTTCCGAGTATTGCAATCAACAACAGTACTGCTGTGGTAAGCGCCCAGACGGTTTGTGCGTAACACTTCCCGCGTCAGAGACTCTTCCAGATTTATCATTACCGTTTTGTCAAATTTAAGATAACTCATAATGTTTATTTGGGTTTTAAGTTGTATGCTTCTTACAGTTTTTTATTACGTACCAAAATTAGGACGAACCGTCCAAAAAAACAAGATGATTCTCCAGTCTTTCCCGTAAATTTCTTTTCCAAGTGTTCTTTTTATTTTATCATTCAAAGGATTATATACAATATATGCTCGAAAACCATGTTTTCAAACATGCAAATTTGCCGTTATCTCTACGTTTTCCTCAAAACAAAGATGCAGCTGAATGTGTTGTTAAATATAATGTATTAAACCATTTTATCTGAATATGAAACATATCAACAACGCTGTAATGCGCAGCATTTTTTCAATCGCATTAGGCTTGGTTCTCATTTTATGGCCGGAAGCTACCATACTTTATTTAGTCATGACAATCGGTGTATTATTCATTATTCCAGGGATAATATCCATCGCCACTTACTTTACGAGAGACAAATCAGTTCACCAAACTATGTTCCCAATTGATGGCATAGGAAGTTTGTTATTTGGCGGATGGCTGGTATTCATGCCCAGATTCTTCGTTAATATATTAATGTATGTATTGGGTATCATCCTTGTGATTGCCGGTATCCAACAATGGGCAGCATTATTGCGTGCAAAAGAATGGTGCCGTGTTCCATTCGCGTTTTATATACTCCCGACACTCATACTTATTGCAGGTATCATGATAATATGCAACCCCGCAACTATTGCAGCAAACACATTCGTGATATTCGGCGTTGCTATTCTCCTTTACGGAGCAAATGAATTGCTGAACTGGTACAAATTCCGGAAAAATAAATACATACAGATTGATTAAACCCATTTTCCGGAAAATAATGAGACTGCCTCAGGGTTTCATTTGGGGCAGCCTCGCTTTAATATTCCACAAGTACGAAAAACATCCTTGCGGGAACCTTAATATTGATTAGTATAACTTTCCTTTTCTGCGTTCAGCGCAATTTCCGCACCTTCCAGTCCTTCGGAAACAGCCTTCAACTTAATGCTTCCCTCCTCTCCTGTGTTTTGCAGGACAACAAGACATTTTCCGTAGAAGGCTTTCCGTTTATTATCCTTGAATCTTTCCAGCGAGATAGGGCTTCCATTGTCCACACCTGCGATAGTAGCTGTTCCTTCCACCTCAAACTGCACGAGATTATCCGCCAACGGGCAAAGATTACCGTCTTTATCCAAAACTTCCACAGTCACAAAACTCAAATCAGTGCCATCAGCCTTCAAATGGTCGCGGTCAGTAGTCAGGCGCAGCTTTGCAGGTTCGCCAGCCGTATTGACAGTTTGTTTCCTCAGTTCTTTACCATCTTTTCTCGCCACGATTTCAACTGTGCCGGATTCGAAAGCCACACGCCACATCACATGGAATTCCCCGTCAGCTTTCCGCTTCGTACCCATCGATTTTCCGTTTATGAACAACTCCACTTCGTCGGCATTGTTGTAATAAGCCCACATATCAACGGTCTCACCCGGATTCCAATTCCAATGCGGGAACAGATGGAGGACATCTTTGTTGCTCCACTCCGACTGGTACATATAATATATGTCTTTCGGGAAGCCAGCCAAGTCCACAATTCCGAAGTAAGAGCTACGCGCGGGCCAACCATAAGGAGTAGGTTCTCCGATATAGTCGAAACCAGTCCAAATATACTGTCCGCTGATGAAAGGATTAGCTTTCACCAAGCCCCACGTCTGTTCGTGGGTGCTTCCCCAAGGTACATGGTTGTTATCGTAAGAAGAACAAGATATACTTGGGTGTGTATAAGGTCTATCCCATCTGTCAGGAGCCAAAAATACCTGATCACTCGGCATACGGTAATAACCACGGGTCATCAATCCGGAAACACTTTCGGTTACCAAGAAAGGTTTTCCCGGGAAATTCTTCGGCGCATCCTTAAACTGCGAATCATGGTAGTTGAAACCGATAATGTCCAACGAACCTGAGCGGAACAGCTGGTTGCTTGGCTCCACCATATTGCAACCTGACGTAACAGGCCTTGTAGGGTCGAGGTTTTTCACTATTTCCACCAACCTGGAGCAAAGGAGAGAGTTCAAATTCTCACCTTCATTTTGCGACTTATGATTCCTATCGATGAAATTCAGCAAGAAGTTCGCCTCATCCAGACTGAGGGAGTCTGCCGATACGTCACCCCACTGCTCCAACACTTCGTTACCGATACTCCACATGAAAACAGACGGATGATTGCGGTCGCGCACCACTAAATCCGTCAAATCACGCTCGTGCCATTCGTCGAAATAGCGTGAATAATCAAATTCTGTCTTCTTTTTACGCCACATATCGAATGCTTCATCCATAACGATGAAACCCATGCGGTCGCAAAGGTCGAGAAGTTCGGGAGCAGGCGGATTATGCGAGCAACGGATGCCGTTGCAGCCCATATCCTTCAAAATTTCAAGTTGCCGCTCGATTGCACGCGTGTTTACCGCCGAACCAAGGCAACCCAAGTCGTGGTGCATACATACACCGTTTATCTTAGTCGGTACTCCGTTGAGGCTGAAGCCTGCATCTGCATCAAAACGGAAAGTTCGGAAGCCGAACGGCGTGTCATAACTGTCGAGATTCTTTCCCGATGTGGTGGTAAGCTCGGTACGTATCGTATAAAGGTATGGATGCTCCAATGTCCAGAGTGTAAGGTCGCGGACATCGAGCGTTTGGTTCGCCACAAGCGTGTCACCCGGCTGAATTGTTTGTTCCGAAGAGACTGAAGCTACTTCTTTCCCCGCCCAATTCAGGAGACGAGTGTTAAGGTTCACGGTTTGCGCTTTCCCGTCTTCATTCTGGACAGTTGTCTGCACGCTAAGCTGCGCATTGTTCCCGTTTATTTCAGCCGTGGCATACGTTCCCCATTGGGCAACATGCACAGGGTTGGTTTTCGTAAGCCAAACGTGCCGGTAAATCCCGCAGCCGGAGTACCAACGGGAGTTAGGCTGCTCGGTATTGTCCACGCGCACGGCAATCACGTTGTTTTCACCGTAACGAAGATGCGGGGTAAGGTCATAACGGAAGGAAATATACCCGTAAGGCCTTGTGCCAAGGCTTTCGCCATTGATAAACACCTCGGAATTCATGTAAACACCGTCGAAGTCGATGAAAACCTTCCGTCCTTCGTCTTCTTTTCCTACATAAAACGTTTTCCTGTACCAACCCAAGCCTCCGGGCAAGGCTCCGCCGTTCACACCCGAAGGATTATCCTGGCTGAAATCCCCTTCAATAGCCCAATCGTGCGGCAAATTCAGTTTGCGCCAGCCTTCATCGGAGAAAGACGGGTCTTCCGGATGGTCGGCATCCCCTAAGTGGAATGTCCAGCCGTTGTCGAAATTCACACGCTCACGTCCCCCGGGTCCACTGCTACAAGCAGAGAAAAGACCCAAAAGGAATAACGTTGCAAACGCAACAAATGTTTTCATCATGTTTTGTTTCATACGTATTGTTTTTATTTTTAAAGTTGTACTGTGCATCAAATATAGCGATGTTTCAGGTAAAAACATCCGCTTTTGCAAAAAACACGCTGTGGAATGCTTGCAAAAACAGATTCCCACACCAAAACTTCCGCGAAACTTACCAGCCGACATTGTACACGCATGGTAGCAAGGCAAAAGAAAAGGATGAGCCGCAAGATTCCAGTGCGGCACATCCTCAAATGGATAGTATCTGGGCGGAATTGCCCGCCTGATATTTCAATCGGGCAGCTTCACGCTCTGCGCAGTCCCGTCGTATTTCACAACCGTGCCCTTTGCAGGCAGGTCGAATGGTTTCGGATTATTTTTCGAAACGGGTACGACGGTGAAAGTGCGCTCCTTAAGCATTCCCTCGAAGTCTCCGCTGCGCCCGCCTATTGTAAGCGTGCGTGTGTCATCGTCGTAGGTGAAGGGAATTATTGCGTACTCGCCTTTTTCGTAATTATAGTTCGTGCCTTCATCTTCGTAAAGCGTGAACTCACCGTTTGCACCTTCGTAAACATAAAGCGTGATGTCGGCAGCGGGCTTTTCATCGCTGTATTGGATTTCCGGACCGTAAGGGAGGATGGCTCCGGCACGCACAAATAGCGGGATTCGCTCGTAAGGGGCATCGACGGTTTGGTTTCCTGAAGGAACGGCCTTTCCTGTGTAGAAATCGTACCAGAGGGTGTTTTCAGGCAAATAAACCTCGCGGTTGCGGGCTTGGTAAGTATAAACCGGGCAGACCATCAGGGCATTGCCGAACATGAACTGGTCTCCGATGTCGTTTACTTTGGGGTCTGCCGCGCCAAAGTCCATAACCAAGGGGCGCATCAATGTATAATCCTCGAACCACGTCATTCCTGCCAAAGAATATATGTATGGCATCATGCGGTAGCGTAATTTCGTGTAATAAACTATGGATTTGTAAGCCGGATGACCTTCAGGCGCAATTTCCCATACCTCCCTGAAGGGCCACTGGCCATGAGCCCTGAAAAGCGGACAGAACGCCCCGAATTGATACCAACGAGTGTTCAGCTCGCGCCACTCTTTGTAGTCTGCATTCTCAACGTGCGATTTGTCCCACAACTGTTGCCCGGCTACATAACGGCTCTCGACGCTGAAACCGCCTATGTCCATCGTCCAATAAGGTATTCCTGCAATGGAAAAGTTAAGGCCTGCACTGATTTGAGCCTTCATATCTTCCCATCTCGTTCCGATGTCACCGCTCCAAGTTGCTGTGGAATAACGTTGCAGACCGGCAAAACCCGAGCGGGTCAATAAAAACACGCGTTTGTCGTTGTCCACGCTGCGTTGTCCGTTGTAAATCGCCTCGGCATTCATGAGAGCATAAGCGTTAAAGTATTCCGTAGAAGGACCAAGGGCGGTCGGACCGCATAAATCCTTGCGATACTGCAAATCCGTACAGTCCCGGAGGTTCGGTTCGCTGGCATCCATCCACCAAGCATCGATTCCCAGCGGGTAATAATGCTCATACATCTGATTCCAGAAGAGTTTGCGTGCTTCGGGGTCGTAAGCATCATAAAAGCCATAAGTGTAACCCGGACCTACCCAATCCCTCAGGCTATCCTTGACAGATTGCTGGTATATCCATCCTTTTTCATCGAATTGTTTGAAGTGTTCAGTGGTGGTGTAGAATTTCGGCCATACTGAAACCATCATCCTGCCGTGCATGGCGTGTATGGAATCAACCAAAGCCTGAGGGTCCGGGAACCGGGACTTGTCGAATTCATGGCTGCCCCAAGCATCCTCCCGCCAATGGAGCCAATCGAGGACTATGTTGTCGATGGGGATTTTGCGGTCTCGGAAACCTTTTAACGCCCCGAGCATTTCATCCTGGTTATTATACTTCTCGCGACTTTGCCAATAGCCCATAGCCCACTTCGGCATGATTGGAGACTTGCCCGTCAGGGTACGGTATCCGCTTATTACATCGTCGATGTTATCCCCGGAGACGAAATAATAGTCCAACTGCTTCGTCATCTCGCTCCACCACGACTGTTTGCTTTGTTCCTCGGGCGTAACAGGCTTCATCACGCGGAGACCTGAATACGAAACACCGCCGTCGGGCTTCCATTCGACACGGAGGGGAACCCGCTTCCCGGCTTCGAGGTGTACGGTGAATTTGTAGCTGTTGGGATTCCACGCCATGCGCCACCGCTCGGGAACTACAAGGTTATTGTCGATGTAAACCTTGGTGTAACCGGCGTAGTAGAGGATAAACTGGTAGTCGGCTGTCTCCGACGGTTCCAGCTCGCCTTCATACAAGACAGA
The DNA here is from genome assembly GCA_964481365.1 of uncultured Parabacteroides sp. Classification (GTDB taxonomy): domain Bacteria; phylum Bacteroidota; class Bacteroidia; order Bacteroidales; family Tannerellaceae; genus Parabacteroides. The sequence goes on along the minus strand of CAYZTO010000037.1, from coordinate 1,080 downwards.
CGAACCCATGAACGGGAAATCTTCCGGCAAATTCACGACTTTCGTTAGGTCTTCGCGCTTCAGATGCTCGAAATACAAAGAATCCTCGCGGCGGACAAGGGTTTTTGCCCCCGATTCCGGAGAAGGAGTGTATGTTCCGGTCAGTGCGCCTTCGTTACCGTCTTTATCAAAGAGCTTGAAGACATTTCCCAATTGTGAATAATCATTCGGGTTCCCAAACCGGCAAAGCGAGTAACTATCCAGCAGGATGCCGTAATTCTTGTTTGAAACTATGAACGGGACGGAGACTTTAGTGTTGTATTGGAAGAGTTCTTCGTTCTTTCCTTTATAATTGAACTCATCTGCCTGGTGCTGCCCCAACCCGTAAAAGGCCTCGTCGGCAGGCGACTCGAAAACTTGCCGTATGGAGTAGCCTTTGGTGCCTTCGACCGTGATGGGCGTGAACGTTTTGCCCCCGCCTTCCTCTTCTTTCAGAATGACGTTGCCGTCTTTGTCGAAAAATGTGACTTCACCCGTAGTTTTCGACACCGACGCCTTCACCTCGGAGGTCGAAACCACCACGTCCGCGCCCGTTTCCGACACGGTGTAGGCAACCTGCCGCGTTTGGGGGACAATAATAAGACTTTGAGGGTCGGCGAAGCGGTTTTCGGGAGTAGCGGAAACGTGCAGCAGCTTCTCGCCCAAAACTTCGATACGTACCTTGCGGGCATCAGCCCCACCGCCGCCGTTCAGGTTCACGACGACCCCTTTTCCTGTGTCTTCCACCTGCGGGGAAGAACAAGCCGCCAGCAACATGGCGGCAAACAAATAACACTGCGTGTTCTTCATTTTGTTTTCTATTTATTTTGTTTTCAAATACATTCGATACAATCGATTTGTTACTGCAAAGGTACTGCGGGGCATACAAATCTTCCGGAATGGATGTTATGGTTGTAACGATTATTTGTTTTCCGCGAGGGATTTTATGATAAAAGAAAGGGGCGGTTTTGTTTCCGGCGGTGATGTTTCCTTGCAACGGCGTTGCAGATAACAATTCTTCGGGAGAAGTACCTTGCAACGGCGTCGCAAACAACTTTTCTT
>CAYZTO010000036.1:14412-19282 GCA_964481365.1 uncultured Parabacteroides sp. | reverse complement strand
GGATTCTATTTTTTGAGGCTCTCCATCCTCTCCGGTACGGAGATAATGCTTACTTTTGCCGACTGAAAAAACTTAATAAACCAAACTTAACTATGAATCTCAAACTGATTCCCATTTTCATAACACTCTCCGCTTGCATCCATGCGGAAAATCTCCGCATCCCTGATGTGCGTGCCTGTGCCTTGGGCGGGAATGGCACGATGTTATCAACATATTTCAACCCTGCACTCATACCTTTATCAACAGAAAAGGTGATAGACCTGTCTTACACCAACCGCTATATGGTCAAGGAGTTAGGCACCATATCGGCGAGTTTCCGGTACCCCAACGACAAGTTATCAACAGGTGTTTTCATTTCAACTTTCGGCTATGAAGAGTATCGCGAGACTATGTTGCGCCTCGCTGTCGGCAAAAAGCTTAGTGAACACTGGGCTTTGGGCGTAGGATTCCAATATGATTTCCTGCAAACTGTGTTGCTGGAACATACTCCCGCCCGCCTATCCGTGGATGTCGGTGTTTTCTTCATGCCTGTGGAAAAGTTGTCGGCAGGTTTGTTGATAAAAGACTTGCCTTCGGTGAAGATAAACCGGCAAGGCTCTGACTTGGAGTGCTTTCGTTCATTCAACATCGAGGCGGGTTTTCAATACGAGATTATAAACAACACGTTGATAGCTTTCTTCATCGGAACGGACCAAGATTACCGTGTGAACGGCGGAATTGGCGTGGAATACGCTTTCATGGAAAAATTCTTCCTTCGCGGAGGACTCGAAATATCCCCAATCCTGCCGACAATGGGTGCCGGCTATGTTTTCAGGGCTTTCCGGGTGGATGCAGCGGCAACTTACCACTCTGTCTTGGGAGTATCGCTTTCCGCAGGGCTGTCGTACCATTTCTAAAACCCCGATACTATGGAAAAGTTGTTTACATACCTGTTCATTTTCCTGTTTATAAATAGTTATGTGGCTAAAAGCCAGGATTCTTTCTCTGATGACAAATGGCGGGAGTATGTTGAAGAGTTTGCCGACGACAGCGGGGACGAAGAAGGCGCAGAATCGCTCTATGCCGACCTTTCCTATATTGCATCACACCCGCTCGACATCAACCTCGCCACCCGTGAACAATTACAACGCCTGCCTTTCCTATCCGACAACCAGATAGAATCTTTATTAAACCACCGCAAGCGTTATGGCGGGTTTGTTTCGCTCTATGAATTGCAGGGAGTGGAGGGGTTCGACAATCAGACTATCCGGTTAATCCTGCCGTTTGTCCGTGTCGGTGGAAATATCGTTGAAAAAACGCCGCCCACGGTGGAGAACCTGTTAAAATACGGAAAGAATGAGTTGGTTATCAGGTATGATTACTGTTTTCAACAAAAAGCAGGGTACAGTTCATATCCCGACAGCATCTTATCGCGTTATCCAAACCGCAAATACCTCGGCGAACCCTTTTACACATCCTTGCGGTACTCGTATTCGTTTGATGATTACATTCAATCCGGCTTGGTAGCCGAAAAAGACATGAGGGAACCTTTCTGGAAACCACAGCACAAGGGATATGACTTCTATTCATTCCATTTTCTGTTGCGCGAACGCAAATGGTTGAAGACTTTGGCTTTGGGAGATTACAAGATGTCATTCGGACAGGGACTTGTGGTCAGCAATGATTTCACGCCAAGCCGTTCAGCCCTCGTTACGCAGGTAGAAAGGCGTAATAATGGTTTCCGGCGGCACTATTCGACAAACGAGATTGATTTTTTCCGTGGGATTGCAGCCACTACGCGCTTCGGTAATTTCAACATCAGCGCATTTTATTCCAGGCGGAAGATGGATGCCGCCCTCGAAGGCGACACTTTCCCCTCGATACAAACGACAGGACTCCACCGTTTGCAACGCGACTATGCGAAACGCAAGAAAATAACCATGCAGTCGTATGGCGGCAACATCCGCTTCATGCTTCCGGATATTAACATCGGATTTACCGCCTTGCACTATGATTTTTGCGGGAAGTACCTCCAACCAGAGCCAAGGTTGTACAATGTTTTCAACTTCAAGGGTGAAAAAAACGTTGATATCAGCATGGATTATCTGTTGAAAACCCGGTATGTGAGGTTTTTCGGGGAAACTGCGCGCTCGGGAAACGGGGCTTGGGCTACATTGGACGCCCTTGAGCTTATGCCTACCTCGTATCTTACCGTTTTGCTCCTGTATAGGAATTACGGATGCCGGTACCAGGCTTATTTTGCAAATGCTTTTTCGCAGGGAAGCGTGCAAAACGAGCGCGGGTTCTACTTCAGCCTAAGATGGCTGCCGCACAAGCATTGGCAACTCTCCGGATACGCAGACATCTTCCGCTTCCCGTGGTTGCGGTATGGGATAAATTCACCGTCAGGCGGAAAGGAGTATATGCTGCAATCATCCTACACAAGGAATGACAACTTCGAGGCAACCCTGCGCTACAAATGCAAAAGCAGGGACGAAAGTTACACCCGGCACAGCTTCCGGCTTCAATTTTCTTGGAAAACAGCCTGCGGTCTTGTCTGCCGCTCTTCGATGGATGCCGTCATTTATGCAGTTCCGGGACAAACAACAAGCAGGGGGTACATGATAGGGCAAAATGCAGGTTGGAAATCCACAGGCAAAGCCTTCGGCATCGATTGTTTCCTTGCATATTTCCAAACCGACGGTTACTACACCCGCATCAGCTCTTACGAGAAAAATATCCTCTATGCCTTCAGCCTTCCTTCATTCTACGGGAAAGGAATAAGGGCTGCCTGCACCTTCCGCTGGGAGATAAACGGCTCATTAAGCCTTTCCGCCAAGCTCGCCAACACCTTCTATGCCGACCGCAGCACCATCGGAAGCGAAACTGAAGCCATCATGGGAAAAAACAAGACCGACCTTTACGCTCTTCTCTGCTGGAAATTTTGAATGAACCTCGCCCAGGCACGTTTTTTTGATTCATATATTTTGTTTGTTACCGCTTTGTCTGTTCTTTTGCGTCAAATTAATCAAAGTATGATATTCCACAGCATTGTTTACGGTCCGGTCCACAGCCGCCGACTCGGCATATCACTTGGCGTGAACCTCTTCCCCACAGACGGGAAAATATGTACATTCGATTGTGTTTACTGCGAATGCGGATACAACAACGACAACCGCCCACGGCTCAAAATGCCCGGACGCGATGCCGTCCGCGAAGCGTTGGAAGAAAAACTGGAGGCAATGAAAGCCGAAGGAATCCATCCCGACGTGATAACATTCGCAGGGAACGGCGAACCCACGATGCACCCCGACTTCGCCAAAATAATAGACGACACCATAGCCCTCCGCGACCGCCACTGCCCCGCAGCGAAGGTCGCCGTGCTGTCAAATTCCACCATGCTCGGCAAAGAAGACGTCTTCCAAGCCCTGTGCAAGGTCGAAGACAACATAATGAAGCTCGACTCAACGCTCGACCGGCGCATAATGCAAATAAACGTCCCCGCACAGGCATCTTTCTGCTTCTCGAAACTTCTGGAGAACCTCTGCCGGTTCCAAGGCAACGTCATAATACAAACAATGTTCCTCCACGGCGAGAGACACGGCGAACAGATAGACAACACGAGCGACGAAGAAGTCGCCGGCTGGATTTCCGCACTTAAAAAAATCCGCCCGAGGCAGGTGATGATTTATACCATAGACCGTCCGACCCCGCTCCACACCCTCAGCAAGGCTACGCCGGAAGAATTAGACTCAATCGCAGAGCGTGCCCGCGCTGAAGGGTTCAATGTAACCGTGTCGTATTGAGGGGGAACGGCAAAACCATTACATTTGCACCGAATTTTTAAACACTTACGCTATGAATATATTTAAGGTAGAGGATATTGCCCGGTATGTGGGATTGTCTGCAATAATAAAGGGCATATCCATCAGCCCATTGAAACTGCAAAAACTTTTGTACTATGTGCAAGCATGGCACATGGTATTCCATGGAAAAAATGAGACCTTGTTCGACGAGCGCCCGCAAGCCTGGGTGAACGGGCCTGTCTATCCGACAGTATATCGCCTTTACAAAGACAAAGTACCCAACATGTGCGACCATTTGAAGCCTTCGGATTTTTGCACAGGGAATCCCGAAGACGCACTACGGGACTTGACGGCGAAATTGAACCTCGACGAAGGCAGGGTCGAGCTTCTGGATTCGATAATACTCCTCTACGGGTCGAAAAGCCAGAACCAACTGATTTTTTTGACTCACTCCGAACTGCCTTGGGCAGAACAAAGGGAAGGATTAGCCCCTTACGAACGCTCTGACCGGGAGCTATCGCTCGAAACCATGTACAACTACTACTCTGAACGCCGGAACCGCAACTTAAAGAAACATGAAATTGACAGAAGCAGACATTGAAGCCGACGATGTAATGATGATGAACTCCCCGGAAAGGTTCAACAGGGAAATCAGCCAGGAAGATTTGAAGTTGTCGAAAAAAGTTCCCATCGTCATAAAGTACGATTACATTGATTTGGGGACGACTGATTATAATTTCTGCCAGATTTTCCACCACAAGGATACAATGGCTTATTTCAGCCTCATGAAGAGCATATCTTCCGAAACAATCGACACATTGGCAGGCAAAGCAAGGAATTATCACTTCTACCGCTCCGAAATAAGGGGCAACCTGCGCCGAGAACTGGGGAAAATAATGCCGGAGGCTGTCCGCAGCAACCCTGTCATCTTCCACTTTGCTTTATATACCCAAGAAATGAAGGCAGACCGGAAGCAAGATATCCGCTCGCCCCGCGTTTACTTCATGCTCGGGACTTACGGACATATATACATCATCTTCTTCGACCCTTACCACGAGATAAATCCATGATTACATCCCTTCCTG
>CAYZTO010000036.1:7097-14312 GCA_964481365.1 uncultured Parabacteroides sp. | reverse complement strand
TGGATATTTCTATCCAATGCCGGTTTATGCGTACATCGGGGCTAAATATTTTTATCCGGCACTGGCGGAAGCGACGGCAGCTTCAAATAAAAATATCCAAGGGTGATGGAGGTGTATTCCGGGGCTAAATATTTTTATCCGGCACTGGCGGAAGCGACGGCAGCTTCAAATAAAAATATCCAAGGGTGATGGAGGTGTATTCCGGGGCTAAATATTTTTATTTAGCATTGGCGGAGGTGCCGACAGCTCCAAATAAAAATATCCAAGGGTGGTGGAGGTGTATTCCGGCACTAAATATTTTTATCCAGCCTCGGCGGAGGCGACGGCAGCTTCAAATATTTTTATTTAGCCTCGGCGGAAAATATTTTTTATGCCAAATACGGTAGATAATTGAAAAAATGGAGTATATTTGTACATTGATTAACTAATTAATTTAAAATGTCATGAAGCAAATACAGAAATGGGGGCTATCGAAGCTCCACAATGAAGAATGTTTCGGATTCTTGAAGTTTGTAAAGTCTGCAAAAGAGTCACTTCCGAAGGAATCAACGGAAGAACCGGACGGACCGGATGTACAATCTGCCTCAATACTCAGCACGGTTGGCGCATCCCCTGCCCTCACGGCTGCCGAAGATGCTTTTGACGAAAAGTTCGAACAGTTCGACGCTTCTTTGGAAAATTCAAAGGTGAATCCTGCCGTTGCCGAGGCTAACGAACTTGATGCGCAGCGCGACACGCTGTGGCGCCTGGCTAATTCATACGCAAAAGTGATGGCACAGCACCCTACCGAGTCTGTTGCAAAATCTTCAAGCAAAGTAAGGGACATTTTCGTGAAGTATGGAGACCCTACATACCTTGCACAGAGCGAGGAAACGGGTGTACTCCACAATCTGTTGGCAGACATCGATGCGTTGGAGTCTGAAGACAAAACGCAATCGGGAATCCAACCGTGGTACGACAAACTATCGTCCGTACAGGCGGAGTTTGAGGATGCGGACAGCCGCAGGGCACAAATAGCAGGCGCAAAAACGGCAGGTGTCGTGAAGCAAGCCCGCAAAGAAGCCGAGGCTGCCTACAAGGATTTGGTTAAGGTAGTCAATGCGTTGGTGATAATCAACGGCGACGAGCCTTATTCCGAATTTATAGACCAGGTAAACGCACAGATGGAGCGGCAATCGCAAATTTTAAACCGCCGCGACACCATCAATGCGAAAAAAGACGACAATTCGTCGCCAGACGATGGGCCTGTCGTGAAATGATTAAAGCGTGGAGGGGCGACCTTGGTGGTTGCCCCTTTTCATTTGCGCAATCTGTTGGCGAAAAGACGAAAAAGCCGGTCATTACAAAAGTAATAACCGGCTTTTTACACGTTGTCTCACGAGGATTCGAACCTCGACAGACAGAACCAAAACCTGTAGTGCTACCATTACACCATGAGACAATCGCTGCTTCCTAAAAGCGGTGCAAATATAGGCACAGGATGCCATCCCTGCAAATATTTTGGCAATAATTTATTTCGCTATAAGCAAATAGTAGTTCTTTTTGCCTTTCTGTACGAGGATGTATTTCCCGTTTAGCAGCTTGTCGGCATTGATTACCATCTCCGTGTCGGAAACTTTCTCCTTGTTGATGCTTACTCCGCCGCTTTGTATCAATTTCCGCATCTCTCCTTTAGACGGGAAAACGCTTGCCTTCTCGGTGCAGAGTTGTACGAGCTTGATTCCGCCGCTTATCTCGTCGCGAGAGACTTCGAACTGGGGTACTCCGTTGAATACATCCAAAAATATCGTTTCGTCGAGCCTCCTTAAGGCTTCAGCAGTGGCGTTTCCGAATAAGATTCCCGATGCCTCGACTGCAGCATTGTAATCTTCTTCCGAATGCACCATTACCGTGACTTCTTTAGCCAGGCGTTTCTGTAATGGCCGTAGATGCGGGGCTTCAGCTTGCTCGGCAACGAGCGAATCCACCTCTTCTTTTGTCAATGAAGTGAAGATTTTGATGTAGCGCGCGGCATCTTCGTCGGATACGTTCAGCCAGAACTGGTAGAATTTGTATGGTGAAGTATATCGGCGGTCGAGCCAGATGTTGCCCGACTCTGTCTTGCCGAATTTGCCGCCGTCGGCTTTAGTTATCAACGGGCAAGTAAGCGCATAAACCTCGCCCCCGTTGGTGCGCCGGATTAATTCCGCCCCAGTAGTGATGTTTCCCCACTGGTCTGAGCCTCCCATCTGGATTTTACAGTTCTTATGCTCGTACAAATACAGGAAATCATATCCTTGAAGCAGCTGGTAGGTGAATTCCGTGAATGAAAGTCCGTCGCGAGCCTCGCCATTGAGCCTTTTCTGGACTGAATCTTTTGCCATCATGTAATTTACTGTGATGTGCTTGCCTACTGTGCGGGCAAAGTCGAGGAAAGTGAAGTCTTTCATCCAGTCATAATTGTTTACAAGCTCGGCTTTGTTGGGTGCGTCGGACTCAAAATCCAAAAACTTGCCCAACTGCTTCTTGATGCACTCTTGATTATGCCGCAGAGTCTCTTCGTCGAGCAAGTTGCGTTCCTGCGATTTCCCGGAAGGGTCGCCAATCATGCCGGTCGCGCCTCCTATAAGTGCAAGAGGCTTGTGCCCGCAACGTTGGAAATGCCGTAGAATCATAATACCGCACAAATGCCCGATGTGCAGTGAATCGGCTGTCGGGTCAATGCCGACATAGCCTGTTACCCGTTCTTTTTCCAACAGTTCTTCCGTGCCCGGCATCATGTTGTGCACCATTCCGCGCCATTTAAGTTCTTCAACAAAATTCATCGTCTTAGTTATTCATTATTAATATTTTCAGAGCGGCAAAGATAAGACTTTTTGCAGGAGTGCAGCCTCAGAATGTGGCAAAATCGCTTATCGTCCGGGAAGTATGTTGCAGGCCGACAGGTTTTCTGCTATCTGTTTGGCTAATTCATCGATGGAAATACCCAATGCCGAGGCTACTTTTTCATATACAACCCCGATATCCACGCCGGCATCATCCGTTTCGAGGAAGAAACGGTGCCGCCAGGCTTTCCGGATTGAATCGGGCTGAAAATATAACCCGAAAGACAGCAGGAAGCCTTCATTAAGTAAATGCAATGCCAATTCCGCCTTCCCCCGGAAACCGTGGATTATCCAAGGCCTCGACGGACGTATCTGCCGGTACGAGATTATTATTTCATTCCACGACTTCACGCAATGTATGATCAGCGGCTTTCCATTTTCTTCCGCCAACCGTGCCTGACGCATGAAAATTTCCATCTGGAGGGGAAAAGGCACGGTAGAAAGCTTGTCCGGCCCGGCTTCACCCACGGCAACGATGTTTTCCTGTTTTCCTAATAAATATTCAAGCTCCCTGAGTTGTTCTTCCGCATTGTGTATATACCAAGGATGTATCCCGCATGAGATGTGCGGGGCTTGCGGAAACTTGTCATCCTCTCCTATGATGTAATTCACGATACAATCGCTGCCAGAAGAGGAAAAACGGGTATTGTGGGTGTGAATATCGAAAAAATGATGGTTGGTATCAGCCATTTCCGGATAAGCATTGTTTTAATTGGGCTTGCAAAGGGGATTCTTCAAGGCACCGGGTCGTAACCGCTCCCTCCCCACGGATGACAACGCATAAGCCTGCGGATAGTCAGGTACAAACCTTTCAAAGGTCCGTGCTTCTTTAATGCTTCTATGGCATATTCCGAACAAGTTGGGACAAAACGGCACGAAGGCTGGGTCATAGGAGATATGCAATACTTATAAAAATAAACAGGCAGCAGCAAAATAGCAATGAAAAAACGCCTCATGGCTCAAGTTTCTCTTTCAATAGCTGCATAGCTTTATTCATTGATTTTTCTATATGCTCGAATGAATGAAGTTCGGCATCCATATAAATGAAGGCAACAAAAAGTACCTTGTTTTTAGAATTCAATGTTTCTATCAGTTCATGCTTATGGATGCGATAAGCCTCGCGTATAAGGCGCTTTACCCGGTTTCGCTTTACGGCACGCTTGAATTTTTTCTTTGATACGCTAACCAATATGGAAGAGCGGGATAGGGAATCCTGTTCATTGTTGTCAAGCAATAAAAAAACAACCCGTAATGGAAACGCTACAAAAGAATGCCCCTTTATAAAGAGCTGATCAATGTAGCGTTTCCATGACAGGCGTTCCCTTTTCGAAAGAGTATTCCTTCTTTCACTCATTTCGTGTTATTCGCCCATTTCTTTCTTCAAATATTGCTCTAACGCGGCAGTCATCGACGGTGCTTCAGGCGTAGGAGCCTCAACATCAAGGCGAAGTCCGGCTTCTTTGACTGCTTTTGCGGTAGAAGGACCAAAACAACCTATTCTTATATCTTCTTGTTTGAAATCCGGGAAATTCTTCAGCAAAGATGATATTCCGGCAGGACTGAAAAACACCAGCATGTCATAATCAAATTTTTCATCTTCCGTAAAATCATTGCTTACCGTACGATACATGACAGCTTCTTTGAAGTTTATCTTTTTAGCCTCCAATAATTGCCGCAAATCATCTTTATGTACATCTGAAACCGGAACTAAATACTTCTCTTTTGGATGTTTTGCAATAAGCGTTACCAATTCGTTCTGTTTTCCACTCTGTGCAAAGAATATTTTCCGCTTCCGATAAACTATGTATTTCTGCAGATACACAGCTATCGCCTCTGTCATACAGAAATATTTCATGGTCTCAGGGATTGTAACGCGCAACTCCTCGCATAACCTGAAGAAATGGTCTATTGCCGTACGTGCGGTGAATACAATGGCAGTATAGTCTAAGATGGATATGCGTTGCTGCCTGAATTCTTTTGACGACAGAGCCTCCACCTTGATAAATGGCCGGAAATTGATTTCCACACCATACTTTTCTGCAATGTCAAAGTAGGGAGATTTTTCAGACGTCGGCTTAGGTTGCGATACTAATAGTTTTTTGATGTTCAACGCCATATAGCACTTTAATCAATAAAGTTATACATATACATAACACCCTTATACAAAAAGAGTAAGGGTAAAATTTCTTGGGCGCAAAGGTATAAACTTACGTAGAAAAAACCTTTGTTTTTTGTGTAAAATATCCGTATTATCTTGTGAATTATCGCAAATCGGCAGAAAACATAAAGACTTACGAACATTATAATAGGAATCTTGTATTCAATGCCTATTAATATCAACCAGATTGCCGGGATATACAATGTAACGCCCCATATTCCTATTATAGCATTGTAACCGTTTCTCCACCAACGATATTTTTCTGAATCGCCAAAAACCATTCCCAAAATGAAATAAAGGCATTGCTTTGCCATGAAAAAAGCAGCCAGTAGCGCCGTATAACAGCTTGCTTCATATAAAATTGAATATATGTCTTCAGCCGTTGAATATCCGTATCTTAACAAAAACAGGAACAATATGTATCCACACATTACGATGGATTGAACGAGCATGAAATACTGGAAAATCCTGCTTTCATTCACGGGCTTATCAAACAGGCTCTGCCTACGTTTCATGGAAAAAGAATCCTTTAGCAGCTTTATGAACTGATGCGGATAAAAATGAAGCATAAAGGCAAAAACTATCAGAAAAACAAGCAATCCGGAGAGAAGCAGGTCATCTGTCTGTTGCCCATCCCATAAATGTATGCCTACATAACCTTCAAACATATCTGTTCTTTCTTCCCTTTATCTGAAAATTTCAAAGACACGGCATTTGATGTTTATTTGCCGGTGATTATCCTCTTTATATCATTCAACTTGTTCAAAGCTTCTATAGGTGTAAGGTTATTAACATCCAAGTTGTTGATTTCATCACGAATCTGGCTTAGCACCGGATCATCTAATTGGAAGAAACTAAGCTGATAACCTCCGGAAGCATTGGATGCAGGGATATTCTTCGCAGTCTTGCCTTCCTCCGATATGCTGTTTTGCCTGTTCTCGCGTTCCAATTGCTTTAAAATTTCATTGGCCCGTGAAATGATGACTTTTGGCATTCCCGCCATTTTTGCCACATGGATTCCAAAGCTGTGTTCACTTCCACCTGGGACAAGTTTACGGAGAAATACCACCCTGTTGCCTATTTCTTTTACAGAAATGTTATAATTCTTGATGCGGTTGAAGCTCTTTTCCATCTCGTTCAATTCATGATAGTGTGTTGCAAAAAGCGTTTTGGCACTGGCACTCGGATGTTCATGAATATATTCCACAATAGCCCACGCTATGGAAATTCCATCATAAGTGCTAGTACCTCTTCCCAATTCATCGAAAAGAACAAGGCTGCGAGAAGTCATATTATTTAGAATGTCAGCTGCTTCATTCATCTCAACCATAAATGTTGATTCGCCCACAGATATGTTATCAGACGCTCCAACTCGTGTGAAAATCTTATCTACTATCCCGATGCGCGCACTCTTCGCGGGGACAAAACATCCTATCTGTGCCATCAACGCAATCAATGCAGTTTGGCGGAGCAGAGCCGATTTACCTGCCATATTTGGTCCGGTAATGATTATTATCTGTTGCTTCTCCCGGTCAAGGAATACATCATTGGCAACATACACTTCGTCTGCCGCCAATTGGGTCTCAATAACCGGATGCCGCCCGGCATGTATGTCAATTACATCCGATTCATCTATTTCAGGGCGTACATAAAGATTGGTTTGGGCAACTTTCGCAAAAGAAAGGAGGCAATCCAATTTTCCTATCAAATTGGCGTTGCATTGTATAGGTGGTATATATTCGGCAAGGCACAAAACCAATTCATTGAAAAGACGCGTTTCGAGCGCTATGATTTTTTCTTGTGCGCCGAGTATCTTCTCTTCATATTCCTTCAACTCTTCTGTTATATACCGTTCCGAACCGGTAAGAGTCTGCTTCCTTATCCAGTCTGCCGGGACCTTTTCCTTATGCGTATTACGCACTTCTATGAAATAACCGAACACATTATTGAATCCTATTTTCAAGTTTGGGATTCCTGTTGCTTCTATCTCGCGTTGTTGGATTTTAATCAAGTAATCTTTTCCGGAATAAGAGATATACCTAAGCTCGTCAAGCTCGGAATTCACACCTTTGGCTATAACACCTCCTTTGCTAACCTGCGATGGGGAATCTTCATTTATTTCCTTCTCTATCCGGTCTCGTATTATCTGGCATACATTCAACTGTTCCCCAATACGGCAAAGCGTGGGTTCTT
>CAYZTO010000036.1:5377-6997 GCA_964481365.1 uncultured Parabacteroides sp. | reverse complement strand
CGTATTATCTGGCATACATTCAACTGTTCCCCAATACGGCAAAGCGTGGGTTCTTTGCTTTCCTCGCAAATCTTTTTTATGGCTTCTACTGCCTTGAGTGCGACTTTAAGTTGCACAACCTCATGCGGCGTAACCCTTCCAACCGCAACTTTCGATATGATGCGTTCCAAGTCGCCTATCTGCTCCATTTGCGGGTCAAGTAAATCTTTTATGTCTTGTTGCCCGGACAAGTATTCCACCACGTCGAGCCTTTCCTGTATCGGTTTCACATCTTTCAAAGGGAAAAGAATCCACCGGCGAAGCATCCTCGAACCCATCGGGGAGATTGTCTTGTCTATCACTTTCAACAAGCTTTTCCCTTCCTCGTTCATAGGCACAATCAATTCAAGATTGCGGACAGTGAATTTGTCGAGCCTCACATATTTGTCTTCTTCGATGCGTACAAGGGAGGTTATGTGTTGGATATGCTTATGCTCCGTAAGGTCAAGGTAATAAAGGACTGCTCCGGCGGCTACTATGCCGAACTTCAGATGTTGTACACCGAAACCTTTCAAGTTTTTTGTCTCGAAATGTTTCAGCAGCCTGGTGATGGCGGCATCGTATGTGAATATCCAATCGTCCAAAGAGAAGACATAAAAATGTGGTCCGAAACATTCTTCAAAATACTTTTTTTCGTTCCGTTCCACCAAGACTTCCTTGGGAGAAAAATTGTTCAGAAGTTTATCCACATAATCCGTAGAACCCTCGGCAGTCATGAACTCTCCAGTGGAAATATCGAGGAATGCCACACCGCAACGGTTCTTGTCGAAATGGACGGCAGCAAGGAAATTGTTCTCTTTATGGTTCAATACCGTGTCGTTGATGGAAACGCCAGGCGTCACCAGCTCCGTGATTCCGCGTTTCACCAGCTTCTTGGCAAACTTAGGGTCTTCCAATTGGTCACAGATAGCCACCCGCTTACCTGCCCTCACCAGTTTCGGTAAATAAGTATCGAGGGCATGATAGGGGAATCCCGCCATCTCCATCGATTCGCCGCCTATGCCATTGTTCCTTTTTGTTTGAACTATACCTAAGATTTCAGCTCCCGTCACAGCATCGCTTCCGTACATTTCATAGAAGTCTCCCACACGAAATAAAAGTATCGCATCCGGATGCTGCGCTTTAACCTGGAAGTACTGCTTCATCAAAGGTGTTTCTATTAACTTAGCCACGATATCATTCTTTTAAAAGAAAACAAAGGCAAATTTAGATATAAATCACGATTTACAGCCGGCGCGGTAAGAAAAAGCCAAGAACAGCATCGCCGCAAGTGCCCTGCAACTGCCGCTTGGCGTCAGGTGGCACTTTCTACTGCGTAGACAATGAGACTTGGCGTCAAGTGACACTTTCTACCGAGTAGACAATGAGACTTGGCGTCAGGCGGCACTTTCTACTGCGTAGACAACGAGACTTGGAGCCAGGCGGCACTTTCTACCGCGTAGACAGCGAGACTTGGCGTCAAGTGGCACTTTCTACTGCGTAGACAACGAGACTTGGAGCCAGGTGGCACTTTCTACCGGCAGGGAATTACAAACAGATACTAAAGGTATTTCAAGGCATCACGATAGGCCACATCCTGTA
>CAYZTO010000036.1:0-5277 GCA_964481365.1 uncultured Parabacteroides sp. | reverse complement strand
ATTACAAACAGATACTAAAGGTATTTCAAGGCATCACGATAGGCCACATCCTGTATTTTCCGGATGCAACCTGCAAGCATTGGTGGTTCTTCCGTGCCCATGACCCACAACGGGATGCCGGCTTTGTCCGCTCGGTAATCCGGCTGGATATAATCCGTTGCCAGAACTTCCATTCCGCTGCGCCGATAAAAACTAATGCGTCGTTGCGACATCTCATTGACGGGAGGCTCCACTTCGAGGAGCTGTGGTTTGCCAAGGTTTTCCCTCCACCATTGCAGGACTTGCCGCCCTATCTGTTTATTACGCATCGACGGGAATACAGCAAGATGCTCCATGTAATAGAAACTTCCCATGTCCCAATAAACGGCAAGCCCTGAAAGCAAATCCTCATGGAAGATGGCACAAAAGTGCATTTCTTCCACATCCGCCAGCATACGGAGCAGTTGCTTCACGTCACGCCGTTCTTCTTCCGGGAAAGCTTCAACGTAGAGCGCCAGCAGTCCCTCCAAATCGGGGTCGGCGGCATTTCTTATCCTCTTCAACGTTATCATCTATGAATAAATTAAAATGTTTCACGCGCAAAGATAGGAAGAACGGCTTATTTCTTTGTATATTTACCCCCTCAGAGCTGCATAGCGGCTTTTCTTGGAATGATTTTGGATATATGAGACCGGAAAACATGGAAGATGACAAGACTCCGTTGGGCAATGGAGCGGAACAGCACGGACAACAGGCAGAATCAAAGCACTCGGATTATAAAGTCCCTGGTATAGGTGATGACAGGACGACGCATCACCTGTCGGGAATGTACCAACATTGGTTTCTCGATTATGCTTCCTATGTGATACTGGAAAGGGCTGTTCCCCATATAAATGACGGGCTGAAACCTGTGCAACGCCGTATTTTGCATTCCATGAAAAGGCTCGACGACGGGAGGTACAATAAAGTCGCAAACATCGTTGGCCACACGATGCAGTTCCATCCACATGGCGACGCGTCAATAGGCGATGCGTTGGTTCAGCTCGGACAAAAAGATTTGCTGATAGACTGCCAAGGAAACTGGGGCAACATCCTGACCGGCGACGGAGCAGCCGCGCCGCGTTATATTGAAGCCCGCCTGTCGAAGTTTGCCCTCGACACAGTGTTCAATCCCAAAACAACAATATGGCAGCTTTCCTACGACGGAAGGAACCGTGAACCGGTTACTCTTCCCATAAAATTTCCCTTGTTGCTCGCACAGGGAGTGGAAGGCATCGCAGTCGGGCTTTCGTCGAAAATACTCCCACACAATTTCAATGAACTTTTGGATGCGTCGGTTGCATACCTGCGTGGCGAACCCTTCGCGCTGTATCCGGATTTCCAAACCGGGGGTTACATAGACATAAGCAAATATAACGACGGTGAACGCGGGGGTTCTGTCAAGATACGCGCCAAAATCGGGAAGATTGACAGCAAAACCCTTGTGATATCAGAGATACCTTACGGTAGGACGACATCATCGGTCATTGATTCAATCCTGAAAGCAAATGACAAGGGGAAAATCAAGATAAAGAAGGTTGATGACAATACCGCGAAGAACGTGGAGATACTGGTGCATCTCGCGCCGGGAGTATCTTCGGACAAGACAATCGACGCGCTCTATGCTTTCACGGACTGCGAGGTGAGCATATCGCCCAACTGCTGTGTGATAAAGGATGAGAAGCCGCATTTCCTGACTGTAAGCGATGTGTTGAAGCATTCCGCCGACAATACATTGTCTTTGCTCAAGCAGGAATTGCAGATTGAGAAGGCAGAGCTTTCCGAAACGCTCTTTTTTGCTTCCTTGGAGAAAATATTCATAGAAGAACGGATTTACAAGGATAAGGAATTCGAAGAATCGAAGGATATGGATACGGCGGTGGAACATATCGCCCGCCGTTTGGAACCGTTCAGGGAAATGCTCATCCGGGATGTGACGCGAGAAGACATCCTGAAACTTATGGAGATAAAAATGGGGCGGATATTGAAGTTCAACTCCGATAAGTGCAATGAACAGATTTTACAGATACGGAAACAGATTGAAGAGACAGAAAAACATCTCGCCAATATAGTGGAATATACCGTCGAGTGGTTCCTCCACTTGAAAGATAAGTACGGGGCACGTTATCCGCGCCTGACGGAAATCCGGAACTTCGACACAATCGAGGCGACAAAAGTTGCAGAGGCGAATGAGAAACTCTACATCAACAGGGCAGAAGGATTCATAGGGACTTCGCTGAAAAAGGATGAGTTCGTAGCAAATTGCTCGGATATCGACGACGTGCTGGTGTTCTACCGCAACGGCAGGTACAAACTTATGCGCGTGGCAGACAAAATCTTCGTGGGGAAAGATATTTTATACTTGAACATCTTCAAGCGCAACGATACGCGGACAATATACAACGTAATCTATCGCGACGGCAAGCAGGGCGTGAATTACATCAAGCGTTTTGCCATAACAGGAATAAGCCGCGACAGGGATTATGACCTCACGCGCGGTACGCCTGATTCCCGCGTGCTTTATTTCAGCGTGAACCCGAACGGCGAAGCGGAAACGGTGAAAGTTATCCTGAAACCCAAGCCGAGGCAACGTCTCTTGGTTTTTGAAAAAGATTTCAGCACGATACCCATAAAAGGGCGCGGCTCTATGGGGAACATACTCACGAAAGCCGAAGTCCACAAGATTTCACTTAAGCAAAAAGGCGGTTCCACGTTAGGAGGG
The DNA here is from genome assembly GCA_964481365.1 of uncultured Parabacteroides sp. GTDB lineage: Bacteria > Bacteroidota > Bacteroidia > Bacteroidales > Tannerellaceae > Parabacteroides. The sequence continues at coordinate 2,537 of CAYZTO010000036.1, read as the reverse complement.
CTGACGGTTTGGTTCGACCGCGACGTGCTGAGGCTCAACTACGACGGAAGAGGTGAGGAATTGGGCGAGTTCCAGAGCGAAGACCGCATCCTTGTTATCCTGAAAAACGGGGAATTCTACACTACGAATTTCGAGTTGAGCAACCATTACGAAAACAACATCCTCGTCATCGAAAAATTCGACCCGACCAAGGTTTGGACGGCTGTAGTCTATGACGCAGAGCAGAAACACCCGTACATAAAGAGGTTTTCGCTCGAAGCGTCATCGCGCAGGCAGAGTTTCACAGGAGACAACCCGAAAAATGAGCTTCTGATACTTAGCGATGAAACTTATCCGCGTTTTGAACTGGTATTCGGCGGTGCCGATTCATTCCGCCCGCCGGTTGTAGTCGATGCGGAAGAGTTCGCCACACTCCGTTCTTTCAAAGCCAAGGGAAAAAGGCTGACGACATACAAATTGGAAACAATCAACGAACTTGAGCCTGCGGAACGCGAGATTCCGCCGAAGGAAGACACTCCAACCCCAGAAGCGGAAAATGACACATCCGGAGAACAGGGCGAAACAGATGGCGAAACGGACAACCCGTCGGATTTGATAGACGAAATAACGGGGCAAATGAAATTGTTTTAGGCATGAAGTGGGTTTTGCTGTTGGTTTGCTGCATCACGGGACTAAACTTGTCCGCCCAACCGGACGACGATATTACCTATACAGTAAATGCCGCTACAATGGTCGGCGCGGGGCGTTACAACATCATGGACACATACCTCTCGCCGGGAAGCCTGACTAATTACCAGGGTTGGGCGTTGCGCATCTTCGACGAGCGTATGAAATACACGCACATTGCCGGCGGCAAGGTATCACGCCAACAACAGGTGCAGATTGACTTCGCCTCTACACGTAATCCGGCAGGAACCATGAAAGAATATGCCGGATTCATCGATTATTCATTGGGATACCACTACCATTTTGATGCCGCTCCCGGTTTGATGCTGCTCGCCGGAGCATCTGTACACGCATTGCTCGGCGGGGTGTACAATACGGTGTCGTCCAACAATCCCGGCTCGGCGAAGGCAGACCTCGACCTCGACATTTCCTGCATGGCATCGTACAGGTTGAAAATCGGGGATTTCCCGCTGCAACTCCGCTACCAGTTCCAGATTCCTTTCGCCGGGATGCTGTTTTCGCCCCGTTACGGGGAATCGTACTACGAAATCTTCCAGCTCGGCAACAGCGGGGGCGTAATCAAGTTTTCTTCCTTCCATAACAAATGGGCGATGAAGAATATTTTCACGGTCGATATCCCGCTGCCGTGGCTCACCATACGCACCGGCTACATGGATAATATGTATTACCTCGACGTGAACAGCATCAAGAGCCACCTCAACTCCCGCTACTTCATGATAGGAATTGTGAAGGAATTCATATCCGTCAAGAACAAAGGGGGCAAGAAATACCGGAGCGCATTCTATTAAACAAGGCAATTATGAAACGTGCATGGATTTATGTTATCCTCCTCGCCGCAGCAGCCATGTCCTGCGAAGACACGGTGGAATATTCTTCCTCGCCGAAAGAGAACTTCGAGGCGTTGTGGCAAATCATCGACGAGAATTACTGCTTCTTCGAATACAAGGACATCGACTGGGACGAAATATACGACAACTACAAAGTCCAGGTTTCGGACACGATGGACCAGTTCTACCTTTTCGACACCCTGGGCGATATGCTCGCCGAATTGAAGGACGGGCACACGAACCTCATATCATCTTTCGACATGTCGAGGTACTGGGCGTGGTACGAGGACTATCCCGACAATTACGACGATGAAATACACGAGCTTTATATGGGTACGGACTACCACATAGCAGGTGGCATGCGTTACAAGACCATGTCGGACGAGAAAATAGGATACATTTACTATCCCAGCTTCTCCAGCGGAGTGGGCGAGGCAAACCTCGATTATATTTTTTACCTGTTCAAAGATTGCTTGGGACTTATAATTGACGTAAGAAACAACAGCGGGGGATACCTGACGTATTCCGAGACAATAGCCTCGCGCTTCGTGGAAGGAACCGTCACCACGGGCTACATACAGCACAAAACCGGCAAGGGGCACAACGATTTTTCCGACCCGTACCCTCTCACGCTCACTGCCACCGATGGGCACTCGCTTTGGTACCGTCCCGTCATCGTGCTGACAAATCGCGAGTGTTATAGTGCCACGAACAACTTCGTGCAGTCAATGCGCCTTTTGCCGCAGGTGCGGATACTGGGTGACAAGACCGGCGGCGGCAGCGGATTCCCCTTCACTTCGGAGTTGCCCAACGGCTGGATAGTGCGTTTCTCGGCAAGCCGCCTGCTTGGGGCGGACTATGAACAGCTGGAGTTCGGAATCGACCCCGACATCAAGGTCGATTTGACCGAAGAGGACAAAAAACAGGGGAAAGATACCCTCATCGAGACGGCGATACAGGTATTGTTGGATTCGGAAGGCGACCCTACGCGCCTCCCATAGTCAAATCATCTTCAAGCCGGAA
>CAYZTO010000035.1:3428-19798 GCA_964481365.1 uncultured Parabacteroides sp. | reverse complement strand
AAAAACGGCTATGTAACCGAATATCAGCAGTTTTTGAGAATTCAAGATGTCTGACAGAAAGGACTTCCGAAATTTTTGTTGAAACAAAAGCAATTTATACCTTTGTGCCGCGTGGATTTATTTAAAAATAACATTAGCGGCAGTATAGATATATAGTCAGAACAAATGCGGACATTCCCCTTCATACAACAACCCGATTCGATGGAATGCGGGGCCACTTGCCTGCGTATGATTGCCAAGTTTTATGGCAAAGAATACTCGGCTGAGACTATGCAACGGCTTTGCGTGGTGACTCGTGAAGGCGTTTCGTTGCTCAGTATGAGCGATGCGGCTGAGCATTTGGGCTTCCGCACCGTCTGCGGGCGTATCACTTTGGAAAAAGTCGTAGAGCAGAGGCCGTTTCCCTGTATTTTGCATTGGAATCAGGAACATTTCGTCGTTTTATACGATGTTAAGACGCGGCGGGACGGTGAGCACGTCTTTTATATAGCCGACCCGGGTAAAAATTTGCTTCGGATTGATGAAGAAACCGTTCGCAATGCCTGGATTAGCACCCGTACACGGGGAGAAGAAAAAGGCATCCTTATGGCACTCCAACCTACACCTTCATTCTATGAAAAAACTGACGAAAAACAGAACAAGGCAAAGCCGTTCCGGTTTTTGTGGGGCTACATGAAGCCTTACAAGCGGTATTTTGCACAATTACTGCTGGGACTTGCGATTGGGAGTGTATTGCAACTGATTTTCCCGTTTCTTACGCAAGCTATCGTAGACAAAGGTATTGAAGGAAAGAATCTGAACATTATTTACCTTATACTTTTAGGGCAATTGATGTTGGTGGCAAGCCGTGCGTCTGTCGATTTTATACGCCGGTGGATACTTTTGCACATTTCCACCCGCGTAAATATCTCTTTACTGTCGGATTTCCTAATCAAACTGATGAAATTGCCGATGTCGTTCTTCGACACGAAGCTTGTAGGCGACCTTATACAGCGAATCCAAGACCACGACCGTGTGGAGAGGTTCCTAACGGCTCAAACCCTTTCGGTTGTATTTTCGACATTCAGTTTTGTGGTTTTCGGCATTGTTTTGCTCTATTACGACTTGACAATCTTCCTTATCTTCCTTGCAGGAAGTATTTTGTATGCAGCGTGGGTGTTTCTGTTCCTGAAAAAGCGGCGCATACTCGACTATACTTATTTCGAGCAGCGGGCAAGGAACCAGAGCAAGACCATGCAGCTTTTGAACGGTATGCAAGAGATAAAGTTGCAGAATTGCGAGCGTCGCAGGCGTTGGGAATGGGAAGACGTGCAAGCAGACCTGTTCCGGACAAACATAGAGGCTATGAAGTTGCAGCAAAGTCAGGAAGCAGGGAGTATTTTGATTAATGAAGTAAAGAATATCGTGATAACAGTGGTTGCGGCGACTGCTGTAATCAACGGAAACCTGTCTTTGGGTATGATGCTCGCAATCCAGTACATCATAGGGCAATTGAACTCTCCGATTGAACAATTCGTCCAGTTCATATACGGATGGCAAGATGTACAAATCTCTTTGGAGCGCATGAGCGAGATTCGGCAACGTGAAGAAGAGGAAACGCCGGAACGCGAAGTCTCTGCGTTCAGTGGTGAAAGCCGTGACATTAAAATCGAAAACCTTACGTTCCAGTACGAAGGGCCTCATTCACCTAAGGTATTGGATAATATAAGCCTGGATATACCTCAGGGAAAGATAACAGCCATTGTAGGAACCAGCGGAAGCGGAAAGACAACGCTAATCAAACTTTTGCTTGGCTATTACAAGCCTGTAAGCGGACGAATAACCGTTGGAGGATGTGATTTGGAGAAATTCAGCCTACGTTGGTGGCGCGGGCAATGCGGGGCGGTAATGCAAGACGGTTATCTCTTTTCTGAATCCATTGCAAGGAATATCGCCGTTGATGATAACGATATCGACACACGCCGATTGGCAGAAGCTGCCGCCATAGCCAATATCGACGAGTTCGTTGAGCGTTTGCCGCTACGCTACAACACAAAGATAGGTCAGGATGGTCAAGGAGTGAGCCAAGGACAACGGCAAAGGATTTTGATAGCCCGTGCAGTTTATAAAAACCCGGCTTTCCTGTATTTCGACGAAGCTACGAACTCTCTGGATGCAAATAACGAGCGTGCAATTGTCGAAAACCTGTCGGAATTTTATCGCGGAAAGACTGTGATTATAGTTGCGCACCGCCTGAGCACAGTCCGGCATGCCGACCAGATTGTTGTTTTGGAAAAAGGGCACATAGTGGAGCGCGGAACGCATGATGAACTGATAGGAAAGCGCGGTGCATACTTCAATTTGGTAAAAAACCAGCTTGAATTAGGAAATTGACTATTGGTTTGCAAATTACAATATGCTATAGATAACTTTTTGATGCTGTATATGAAGAAAGAGATAAATGATAACATAGAATTAAGGAGCGAAAAAGTCCGCAACCTTATAGGAGAGATGCCTCCGTTTCTGATAAGGTGGGGTAACATTATCCTGTTTATAATTGTAATCCTTCTTGCAGCAGGTTTCTGGGTGGCAATGAAGTATGTGTCATCGTAACAGACACATAGTGCCTGCGATTCATAAATATAGACAACGTAAATTGTATTTGTGGATGTGGATATCCTCCAATGTTGGTTGAACGATTTTTTTTTTTTTTTGAAAAAATTTGCTCATGCGAAATATTTTTCCTTTCTTTGTGCAGAGATTATCGCTATTCCAATCATAAATATTTCTCTATGTAGGTGAATATGATTTTTAATGCACGTAGCGGTAGTTTGTATGTTCTGCAAATTAATTTAGTAACCAATAATTATATACAACAAGTTACATGAGAACATTTAAGATTTTGTTATGCCTGTTAGTATTGGCTAACGCATATTCCCATGCCCAATACTGCTTTTCAGGAACAGTCAAAAATGAAAATGATGAGTCTTTACCCGGTGCGGCTTTTGTTATAATGGCTAACGACTCTTTAGCAGGTGGAGCAGCAACAGACAGAAAGGGAAATTTTAAAATTTGTGGATTTTCTACGGGTAAATATACTTGTACAGTTTCCATGTTGGGTTACCAGCCTTCTGAATTTGAAGTTGATTTGACCAAAAATATGGATTTGGGCGTGATATATTTGAAAGAAGGCGTCCAAGAACTGGGTGAAGTGGAGGTGACGGCAGACCGTCGGAATATAATCACCCAAGGTGCAGGTGTAACGACGTTTCACTTGTCCGACAGGGCTTTGAACTCGCGTGATGCTTACGAAGCTTTGCGTGAAATCCCGAAATTGGTAGTGAATGAAACACTAAGGACTATTACTTTGCCAAATGGTACAACTCCTGTCATATTAATTAATGGTATAAATCGTCCGGGCTATATCAATAGCTTGAATCCGGAGGATATAGAATCAGTTGAAGTAATCGAAAATCCATCTGCACGTTATATGGGGAGGGAATCGGTACATGCAGTGTTGAATATTAAGATGAAAAAAAAGCGTGAACAACAGTATGTGAACGGTAACGTTTACTCAAAGCATCATGTGGAAGGTGTTTTTGGCATATCCTCGCTTTCTTTGGAGACCGGAAACAGCAAATCGTCTGTTTATTTGAATGCACAGCATTTTTATTTCCATAATGATGATGGCGAATCTTTTGATGAACAGACTTCAGGCGATACGTACCGGTTATTGAATGGCAATAGGCGGTATAAAGCGCAAATGGTTTATGCTACATTAGGTGGGGATTGGATTATGAATGATAAAAATTATGCCGCATTGACTATTGATTTCATAACTAATCCTCAAAAGGTTTATACCGATGCCTCCGGAAGAATCGGTTTGCTTTCAACACAGGATTTTAATCCTTTGGCAGTAAATCAATACATCAATAATAAATATCTTACGAATACTTACAACCTTTTTTACCGCCATACGTTTTCTGAAGACAGTCATTTGGATGCTTCGGCAACGTTCGGACTTTATACTTCCGGTGCAAAAGGTACAAGGACGGAAACAAGCGACCTTTATAATTATTTATCACGGTCTGATTTGGATAATAGCATGAAACAAGGTCAATTGGAACTGAATTACGACTTTGCAGCGGCAGATAAATTGGCTTTTGATGTCGGTGCAAACACGTATTATTCACATACGAACATTGACGACCTGACATTCGAGGGGGCACCTTTCATTTATAAGAACTGGACGGAATATGTTTATGCAAGTTTGCGGAACACAAACAGCGGGAAATGGTATTATATGCTTTCATTAGGATTGGATATGGTCTTTACAAACGCAGATGGATATGAAAACCATTATATCAATTTTGTACCTTCGGCTTCGTTGAATTATGGAATAAATGACAAGTCCAATATCGGTTTAAGTTATACGCGGAGGCGCACTTCACCGAGTGCTTCGCAGTTAAACCCGCGCAATACTTCGATTGACAGCCTTCGGATGCGTGTCGGCAACCCGTACCTTATGCCTTATATTGACAATATCCTCAGTTTGAATTATACATGGAACCATAAAGGTTTTTATTTGGAACCTTTTGCACTATATGATTACATAACGGATGAAATAAGGGAAGTAGGCTATGCCGATAATGGCATTTATACTTATACATACGAGAACATATCCAAGATGCAACAAGTTAGAGCAGGGTTTCACGGGCGTGCCAATTTCTCAAATTATGGCAACTGGAACCTTTCCGCCTATTACCAGAAAGATATTATCGATAATATGCCGTTTAGCGGGAATGCGTTTGGTTTAATCTCAAATTTGTATTTGTATTACAAGAAAGTATGGCTGTCAATGTATATTAGTTATACAAGTGCTACTTATACAGCTATATCAAAGCGAACTTCAACACCTGAATCTGAATTAACTTTCGGTTGGAATCTGCCCAAGAATTGGCAATTACAATTAGGTCTACGTTATTTTGCTGCAAAAGAAAATCATTTTATAACCCGGACTGTAGACACAGATTATACAGCTTATACAAAAACTAAAATGACAGACCGTTTCTTAATGCCGCTGATTGGAATTCGTTATACGTTCCGTAACAAGGCAGAATACAAATGGCGGCAGAAACATACACCTAAGAATACCGAAAACGAAGTTAGCGGAATTAGGATTGCAGACTGAACAATACCAATTACAAGGCTGAAAAACGTCTTTGTACACGTACAAAAAGGGAAACAGGTTTGAAAGATGGCTATGTAACCGAATATCAGCATTTTTCAAAATTTGCAGGGAAAGAAACAGAAAAAGCGAACAAAATTTTGCTATATCAAAAACAATTTCTATCTTTGCAATGTATAATTAATATTATAGACATATATTATGGATGTAGAGGATTTTATTTTAATAGACAGAGTGTCTTTACACTCGTTGAAAAATGCTGAAAAATCAGGTTTCGCACTTCAATACAGTGTGTTGCTTGACAAGTGCAAGGAAGAAGAAACGATTCCGGACGATGGCGATGGTCCGCAGGTGCAGTCTGATGAGGATGGGATTGAAGTCCTGAACCTTCCGCAGGATGTGTATGACGCTTTCATGAATCTCTTGGAGCAAATGAAAGGCGCGACAATGCAAACTACAAGCAGCGAAAAGACTGCGGAGCTTCGGAAGATTGCTTCGAAACGTGACAAGGTGATGCAATGGATTATCCGCACGACTTTGGACTACGACCAGTTGCCTTTGTCGTCTGAACAAACTGCAGCGGAGAAGCTCGCACCGACCGTGATGCCCTACAAAGGGTTTTACCGCGAGCCGATAGTCCAAAAGTACGCTATGGCAGAAGGTTTGCTGAAAGACTTGGACGAATCTCCTTTCCAAGATGAGATTGAAATGTTGGGTTTCAAGCCTTATATGGAGGAGTTAAGGTCGTTGAACGCGCAATACGGCGAATTGTCTGTCCAGCGAAGCTCGGAAACGGCTGAACGGATAACTTCCGCCACTTCGTTGGAGATTTCGGAGCAACTGGAGGACATAATCAACATCATCAATGCGTATGCGAACGCGACGGTTGTCCTTCATCCGAATGAAAAAGCGAAACAGTTTGTCATGGAAGTAAATAACCTTTACCGTGAACTCCGTATAGCGAGGAACATGCGCGGTTCGGGCAGTGACGAAGAAGATTCGGACGGAGATGAAGGGACTGGTAAACCGGACGAAGATGATTTGCCGGTAGTGCATTAGGCAATCATCTGCCGTAAAAACTGCTGATTCGCGCTTGATACAAGTAAGAATATATTGTGTTTAGATTTGTTTAATGAATTAAATTCTAAAGAATTCCCCGGACTTCTGTCCGGGGTTTTTAATTGCATTACGGCGTTGTGCGCATCAGTTTTGGCGGAATAAAAAGTTTGGAGGAACAGGATAAAATATTACATTTGTGTTTGCGAATAAAAAACATGATAACCTCAAACTATTATGGATAGGTATTTGCTCATAAAGACAAGGGACGAATTGTTGCGCATCAGGATAGGACAGATTTTGTACTTCGAGGCAGACCGTAACTATACGAAGCTACTGCTTTCAAATGGGATACAATTCACTTTCGCTATCAACATAGGAAGAATAAAGGAGTTGCTCTCCAATCAGTTGGGTGGCATAGACACGTTGCTGGTCCGCGTAGGGAAAAGCCATATCATCAATAAGAACCATATTCTCCAGATAAACCTTCCGAAGCAGAAATTGCTCCTTTTAGCCGACGACGGGAAACCTCGCGAGCTGACAATCTCGAAAGACCCTCTCAAACAATTGAAAGAGCTGCTGGAAGAAGAACTTCTCGACGGTAAAACAATCAAAGCTGAATCAAAAGAATAGGAAATGGACATCACGATAGGCAAATCACCGGACAATGATTTCATTGCAGACAATGCGGAAGTGAGCCGCCACCACGCAAGGTTGCTCCAAACAGCCGACGGAGATTATTTGTTGGAGGATTTGCAATCTACAAACGGCACATTTGTCAATGGCGTGCAAATTATAAGGAAACGGGTAAAGGAAACCGACAATCTCCGTTTCGGGGATACTTTTGAAACTACGCTTTCCGACATCCTGAAAGCCGGGAATGATTACACGAAAGAGTTTGCGGCCTTGAAGGGTGTCTATGATGAATATGTGAGCGAGAAAATACGCATCCAATCCTCGAATCAATTTAAGACAAGGCTCTTTCAGGCTTTGCCATTCGCGATACCGGGAATCATAGGTGTGCTGATAGGTTTCCTTGGAAAGGGAAGCGCCTCATGGTTCGCTGTTTGCCTGCTTATAACCGTGTGTGCTCCTGTAGCAGGCATATATTTAGGAGCCAAACAATCCGCAAAGATACCTGAACAATTACAGGAACTGACGAACCGTTTCAAAATAAATTACGTATGCCCCAAATGCGGGACGTTCCTCGGCGATGTCCCTTGGGAATCCCTGAAAAAGAAGCGGAAATGCCCCGTTCCCACATGCCATGCCCGCTGGAGCAAAGAGTAGTTTTGTTGTTTAAGGATTAGGTTTTGTACATTAATTCCGAAGATTGGATTATATCTCGCCGGATTCAAGTGATTGGTTGTACGGTTTTCATACATTTGTGCCGCAATTGCAAAGGTGATTATTAATCAATTAAAAAGAGGAATAGCTATATGGTTCAAGAGGATGATTACACGTTCGTCACTATAGACGATGACGATATGGGAATATCGGATGCCGTTGTGGTGGACGTGACTGAAGAAGGCGGGCTCTCCGATGCCGTCATGATTGACAGTCCCGTTACTGTGGATGGGGAAGACTTTATCTCCATTGCCGACGACACCGTAATGTTGTCGGACGACGATATGGTAAACGGAATCTCCATAGGCATGGATGGCAGCGACATATCGTTTATATTATGATTTCGATAAAGTGTCCGCACTGCAAGGTAGGTTTAAAAGTAAACGAGGGGAAGCTTCCCCTCGGGATTACTTCCTTCAAGTGTCCTAATTGCAAGCAGCCTATTCCTATATCATTGGTTGAAGGCAGGAAAGAGGACGGGAGCGAGAGCGAAACCGTCCTCTTGCATCCTGCGTCTAAAGAGGCAGGCCGCCTCACTGTAGTGTCCGACGGGGAGACACCCCAGCAAGTCCTCGACCTCCACGAAGGTATCCACATCATTGGCAGGTTATCGAAAGATTCGCCTGCCACTCTACCAATCCGCACAACCGACCGCCTCATGAGCCGTGCCCACATACGCATCGAAGTGAGGAAAGACGCCAAAGGAGGATACAAACATCTCCTTTCAGACAATAATAGCAAAAATCATACGTTATATAACCAAAGTTACTTAGACAAGGACGAGGTGGTCGTTCTAAAGGATGGCGACGAAATCCTCATAGGACGGACACTCCTCCGCTTCAATGGTTAGCCTGCCACGGCTCACGCGACTTATAACGTATTTTTTGAGTGTTATGATTATAACGATAAAAGAGCCTTATGCAATGACAGACACGGGTCTTCGCCCCAACAACGAAGATTCTGTATTCCCGTTTCCTGAGGGAGTTTCCGACAGCAACCGCCTGTTTCTCGTCTGCGACGGGGTAGGAGGTGCCGAGAGAGGGGAGGTAGCGAGTGCCCTCGCCTGTGAGTCCATAGACTCTTACTTCAACGCCTTTTTGGATGGCGCATCACCGGACAAGACTTTCATCAACAAAGCCATAAGATATGCCGAAGCACGCTTCGATGATTACGTTGCCGCGCATCCCGTGGCACACGGCATGGCAACCACGCTTGCCCTCCTCTTCATAGGGCGCAACGGGGCGACGCTCGCACACGTGGGCGATAGCCGCATATACCAGTTCCGCGACGGCAAGGTGATATACCAGACGGAAGACCACTCCCTCGTGAATGCCTACGTGAAGATGGGGAAAATCACCCCCGGTGAGGCACGTGTCCATCCTCGGCGCAATGTCATACTCCGCGCCATACAAGGTTCGGGAGAGCCTGCCGAGGCGGATATAGTCACGCTGTGCGACGTACAGGCAGGCGACTACTTCTTCCTCTGTACAGACGGCGTGCTGCAGAATTGCCCTACGGAAGTCCTCTCTTCCATATTCGCCACGTCCGGTTCCCCAATGGAGATAAAAATCAGGATAGCAGAGCTTTGCGCCGAAGGCTCGAGAGACAACTTCTCGTTCTATATAATCCCGGTGAAAGCGGTGGACGAGACCGTGAGCCTCAAGCAGGCGATACTTGCGTTCCTGTACTCCACCATCTGACCTTTCGTAAAAAATAAGTGCCGGAAGCACCCTTTCTACAGAATGCCCCCGGCACGCTCTAATGCCTTGCCAGACAATACTCTTGTTCATCCTACCGCCGGACCATCGTCATCCCCGTCGTCGGGCTCGGTAGTGGAGTCGTCCCACTGTCCCGTAGCCTTCAGGTACGATTCTATGGATGCGTACTCGATGCCGTCTGCCAACACGCCTGCGTTCTCGAACGAGAGCGAGTTGATGACTTTCTCGCGAAACGCCTTGCTTGGCGTGAATACCATACGCGCATCGTGAATCATGAGCTGGGGCTTGAAGTCCTTGACAGTTTCCGCCCCGTCGCTCTTGAAGGTGATGCGGATTATACCCATGTTCCCCAAGCGGATACTGATGCCATTCCGCAGCTGGTAAACAGAGTAGTTCTCGAACAACTCAAACGAGGCTTCCATCTCGATAGGCGCGGTAGTCGTGTTCATCGTCGCCTGTTCCATGGTGGCCTTCACACTCAGAGCCTCATCGTTCATGGGACTCGCATACCACTTCGCGGGGTCGTCCCGCTTCTGTGGGTTCTTCCTTTGTACAAGTTTGTACTTCATAGTAAATAAATTAATAATAAAACACTCTGGGATTGCTGCCGGGCAGTCCGGCATGTCCCGTTCAATCTCTCTATAGGATGGCTGCTTGTCCCTCTATAGAGTTGCCAGTCGCCTTTCTATAGAGTTACCCGTTGTCACTCTATAGAGTCTCTGGTGCTGACTCTATAGAGCCGGAGGGAGCCACTCTATAGAGTTTCCGGCATCTACTTTTGAGAGTGTATGGCAACAATTCAGACGTAACGTTGCCGGGCTTTCCATAGAGTGGCATTTACATGCATATCCTACTTTCCCTTTATAACAAACGTATGTGCCTAAAGGTTCTCAAAGGAAGTGCTTTTTTCTCACATACGTAAATTTTTTCCGCTATTTATTGAAAAAAAATTCCTCACACGCACGGGAAACACCTTTTCCCTTTCTCCCGGGAGGCTGGGCGGCAGGCACGTATGCGTTAAAAACTCAAAATAGAGTTTCACATCCTTCTTCATTTATATTAAAAAAACTACTTTTGGCAGATAATAAACGATGTACAGCCGGTATATGAATTTACCCAACGGATATATCTTGCAAGGAGGGAAATACAGGGTGTTGCAGGTGGTCGGGCAAGGAGGGTTCGGCATTACCTACAAGGGAGTGTGGTTCACGGATGTCAAAGGAACGTTAGGGACCATAAGCACGGAAGTACCGGTGTGCATCAAGGAGTTCTTTTTTAAAGACTATTGCGTGCGCGACGCGGCGACACAGGCAGTTGTGGTGCATCCGGGCACGGGTCAGCAGCTCTTCGGCAAATTCAGGGAGAAGCTCATCACAGAGGCGAAAATCCTCTCGGAAGTACACTACCCCTACATCGTCCATGTCCTTGAAGTGTTCGAGGAGAACAATACTGCCTACATAGTGATGGAATACATATCAGGGCAGTCCCTTAAAACGAGGCTCGAACGCGAAGGCTCACTGGAGGAGCGGACGGTACTGAAGTATGTACGGCAGGTGGGCGAAGCGCTTAGCTTCGTGCATGGGAAGCATATCCTGCACCTCGACATAAAGCCGAGCAACATCATCATAGACACGGGAGACGATGCAAGGCTGATAGATTTCGGGGTGAGCAAGAGATACGGCATAGAGCAGCAGGAGACAAGTACCACGATGCTGACCCTCTCCAAGGGTTTCGCCTCGGTGGAACAGTATGATGAAGACGGGATGCAGAGCTTCTCGCCATGCGCGGATATCTATTCACTCGGGGCGACAATGTATAACCTCCTCACGGGGAAAGTACCTGTCGAGTCCATCCTCAGGGTAGCACGTCCGTTGCAGTTGCCAAGGGAACTGAATCCTGCCATCTCGCAAAAGACGGAAGCGGTGATTGTACGTGCGATGGCGCTGCGCCCTTCGGAACGTTACCGGTCGGTGGACGAGATGATGGCGGAACTCGACTTGCCTGAGTTGCCCCCGAAGGAATACAACCCTACAGGCACGCCGCCAGCAAATGTCCCCGAAGGCAATATCCCCGGTACGCCGGAGGACATTCCCGAGGAAACCATAGTGCAGGGCACAGGGGAGGAGACCTTGGTGGAACATCCCGCAGCGGAACCCGCACCCGTACCCCGCAGGCGGAAACCTTCGCGGAAGATAGGGCGGTTTATCGTAGTCCCGGCGGTGGTGATAGCAGTGGCAGTTGCGGGCATATCCTTGTTTGCCGGCATGGTAGGGACAGGTAAGTCCACAAGGGGAACTCCCGTAACCAAAGTCGCGGAAAACAAGGAGGAACCGGCACCCGCTCCCGTGATAGCGGACGACCCGCTCCCGCAAGAGCCTGAACCTGAGGTGCAACCCCCTCCGGCGGAAACTCAAGAGGCTTCCCCGAAGGAAGACGCGCAACCCGTAGAACCTGCCCCGCGTGAGGCAGCCGAGCCGGAACCCGTACAACATCCGGCAAAGGAACAGGAGGAGCCTGAACCTGCACCGGAGAGTGATTCGGAGGCAGACCTGCAATACGACAGCCTGCTCTCTTCGGGAAGGGAGAAGATGGAAGCCGAGGATTTCGAAGGGGCAAAAGCGGACTTCGCCGCTGCCCGCGACCTGAAGCTGACGGAGGAGGTTGTAAGGTTGATGATTGACTGCGACATGAAAGCGGAAGAGAAGGCGACTCGCGACCGCATAGCGCAATATGAGGTGAAAATGAGCTTCGGGGATTACCATATCGTCCGCAAGAAGTCTACCGGGTTGTATGGCGCGATAGACGCGGACGGCTACGAGAAAATCCCGTGCCGCTACCTGAGTGTCGGTATAGCCGAAGGGGGGCGGGCATTCGAGCGTGAGGACAATTTATTCGATATTTATAATCCCGGCGGTGCTTTAGTCACCGAGGGGGCAACATATTATTAATGTAGATGAAGAGAAAGGTTTTTATACTGTTGGCATGGTTGTGCCTCCCTGTCTTGATGATGGGGCAGGAACTGGCGGAATATAACCGGAAAGGCGACGAGGCTATGCAGAGACAGGATTACCGGGAGGCTAAGATGTGGTATGAAGAGGGTGTCTCCCAATGCGATTCTTATAGTATAAGACAGGTTACGACTATCTGGCTGGAGAACGAGAAGATGCGTTCCTCGATGCGCAGCCTCATGAACAAGTGCCTGAACTGCCTTAACGTGCAGGCGACGGAAAACGACACTGTGGCGATGGAGCAGCTCGTTGTCTATTATACCGAAGGGATAGGCTCACCGGCAAACGCGAAGTTGGCTGACTATTGGCGCGAGAAGCTGGACATGACACGGAATCCTGTCGTTTCCTTTGAGGAGTACGTCCGCAGGATGGCTCTCCAGAAGCCCACCGACCCGATGAAGTTCTTCGTCGGCTATATGTATTCTACCGAGATGCCTTACGGGATTACTTTCGGCGGAGTCAAGAAACGTTTCGGTTGGTACGCACGGTTCAAGACCAACATGTCTTTCAAGAACCATACGGGGGAGTGTAACGACGTAGGCGGGGGGCAACTCTTGAATGTGGATACCGGCACACCTTATAGGTTTACCGGCAACAAGGAAGTAAACGCTTACGCTGCGACTGTAGGGATGCTGGTGAAGTGTAACGAGTGGCTCTACGCCTCCTTAGGACTGGGATATGGAAGCCGCAATGTATTGTATGAGTACGTGACAACCGATATTACGACTGCGGTGGACAACAGTATGGCGTGGGCTAAGAACATAGATGCTTCCAACTCCGGGGTAGCGGCAGAGATTGACGTGATGGTCAAGGTGGGGTCGTTATTCATAAGCGGGGGTTGCAGCACGGTAAACTTTAAATATATCGACCTTAACGCAGGTGTGGGTGTTTTCTTCTGATATGTGACATAGCAAAAGATAGGAACGAGAGTAATATGAACCATTTTAAGAATATGATAGGGGCAATGCTCCTGCTGCTGGCAGCTTACGGATGCGTGGAAGACCCCGAGTACGGCACTGATGTGCATAATGCCATATTGCCTGAAGTAGTGACGCTTATAGACGATGACCACCCGGTGGAACTCTCGGCGACAAGCATCGTCTTTTCTGCTGAAGTGACAAGCTCCGGGGGTGTACCCGTGGAGCGTTACGGTGTCTGTTGGGGGACGGAGAGCAATCCGGTAGTGGAAAGCAACGACACAAGTATCTGCGGAAGCGGCACAGGCGTGTTTTCGGGTGTGGCAAAGAACTTGAAGGCGAACACGCTGTACTATATACGCCCCTATGCGACCAATAGTGTGGGGACGAGCTACGGTGATGAGTTCCAACGGAACACTACCGAAGGTCTCGGGATGATACGCACGTTTGTCATCGACTCCCTCATACGGGCTGAGTCGGCTGTGGTCGGCGGTAATATCATCGATCCGGGTGAGGGTGAGATACTGGAGCGAGGTGTATATCTCAAGAAGAAGGGCACTACACTGACCGATACCATCCCCTTTACTATGGAGGCGGACTCATTCTACCAGCGGGTGACAGGTCTTGAGAAACTGTCTACTTACGAAGTCGAAGCCTACATGGTGAACACTTTCGGGACTATCTCGGGCGGAGTCTTGAGCTTCACCACAACCGACGGTATTCCTGTGGTGGCTGAACCTGATACAGTCTCCATCGGCTTCACATCGGCTACATTCACATCTAAACTCTTGGAGGCTGGTGACACTGAAATAACAGCTATCGGTTTCTGCTATGGGACATCGCCGACGCCTACTCTGGATAATGGCTACGTCCTTGCCGAGCTTCAGGCTGACAGTACCTTTACTGCTTCGATAGAGGTTGAGCAGCAGACGCTCTACTACGTCCGTGCTTTTGCCACGAACTCTTACGGTACTGTTTATAGCGACGGCTCAGGCGTTAGCTTCATCCTGAAAGACCAGAAACCTACGCTGTCGATTGCCGAACCTGAGACGGTCAGCAGCGGTAATGTTACCTTCAGCGGCTCTATCCTTTCGGAGGGGATGTCTTCGGTGACGGAGGCGGGCTTTGTATGGTCAGTCAATGCAGACCCGACTTTAGAGACGGCGGAGACCTCACACAGGAGCCTCTTCCAGGATGGCTTGACAGACTACTCCGTCACAATCAGCGGGATGAGGGGAAGCACTACTTATTATGTAAGGATGTATGCCACGAACTCTTATGGGACTACATACAGCGAGACGGTGCAGTTCTCTACACCGCGTATCTACGAGTCGCGCACGTCAGCGCCCGGCGATGCCATGCTGACGTATTCCCAGGCGGCTGCTTATGTGGGGATGAACGGCTTCCTCTTGGGTGGCAGCACGCAGGATTCGCAACTCACCAACGCCTTCATGCGCTACAATGCGACCGATGATGTTTGGAATACCCGCGCGTCTTTCCCCGACAGCCGCAAGTGGCAGACGCTTATCGCCTACAACACCTCTTCGCTTTGGGCATTCGGCGGAATCGACGCAGATGGTACCATGTATAATGACCTCTATAGATACAACACTAGCGACGACCGCTGGCAACAATTATCCGCAGCGGAGGGTTCTTCCGAGCCGGATTTGGTATGCAACGCTATGGGGATGGTGGACAACGTGAACATAATTATCGCCGGAGGCCGCTCTGTTACAGGCTCCTCCGAGCAAGCCTCGAATCGCGTATGGTCTTTCAGCACTACTGACCGTGGGTGGACGGAACTCATGCAGCTGCCCATTCCTATTTACGACGGCATCGCGCTTATGGCAAACGACCGCATCTACATGGGCTTCGGGAAGAAAGGCACATCCGTCAGCGGCGAGGCTGATTACAACACAGTGTGGTGGTCTTCTCCGCGAGTCTCTTCAGGCTCATTGTCTTGGGAAGTTGAGACATCCTTCCCCGGCTCTGCGGGAGTACGTGCCGCCTGCGTATTCAACGACGACATCTATGTTATTGACATAGACGGGTATATGTGGTGCTACGACGTTTCCGAGGGAGTATGGACGGAGAAGACCCGGCTTCCGCAGGAGATACGCGCCAGCGCTTCGGTGATGTTCTCGCTGGGCGAATACATTTACATCCACGTGCCGCTCGGGTCGAAGCTCATGGTGGCATACGACCCGAACTGGGATAACGTATTGTCATGGGACGAATAGCCGCCATAGACCGCGTCCGCAAGAACATCGAGGCTCTCACTGCCGACGCGTACCCTTTCATCCCCCGCCATCCCAGACCGTCGCCTTCCGTGCCTGAGGTACAGGAGGTGATGCGCCTCGTGCGACGCAT
The DNA here is from genome assembly GCA_964481365.1 of uncultured Parabacteroides sp. GTDB lineage: Bacteria > Bacteroidota > Bacteroidia > Bacteroidales > Tannerellaceae > Parabacteroides. The sequence continues at coordinate 4,215 of CAYZTO010000035.1, read as the reverse complement.
CGTGTTCCCCGGTTTCTTCGGTCCACCCGAAGAAGCCGACGCCGGCTCTTCCACCTATTATACAGGCGTTTGCCTTGAGCAGCTGTACGACATCCTCTATGAGCAGATATACCGCAGCATGGTATTTGAGGGGGTATGCGAGGTTTCAAAAACGGAGGCTGAAAGCAAGGCAGTCTCATTCGTGGGCGAGCTTCCGCGCATCAAGTACCTCCTGTCCACCGACGTGAAGGCTATCCTCGACGGCGACCCGGCAGCGAAGAGCCTGAGCGAAATCATCTTCTGCTACCCGGCAGTCTATGCCATGCTCCACCAACGGGCAGCCCATGTCCTTTTCACCCTTCAAGTCCCTGTGTTACCGCGTATTATAACTGAGCTTGCGCACTCCGCCACGGGTATCGACATACATCCGGGGGCAGAGATAGGCGAGTACTTCAGCATCGACCACGGCACCGGAGTGGTGGTGGGGCAGACTACGGTAATAGGCAACCATGTACGTCTTTATCAAGGGGTTACGCTTGGCGCGAAAAGCTTCACGCTCGATGCCGACGGGTTGCCGATGGACGTGCCGCGCCACCCGATAATTGAAGACCGCGTAACCATCTATTCCAATTCTTCCATACTTGGGCGCATAACGATAGGGCACGACACCGTGGTGGGCGGAAATGTCTGGCTTACGCACAGTGTCCCGCCGCATTCCCGCGTACTCCAAAGTTGTGCCGTTGAACGCCGCGATTGACCCCCTTTGCTTGCAGGAGTGTCCTGCAGCCTCGTGCAGGAGTGCCCTGCA
>CAYZTO010000035.1:0-3328 GCA_964481365.1 uncultured Parabacteroides sp. | reverse complement strand
GCCGCCCGTAAAGGGGTCAGAGTTTTTCCGTCAGGGCATCCCAAAGGTTGTCGGCAGGGGTAGGGGCGACAATGTCGGTTTGCTGTTTTGAAACAGGGTGGATGAATGAGGCAGAACGGGCATGGAGACTGATGCCGCCGTCGCGGTTCGAGCGCCCGAAGCCGTACTTGAGGTCGCCCTTGATGGGGCAGCCTATCTGAGCCAACTGGCAGCGTATCTGGTGGTGGCGACCGGTTTTCAGCTCTATTTCAAGGAGGTGGTACTTATCCGACGAGGCAGCCAGGCGGTAGTGGAGTATGGCTTTCTTGGCGTTGGGTGTCTCCGCGCTGCAGGCAAAACTCTTGTTCAGCTTTTCGTTGCGCACGAGCCAATGCACCAGCTCGTCCTCGTCTTTGGGCGGGCGGTTCTTCACAATCGCCCAATATGTTTTCTTCACTTCGCCATTGCGGAACAGCTCGTTCATCCTCGCCAGCGCCTTGCTTGTTTTTGCGAAGATGACGATGCCGCTGACAGGACGGTCGAGCCTGTGCGTTACACCGACGAACACGTTTCCCGGCTTGTGGTATTTCTCCTTGAGCCAAGTCTTTAGCAGTTCTGATAGGGGAGTGTCGCCCGTCTTGTCTCCCTGCACAATCTCGCGGCAGGTCTTGTTTACGGCGACGAGGTGGTTGTCTTCGTAGATAATATCCATGATAAGTGGTGGTAGAGTGTGGAATTTGAATGGCAACCGGCCGAGGGCGTGTGCCCGTCAGGAACCGGCTACCATTCGTTGATATGGGTACATCACATATTCATTCCGCCATCGACCTGTATTACTTGCCCTGACACGTAAGACGACATGTCGGATGCAAGGAACGTGGCGATGTTGGCAACGTCTTCGGGCGTTCCCCCACGGCGGAGGGGTATCTTTTTGCACCATTCTTCGCGGACACTGTCCGGAAGAGCGGCTGTCATGTCCGTGATGATGAAGCCCGGGGCGATTGCGTTGGCACGTATGCCGCGCGAACCAAGCTCTTGCGCTATGGATTTGGCAAGGCCAATCATGCCGGCTTTCGATGCTGAGTAGTTGCATTGCCCTGCGTTCCCGTGTACGCCTACTACGGATGCCATATTGATGATGCTCCCCGAGCGCTGTTTCATCATGGCAGGTGTGCAGGCATGTATGAAGTTGAACGCCGACTTCAGGTTCACGTTAATCACTGCGTCCCACTGCGCCTCGCTCATGCGCATCATCAGGCCGTCTTTCGTGATGCCGGCGTTGTTTACCAAGATGTCGATGCGGCCGAAGTCTTTCAGGATTTCAGCCACCACGCTGTGTGCTTCCTCGAAGTTGGCGGCATTGGATGCGTACCCTTTCGCCTTTACGCCGAGAGCTTCCAATTCTGCCTGGGTTGCAAGACCGTTCTCGTCGATTACCAAATCTGTGAAAGCGATGTCCGCCCCCTCGGATGCGAATTTCAAAGCCACCGCCTTGCCGATGCCTCTGGCGGCACCCGTCACGATGGCAACTTTACCTTCTAAGAGTTTCATATATCGTCCTATGTTTATAAATATTAATGCTTTATCAGGCATGCCCCCGTGGAGTATCCCCCTCCGAAAACGGTGATGGCTGTCAGGTCTCCTTTCTTGAAGCGGCAAGTGTTCTGGGCATAGACCAGTGCTGCACTCACCGAACCCGTATTCCCCAGCTCCTCGATGTTGTGCAGGAACTTCTCTTTCGGGAGGTCCAGATGCTTCGCGATGTTTATTATTATACGCAGGTTGGCTTGGTGTCCGATGAAATAGCTCAAGTCGTTGAGCGTGTACCCGTTCTTGTCAAGGAGGTCAAGCACGTTCTTCGGCATATATGTACAAGCCTGCATGAATACATCCTTGCCCTCAGGCATACTGATTCCCCCGTCATACGGGCGGAGGTGTACAGCGGATATCGCTTTCGCCAAATATCCCAAGCCCTGGGTATATACTTCTATAATCTCGGCATCGTTCTCGTTGCACCGCTCTTTTGAAAGGAAAAAGGCAGCAGCGGCGTCTCCCCACAGATGACCTGCTTTCGGGTCGTTCTCGTTTGAGTAGGCAGAGTTCATGTCGGCAGTCAGTATCAGTGCTTTAGATGCCTTGTTCATGCAGAAGTATCCTTCGGCAATTTCGAGGGCATTGAGGAAAGAAGAACATGCCGATGATATGTACAACGCTTTCGCATTGGTGATGTTGAAGTCGTGCTGAGCTTGATGGGCAGCAGTGGTTACAGTGTCGTAGGGTGTATATGACGCGGAAATAATCAAATCGACATCGGTGATGTCGTAAGGCAGATTGGGCAGGGCATTACGGATGGCGTTCATGCTCATTGTGTTGATATTCTCATCTTTTCCTGCCTTCGCACGTGTATGGATACCTGTGCGTTGTTCAATCCATTCGCTTGTCAGTCCGTTTAACTCTAAAAAGTGTTGGTTATCTACTCGTCCTTCGGGTATGTAATAACCTGTCGTATTAATAAACATCTCGTGGTAGCTATTTCTTTATTCTGATTCCATTAAATATTAAGTTGATTACATTGTCGCGCCGCTTGATGCGTTCGCTTATGCTTTCCCCCATGATTCCCCGGATGTACGGGACTTCAAGGCCTTTCAGGGCATGGTGCAGGACCATTGCGGTAATCGTTGTGTCCGGCATAGAGAAAACTCCGTTTCGCACGCCATCGTTTAGGATGTCTTTCAGCATTTCTATCTCCTGCAAATCGAACTCCTTGCGTACTTTTTCCACGCGCCATATATCGCGAAAGAAATCTGCCCGTAGTGTGCCGTTACGGAACACCACAGCCTTGATGGCATCCAAGCGTGTGTAAATGAAAGTGATTAGCTTTTCATCTGCAGGCAAATCCTTATTTACAACATCCCTTAATACTTTAAGCAGCTGCGCCATTTCAGACTCAACTACTGCCAAGAATACTTCGTTCTTGCTTTTGAAATATGTATATAAAGTGCGCCGGCCTTTGCCTGAAGCTTGTGCGATGTCATTCATTGTTGTGTTATCAACGCCGATTCGGGCAAACAGTTGCCTCGCGACATCTACAAGCATATTTCGTGTTTTTGACGCTGTCATCAGTTTTCTTGCGCAATTTTTGCGTGCAAAGGTATTGAAAAAAATCAATATGCTAAGTAAGTACAGGTAATTTAAGCAATAAAAAAAGAATCTATGAATTATACACAGATTCTTTCTTTCAAATGATACAGAAAAAGGTTTTCGCGGAATGAGATTCGAACTCACACGCCGAAACCGGCACTACCCCCTCACAGTAGCGTCTCTACCAATTTCACCATCCGCGCTAATG
>CAYZTO010000034.1:0-20169 GCA_964481365.1 uncultured Parabacteroides sp. | reverse complement strand
AAGTAACCCGCCGCTGCGCGAATGATAGTTTTGCCCGGCAGGAAGGGTGCAGCCCGTCCGCAGTGTATAGTTCCGCCTTTAGAAATTAATGTTTATCCCGCCGAGTATGGCGATTCCTTGGGCAGGATAACCGTAGAAGATGTCGTAGTCGCGGTTCAGGACGTTATTAACTGCAACGCTCAGCCCGAAAGTCTTGTTGAGAACGTAGGAAGCCCTCAGGTTCAGCTCGTTGATGTTGTTCATCTTGATGTCTTCTGTGGAGAACGCCCTCATGTAGCGTCCTGTTTCCAGACGGTAGTTTGCCGCAATGGTGAGCTGCGAAGTTGGGCGCACCGTCAAGTCTGCCGACAGCACGAAGTCCGGCTTTCCCCACGCATTTTCGATGTCCAAACTGCCGCCGCCGAGAATTGCGCCTTCTTGGTATTTCACGTCCCAGTTGTTGTAAACACCTTTCACCGCAATTTCGAACCACTCACGGTAGTTGTACTTCAAATTGACCCCGGCGTAGAGCACTTTCGAGTTGATGTCTTGTCCTGCCATCACAAGGTTGGCGAAATGGCCGTCGTAGTAGGAAGTTCCCGGCAGGAGGAAAACATCGTCGCTTGTGATTTTGTAACCTGCGAACACGTCGAACCAGAAGCCGCTTGCGGCTCCGCTCTTTATCCCTATTGCCCCGTCCAGCCAATTGCGCGAGGGTTGTATTCCCTGCGTCGGATTCAGGTAACGGCACACGTCGGACATTTCTTGCATGCTGTTGGAATGCAAATCACCCCCGGCGTTGATATAAAAGACCGTCCGGTAGGCTACCTCAGCGTCGAGCGCGATGTCCGGTGAGCCCATAAGTACCCAATCATCGCCGGAGGCGAACATGAATTTGGCACCAAGTCTCAACTTCCAGCGTTCGCCTTCTTTTTCGTAGTACGGATTTACAGTCCCCTCGGCGCGGTTGCTGAAATCATAAGAATAATATGGTCCGTCCGTGCCGTTTGTGGACAATCTTCCGTCCGAAGGGACGCTGTACGCGAGGTATTTGAACTTTCCTGCCAAGCCAAGTGTCTGCCCGCTCCAGAGCGGTTGGAAAATGTCGAAGGAAAAGTCGAAAGTGTTCTCGGTCGGACCCTTTGCCGGGCTGCCAATTCCATACTTGCTGCCGAAGTTGGTGTAACCGAAGTCGAAAAGATAGCCGAACGGCGCGTCTTCGTTCGAGCTGACGCCGATACCTGCCGCAATCGTCTGGTTTACTTGGTTCGTTTCGCGGTCAGGGACAGCCGACGAGGGTGTTGCGGAGATTCCGTTGATTTCATTATATATATTTTCCGTGATGCCGTAATAGTTGAAGCCGGAATAGCGGTACCTCGCCCTGATGCCGAGAATCGCCTTGTCGAAACTATGCTGGTAGTTGATTACGCCAAGATTGTCGTTCAGCTTAGACTTCACTTCGTCCGTTTGGGAAGAATACCCCGGTTCCCAATTATTCGAGCTGTGCGAGAGGAAGAGGTTCAACCGGTCTTTTTCGTTGCTCAAGATGTGGTAGCCGAAATCCCCGTTGATGTTGCGGTTCATCCCGGCTGCGATGTCGAGATACCCGCGCCGGTTGTCGTAGTCCACGCCCGCCATGATGTTTCCCGACGGGAGGGTGGAAATCTGCTTCTCCGGGTCGGTAGGAACCGTGAAGTCGGAATAGTCTATCGCGCGCCTTGTGACCACCGGCTCCTTCACGGAAGGCAACGTATTGACCTTGTTGGCGTCTTGCACCGAGGGGTCATACTCCCTTTCAAGCGTCATTTCCCTTTTCAGCGGGTCGCTGTCGCTTGTATTGTCTTGCTGCGCCCAAACGGAGTGGACGGAACATAGCATTGCAGCCGCGCAGAGTACTTTCTTCGTATTGTTATAATGCTTCTTCATTGCTTACTGTTTTTCCGTTGTTGTCCTTCTTGTTGATTCTCGCGAGGCGGTCTTCTATCATCGCTGCGATGTCGTCGTCCGCCTTGTAGTTGTTCTTCAGGCTGTTCAGATATACACGCGCCTGTACGTCGTCGCCCTTCCCGATGTAAATATCTGCATAGAGGATGAAGCCCCTTGCCAACCAATACTGGTGAGGTGTCCCGTTCTTGGCGAAATCGTCGAGAACTTTCTCCGCTTCTTCGTCCTCGCCACGGTCGTGGTAGATTTGTGCGAGCAGATATTTCGCCTCCGCGCCGTGTGCGGTCCTTGTGTCGGCGGAAAGTACCCTGAGGTCGGCGGTTGCGTCATTTTCATTGCCGGAATTTATGTAAGCCTTGGCGCGGACGTAGCGGGCTTCAGCCGAAATTTCGGGCGACAGCTTTTGGTTCTTCAAAAGTTCGTTGGCAGATTCGAGCGCAGTCCGTTCGTCGCCCGTCCGGAGGGCGCAACGCATCATCCCGAGGTGGGCTGCCTGCTTGTTGTCGGCGTTTTCTGCAACCTGCGCCAGTTGTTGGAAGGTTTTGAGGGCGGAATCGTAGTCCTGCCGGTTGTATTCGATTTCCGACTTGCGGGCAAGGGCTTCCTCCATGAATTTCATGTCTTTCCGTCCGATTACAACATCGAAGTACCGCCAGGCGGCATCGAAATCGCCATTGGAAAAAGCTATGCTCCCGAGGTAGAAGTTCGCATTGCTGCTGAAAGCTCCGTCGGGGTACTGCGCGAGGTAGTTTTGCATGCTCCTTTGTGCGCCTGCGTTGTCGCCGCGCATGAAAAGTTTCTCGGCAGCTATGTACGTCAGGGAGTCTTGTTCGGTTATTTCAAGGTGAACACTGCCTCCAAGGCTGTTTACGTAGTTCGCGTAAGCGTTAATATCGTTCATCTCGACGTAGACGGACTTCAGGTCTTGGAGAGCTACCCGCGCCTCTTCGGTGCCGGGGTATTGGCTGATGACTTGTTTGTAAGCCGCTGCGGATTTGGACAAATTGTTGTCGTTGAAATATATCAACCCGAGTTGCACGCCCGCTCTCCTTGCCAAACTGCTCTGCGGGTAGCGTTGGAGCAATTCTTCGAAAGACTGGGCTGCGGCTGCGTTGTTGCCGAGGAGGACGTAAGAGCGTCCTTTTTCAAACATCGCGTCGTCGATGTATTGCGACTCGGGGAAATCCCTGATTAACCGGTCCATTTCATTGATTTTTCCCTTGTAATCTTTCTGCAAGCCGAGTACGAAGCCTTTCTGGTAAACGGAATAATCCCCTGCGGACGGGAAGAGCTGTGCCGCCTTGCTGTAACTCTCTTCCGCAGCCGCGAACTGCCGGTTCCTGAAGAGGCAATCGCCTATGCGGTTGTAGGCGTCGGCTACCGAAGCGGAGTTTCTGTTCTCTGCAACCGCGACATACTCTTGGAAACGCCCCAAAGCATTGTTGTAGTCCTGTTGCTTGAAATAGCAATAACCCAAATTATAGTGTGCAAGGGCGTAGGTGTCCGTCCGTCCGGAAGAATAGCTCAGGAACGAGCGGAAATCGGAGATTGCCCTGTGGTAATCTCCCTTGCGGTAGTAGGATTCACCCCTCCAGAAGTAGGAATCGTTGCGCGCGTCGCGGTCGTAGTTCCCCATTTGGATGGATTGGGTGAAGAACGCGATGGCGTCGTCCATCCTGACGTTCGCGAAAGCCTGCGTCCCGAGTTGGAACAAGATATTTTGCTTTGCTTCCAGTATCTTCGGGCTGGGTTGCTTGATTTTTTCGATGGAAGCAAGGGCCGCGTCGTAGTTTTTGGTTGTCAGGTAAACCTCAACTAAGTAATCGTTCACTTTGTCGGAGTACCGTGAGTTCGGGAAATCATTCAAGAAATCTTCGAATATTGTCACGGATTCGCCAAAGCCCGTGAAGCCCGTTTCGTGTATAATCAAAGCGTAGTTATAAAGCGCTGCTTCGCGTATCTGCTCATCATAACGGGCGGTAGCCGCCGCCTCGAACGCCATGCGTGCATTGTTCTTGTCGTTAGTCTTCAGGTAAGCCTGCCCTAAGTAGAGGTAAGCGTTCTGAGTTAAGGCATCATCCATGTTTACGGTCTTCCCGAAGTTCCGGATAGCCTTCTCGAAGCGTCCTTGGTTATAGGAACAAACTCCTAAAAGGTACAAGTCCCCGCGCAGTGGACTTTCTGCCGATTCCACATACCTGGACAGCATTTGGTATGCCTTTTCCTCTTGCCCCAAGTGGTAATACGAGTTGCCGAGAATCCTGTAAATCTCAGTATTGTTCGCACTCCTCGGGTAATCCGCCAATAGTTTCTCACCGGACTCTGCAGCCTGCCTGTATTTGTTTTGTATGAACAGGATTTGCGTTATATAATAAGCGGATTGTTCTTTATAGTCCGGACGGGAACTCAGCTCCCCAAACTCAGCCAGGGCTTTGTTGTATTGACCGTCTGCATAATCTATGTATGCAACGTAATAGGCAGACGCATCTTTGTATTGCGTCCCGATTTGCCTGATTCGTTCAAAGAGGAGTTTGGCACGTGAGCGTTCGCCTGTCTGCAGAAGGGAGTAAGCAAGGCGGAACGTGTGAGTTTCTTGTTCTTCTACCGGCAAAACATTGATGTCGCTTTCCTCAAGCCAGTAAATAGCCTTTTCATATTCGCCACGCCCGAAATGGACAGAGCCGATACGGAAACAAACTTCGTCGGCGTGGCGTGAGTCCGGATATAACTCCAAGTAACCATGAAGCAGCTCGCCGGCATTGGGTCTTCCTTGTTCGAAAGCAGAGCAAACCAACAGGAAGTCAGCTTCCTGAATCAAATCTGCGTCCGTGGCGTGCTGTTTGTAGGCTTCAAGCTTGTCGATACATCCGGAATAGTTCTGCATATTGAACATTGCCTTTCCCTCGAAAAAAAGGCGTTCTTCCGTCTGGAATTGGTACGAGCGTTGTCCGTCTGCAACATGGCAGCCTAAGACCATACACAAAGGGATAAGTATCTTCTTCATCACTCCTTGTTTTTAATAATGACAATTAGTTATTGAGATGTGCAAACATAGGAAAAATCTGTGATTTCTTATTCCATAGAAGCAAAAATCAAGGTATTATGTGCTGATTCAATGCTTTGCCGGCGCATGTTGCATGATTTTGTAGGCATTGCATATTCAGGTGTGCCAATCATGCACGATTCCTCTTCCCTTTAAAAATTTGGCGTATCTTTGTCGCCAATATGAAAACATTTGCAGAATTAGGGGTTGCCGCTCCCATGTTGAAGGCAATCCAAGAGTTGGGCTTTGAATCCCCCATGCCTGTACAGGAAGAAGTGATTCCTCTCTTGTTAAGTGATGACAATATCGACGTGATAGGTCTTGCTCAGACCGGCACGGGAAAGACTGCTGCCTATGGATTGCCTATCCTCCAGAAAACGGACATCGGCAGTGTTTACCCCCAGGCGCTGGTGCTTTGCCCTACGAGGGAATTGTGCCTCCAGATTGCCGACGACCTCTCCGAGTATTCCAAGTACCTTGAACATCTTCGCGTGCTGCCTGTCTATGGCGGTTCCAGCATCGAAAGCCAGATTAAGTCCCTCAAGAGGGGGGTGCATGTGGTGGTGGCTACTCCCGGAAGGCTCCTCGACCTTATGAATCGCAAGACGGTAGACCTTTCAGGGATACGCAACGTAGTCCTCGACGAAGCCGACGAGATGCTCAATATGGGCTTCCTTGAGAACATCGACGAAATCCTCGCTGCCGTGCCTCCTACAAGGAACATGCTCCTCTTCTCGGCGACCATGCCGCAGGGCATCGCTTCCATCACCAAGAAATATATGAAATCGCCCAAGGAGATTGTCATCGGCAAGAAGAACGAAGGCAACAAGAACATCCGCGACATATATTATATGGTAAAGGCACAGGACAAATACCTTGCCCTGAAGCGTATTGCCGACTACTACCCTGACATCTACGGCATCATCTTCTGCCGTACGCGCAAGGAGACGCAGGAGATTGCCGACAAACTTATCCAAGACGGATACAACGCCGACTCCCTCCACGGCGAGCTTAGCCAGGCACAGCGAGACTATGTGATGCAGAAGTTCCGCATCAAGAACCTCCAGCTTCTCGTTGCCACCGACGTTGCGGCGCGTGGGTTGGATGTGGACGACCTCACGCACGTCATCAACTACGGTCTGCCTGATGAAATAGAGTCGTACACGCACCGTCGGGGACGCACTGGCCGTGCCGGGAAGACGGGCATCTCCATATCGATATGCCACCAGAGGGAGAAAAAGAAAATCCGCGAGATAGAGCGCACAATCGGCAAGAAGTTTGAGCGCGGGACTATGCCGACCGGCGAGCAGATATGTGCCAAGCAGTTGTTCCACTTCATTGACCACATAGAGAAGGTGAAAGTTGATGAAGAAGAAATCGCTCCGCTGATACCCCAGGTGTACCGCAAGCTCGATTGGCTCGACAAGGAAGACGTGATAAAACGCATGGTGTCGTTGGAACTGAACCGTATGCTCGAGTACTACAAAGATGCCGACGAGATTGAAGAGGTAGATGAGGCTTCGCCGAAGGAATCGCGCAAGAAACGTCGCAAGGGTGAGGCTGAAGAGGGCTACGTCCGCTTCTTTATCAACTTCGGCAAGCACGACGGCCTCTTCCCGAACATACTTATAGATTTGGTGAACCGCTGCGTCCCCGGGCACGTGGAGATTGGTCGCATCGACCTCCGCGATCGCTTCTCTTTCTTCGAAGTGAAAGAAGATGACGCCGCGCAGGTGATGAAGCGCATGAACAGCTTCGAGGTGGACGGCCGCCGCATCTCGGTGGAAGTCGCGCAAGAGGAGAAGCATGGCAAGGAAAAACGTTCCAGGGAAAGCAAAAGCACCGGCGCACAACGCTATGCAAGGTTCTTCAAAGACAAGGGAGGCAAGAAGCGCAGGAAGGGCAAGTGAACTTCCGCAGAGGAAGGAGCAGTTCCTCCGCACCGTTAGTATCGACTACAAACCAGTACAAATACATATATGACTGAAGCATTACCTAAAGACCTGCCTTACAAGGTGAAAGACATGGGTCTGGCGGAGTTCGGCCGCAAAGAGATTGAGATATCCGAACACGAGATGCCGGGGCTAATGGCTCTCCGGTGGAAGTATGCCGGGACTAAACCCCTCAGGGGGGCACGCATCACCGGCTCGCTGCACATGACAATTCAAACTGCCGTTTTGATTGAAACCCTCGTGGAGCTTGGGGCTAACGTGCGCTGGGCAAGTTGCAACATCTTCTCTACGCAAGACCATGCCGCCGCCGCGATTGCCGCCACGGGCGTGCCGGTGTTCGCATGGAAGGGAGAAAGCCTCGAAGACTATTGGTGGTGTACGGAGATGGCTTTGCGTTTTCCCGGTGGGGAGGGTCCGCATCTCATAGTGGACGACGGTGGTGACGCTTCGCTCCTCCTGCACAAGGGGTACAGGGCGGAGGAAGACCCTTCGTCGCTGGACTACGAACCCTCTAACCACGAGGAAAAGTGCATACTCTCCACTCTGCGCCGGGTGCTAGCAGAAGACCCTCAGCGGTGGCACCGGACGGTTGCCGGTATGCGGGGCGTTTCGGAAGAGACGACCACGGGAGTGCATCGCCTTTACCAGATGATGGAACGGGGAGAACTGCTCATCCCTGCCATCAATGTGAACGATTCCGTTACGAAGTCGAAGTTCGACAACCTGTACGGTTGCCGCGAGTCCCTCGCCGACGGCATAAAGCGTGCCACTGACGTGATGATTGCCGGAAAGGTGGTAGTGGTGGCAGGCTATGGCGACGTGGGCAAAGGCTGTTCCCACTCGATGCGTTCCTACGGGGCGCGGGTGTTGGTGACAGAGATAGACCCCATCTGTGCCTTGCAAGCCGCAATGGAGGGATTTGAAGTCACGACGATGGAAGAGGCGGTTAAGGAAGGCAACATCTTCGTCACCACCACCGGGAACTGTGACATCATCACGCTCGAACACATGAAAGCGATGAAAGACCAGGCAATCGTGTGCAACATCGGGCACTTCGACAATGAAATACAGGTGGACAGGCTGATATCGTACCCCGGCATCCGCCATTTGAACATCAAGCCGCAGGTGGACAAATACACCTTCCCCGAGGACGGGCATTCCATCTACCTTTTGGCTGAAGGCAGACTGGTGAACCTTGGTTGTGCGACGGGGCATGCATCCTTCGTGATGAGCAACTCGTTCACCAACCAGGTGCTGGCGCAAATGGAGCTTTGGCAGAAGGATTATGAGGTAGGGGTGTACCGCCTTCCGAAGCATCTTGACGAGGAGGTGGCACGGCTTCATCTGGAACGTATCGGCGTGAAGCTCACTAAGCTCACGCAGAAACAGGCTGATTACATAGGAGTACCCGTAGAGGGACCTTACAAGGCTGAACATTACAGGTATTGAGTTATGAAGGTTGCCATTCTTTCACCCTATTACCCGTACCGAGGCGGGATAGCCCAGTTTAGTGAGAAGCTGACATCTGCCCTTGTAGCCGCAGGGCACGAAGTGAAGGTGTACGGTTTCACACGCCTCTACCCTGATTTCCTGTTTCCCGGGAAGACCCAGTATGTGGAGCCTTCGGATCAGACTGACGACCTTCCGAGCGAGCGCGTGCTCGATAGTATCTGCCCCCGGAGCTACTATGCCACCGTGAGGAGTGTGCGAAGCTTCGCACCGGATGTAATTATCATGGCGTACTGGATGTCGTTCTTTGCCCCCGCCTATGCCCATATCGCCTCTAAGCTGAGGCGGAAGTGCCGGGTGCTGTTGTTGGTGCATAATGCCATCCCTCACGAGCCCCGTTTCTTCGACAAGCCACTGGCGCAGATGCTGTTCAAGAGGTGTCACGGGTTCGTCACCATGAGCGACAGGGTTGCCGACGATATTCGCAGGCTTTGTCCCGGGGCGCAATGCGTGGTAAGCCCGCACCCTTTATATGACCAGTTCGGTAAGCCTACAGACCGGGAGTCTGCACGGCAGCAGCTGGCATTGCTGGACAGGAAGACCCTCCTTTTCTTCGGTCTGATTCGTGAATACAAAGGGCTCGACCTGCTAATAGAAGCTATGGGTTTGCTCGATGATTCCTACCAGCTGCTGATTGCCGGGGAGTGCTACGGAGGCTTCGACAAGTACATGGATATGATTCATTCCTCTCCGGCGGCGGAGCGGATATTCCCCCATTTGCGTTTCATACCGGACCGTGACGTGCCGGTGTTTTTCTCTGCTGCCGATGCGTTGGTGTTACCGTACCGCAGTGCGACGCAGAGCGGGGTGGTTTCTATCGCTTTCTTCTATGGATTGCCTATGGTAAGCACGCCGGTAGGAGACTTCTTCGACAGCATAGCCCGCACGGGTACCGGTGTAGTGGTTTCGGATGTATCGGCGGAGGCATTGGCGGAGGGAATCCGCAGTATGTTCGTGCACAACAAGCTGGTACGTTACAGTGCGAATATCAAGGAAGAACAGCGTGAACGCACCTGGGAGAGATTCGTGGGGCGTGCGCTGTCGCTCGTATAAACGGTGTGCCCTTAAGGGATAACGGATGGGCGCGGGGGAACAGGTCTTACTCCGCGCCCATTGTGTATTCAGGCGGAGCCTTTCTTTATTTCCCTCCACACCGAATATGCAGCAGCTCCTACGAACAGGAGCAGTATAAGGAAGCTGCTGTATGCCTCGATATTGGCGGCAACAATATACCCTGTGGGGCGGAACTCGAACACAACCTCGTGTTCGCCGGCAGGTATGCGCATGGCGCGGAGTGTCCAATCGGCTCGGAAGTGGTCGGCGGGTTTCCCGTCGATGTAGGCTTGCCATCCGGGCTGGTAGTAAATCTCAGAGAATACCGCAAGCTGCTCGGTTTGGGCAGAGGTGAGGTAGGTGAGGCGGTTCGGGCGGTAGTTCTCGAGTTCTATCATAGCAGCGGAGTCTGTCCGGGCGATGAATCCCTGGAGCTTGTCGGCGAAGCGTTTGTCCACCACGGCGGTGCGGAGCGGGTCGATGCGGTCGAGGGCTGCAATCTCGGCATCTGCGTTGTCCACGGTTTCAACCTCGGATACGAACCACGCATTCCCGTAAGCTGAGAAGTTTACGAGCGGTGGTTGGTCGGGACTGTAGATGACGTAGCGTGTGTTGAGCATATCCAGCGACTTCGACACGGCAAACACGCTGTCGAAATCTTCTGCTGTCTGTGCATGTTGGAACGTGCTTATGATGGAGTCTATCTCCGGTTGGAGGTGGTGGTCTATCAGCTCTTGGTAACGGCGTAGTTTTGCCGCATGGTAACCGCCGATGGAGTGGTGGTAGTACGACGTGTTGGTCTCGAGGAACGGGTTGTTGAGGTTCAGCACGCGGAAGTTATCCTTGTCTTGGAGTATCGCTTTATCGGCAACAGACTGTGAGAAGTATTCCTGTATCTTCTGCGGGCGGACGTAGTTGTCATCGTTGAGGTAGCGGCGGTCAATGCTCCACAGGTCGGCGAGCACCAACACCGCGATGGCAGCCGGCATAACCATGCCCGCAATCTTCTTGTTCTTTGCCTTGAAATACCAGAATACCAGAGCGGCAGCTACAAGTATGAAGAGCAGGGAACGCAGGGCATCAGCCGAGGCGAGCGCTTTACGGTCTTCTATCAGTGCAGCATAGAATTGCGCCGGCAGGCGGTAGTAACCGTCGTTGGGGGACTGGAAGTTAAGCAGCATCGTCGGGGCTATCCACACTATCAGGGAAAGGCCTCCGGTGATGGCAAGGGCTGTAATCATCCCTTTCTTAAATCGGTCTGCCTCGACCTCACCGGCGAGGATGCACTTCAGGCCCCAGAACCCTATAAGCGGGGCGACCAGTCCTGGTATGACCAATGCCATCTCGACTGTGCGGAACTTGTTGTACATCGGCAGATGGTGGAACATGAAGTCGTTAAACCAGCTGAGGTTCCGCCCAAGCGCAAGGAGTGTCAGGAATGTTGCTCCTGCGAAGAGCCACCACTTCATGGGATTGCGCACCGCAAACATTCCAAAGACAAACAGGAAGCATACCACAGCCCCGAAGTAGACAGGTCCGGAGGTGAACTGCTTGTCTCCCCAGAATGTCGGTGCGGGTATGTCTTTGCCTACCTGTGCTCCGGCAGCCTTAGCCGCCTTGTAGAACTCCGAGTCTGTGCCAAGCTTCCCGCCTGAACTTCCACCGTAGGCATTTGGAATGAGGAGGGTGAGGAGTTCGCCTTTGCCGTAGCTCCACGCGAAGGCGTAGTCCTTGTCGAGCCCGGAGGATGCTTCCTTCGGGGTATTGTCTGCCGAGACGGTCAGCTCAGATGCTCCACGGATGGAGTGCCGGCTCAAGTCCCACAGCCCGTACATGTTTTTAGCTCCGGGCAGGACAGCCGCCACGGTGCATACAGCCATGATTGCTGTAACCTTCCCGGCTTCCTTCCATTCACCCGCCTTAGCTTTCGCCGCGATGAAGCCTGCATAGATGAAGACGCAAAGCAGCATGAGGTAGTAGGTTATTTGCGGGTGGCTGTTGCCTACCGACAGAGCCACGCCCAAGAGGAACAGCAACGTGCCCCAGAGGTACTTCTTCCGGAACAGGAGAGCCATGCCTGCCAACGTTACCGGCATATAGGCTATGACGTAAGCCTTGGTTATGTGCCCTGCCTCGATGATGATGATGTTGTAGGAAGCGAGGGCGAACGCCACGGCTCCTGCAAGAGAAAGCCACCAGCTTGCCCCCATCACGCACATCAGCAGGTAGAAGCAGAGCATCCCGGTCAGCACCATGCCGGCATTGCTGTATCCCAGCGACTTCATCGGTTTTTCTATCCAGAGGTACTTGGGGAGTGCAGGTGCGGGGTTGCCGTAGCCCGAGACGTAGGGCATCCCGCCGAACATCGCGTCCGACCATGCCGAGAATTCGCCCGGGGCGGCGGTTTCTTCGTACTGTTTCATCTGGCTGTTCCCCATGCCATCTGCCTTCAGTATGTCGCCTTGCCGGATTACCTTCCCATCCAGCACGGCAGGGGAGAAATACGCCACCGTCAGTGCCACCATTATGGCTACTGCCGCGAGGTGCTTTCCCCACTTCTTTAGTAGATTATGCATACGTTATGTTGTTTTGTGTGTTCTGTTACGACTTTCGGGAAAAGAAGTACCTGATGGCGAACCACAGGTGCCTCATCCCGGTTGCAAAAGTACCATAATATTTACACATAATGGCATACCTCTCTTGCAAAGACGCTTTGCGCTGCTGCGTGCTTATGCCTGCCTCGAGGAAGTGGCAGAGGACGAGCCTCGTGTTGAGGAAAGCCCCGGCTTTCTGCATGGTACGGATACACCAGTCGTAGTCGGCGCATAGGGGGTACGACAGGTCGTATTCGGGGGCGATGTCCCGGCGGGCGATGAATGCCTGGTGGCAGACGAGCATCCCCCATGCGAACTTCTTCCATGTAAGCTCCTTTGGCGGGCGGAGGTGGCGCATACCGGTGATTTTGCCGTCTTTGTCCACTATTGCCGTGTCGCCGTAGATGATGTCGGGTTGCCTTTTCCTCCGTGCCGCCCGCTGGGCGATTGTCTGCGCGAGGTCGGCGCTTGGGAGCGTGTCCCCGGCATTGAGGAACCAAACATAGTCGCCCGTGGCATGTCGCAGCCCCTTGTTCATCGCGTCGTAGATGCCATGGTCGGGCTCGCTTGTCCAGTAGGCAATTCCTGCCTCGTATTGCCTGATGATGTCCACCGTCCCGTCGGTTGATTTCCCGTCGATGACGATATACTCTATGCCGGCATAAGACTGGCTGAGGACGCTCAGTATGGTACGCTCCAGCCACTCGGCGGCATTGTAGGTGACGGTGATGATAGTAAATCTCATTGTTGCCAAAAATTATGGTGAATATGTGGGGGCCGTGCTTGCAGGGATGCGCTGCAGCCCCGTGCAGGGGTGTCCTGCAGCCTCGTGCAGGGGTGCGCTGCAGCCTCGTGCAGGGATGTCCTGCAGCCTCGTGCAGGAGTGTCCTGCAAACGTTTGCAGGGATGTCCTGCAAGCAGGGCGGGCAATCTCACAGCCATTTGTGCTCTTTGTACCAGGCAATGGTTTCGGCGAGTCCCCGCCTCAGGTCGTATTCCGGGCGGAAGCCCGTGTCTTGCCACAGTGGGGCTACGTCGCACAGCCAGTTGCGCTGCTTTAGGATGATGAACTTGTCTGTATTGAGAGTCACGCTCCGCTTCATCAGTTTGCCCGCGAACTCGCAGGCGATGCAGCCGAGGTGCGCGAGCGCGAGCGGGAGGCAGGCGTGGACGACGTGTTTCCGCCCCAGCAATTCCTGTATGAGGCGTGCGAAAGAAGCGTCGGTATGCTCGTCGCCGTCGGCTACGAAATACTCCCGGTTGAGCAGTTGTCCGTTCTCCAGGCAGAGGAACACGGCGCGTGCGAGGTCGGCGACGTAGATGAATGTGATGCGTTGCGGAGTGAACCCTGCCCGCAAGTCCCACCCTGACGCGACAGCCTTTATTTCCACGAAGTAATCGCGCTCGCCCGGACCGTACACCCCCGTAGGGCGGAGGATGACGTAGGGGAAATCTTCCTGCCTGCGGACGTACTGCTCGGCGAGGAGCTTGCTTTGCCCGTAGGCAGTGTCGGGGCGCTGGATGTCGTCGAGGCTTATGGGGCGGAAGGTCTGTTCGTCGCCCGGCCCGAAGCTGCTCAGGCTGCTCATGAGGAGGAACTTGCGCGGCCGTGCCTCTTCGGGTGCGAGGGCATCGAGGAAGCGGCGGGTGTTTTCGGCATTTACCTCGAAGAAGAGCCGCTTGTCGGTTGTTTTCGTCAGTCCGGCATTGTGGACTACGTAGTCCCACCTGCCTTCTTCCCGTATGTGCTTTTCAACCGTTTGCGCCAGCTTCTTGCTGTCGGAATAGGGCAGGTCGATGAAACGGATGCGCGGGTCTTGGAGGCTCGAACGGTCGCTCGTCTGCCGAATGCCCGCCCATACTTCGTAGCCGCGCCGCAGCGCTTCCTTCACGAGGAACCCCCCGATAAAGCCGCTTGCTCCGGTGATAAGTATCTTTCTTTGTTCTTCAGTCGTCATTGTTTTTTATGTAGAATGTGTAGTAATACCAAAGGAGGCCTATCCAGTTTAGGAAGATGATGGTGAGTATCCACAGTACCTTCTGTGCTTTGTTGATGAACGGGTTCTGCATCACAGCCGTGCATCCGAAGATAATTACGGCTACGCCGATGATGACACCTAATTCGGGGAGAGCTATCATGGGATGTGTGGGTTAAGAGTGGGGTGTATGGTCGTCGTGCGTCTTGAGCACACGATGGGGCAGATTTCCGTGCCCTATCAGTTCGATGGGGCAGGCGTACTTGTCTTCCAGCCACTCGGCAGAGATGTTCGTTCCCGGGTGGTAGTGGATTGTCTCGTTCACGCAGGCAATGTTCTTGACCAGGGAGATGACTGTGCCTATGTCGTGCGACACGAGGATGACGGCACTCTCGCGGTTTACCTCGGCGAGCAGCTTGTAGAAGTTGGATTCAAAGCGTTTATCGACGTAAGAATTAGGCTCGTCCAGTATCAGGACTTCAGGCTGCGACACCATTGAACGCCCGAGGAGTACCCTCTGCAGCTGCCCTCCGGAAAGGTCGGATATGGGGCGGGATGCGAACTCAGCCACGCCCATTTTCCGGATGACGGCATCAATGCGCGATTCCTGCTCTTTGGTGAAGCTCCTGAAGCGAGGCTTCCCCGAGGCAAGCCCTGAAGCTACCACCTCGCGTACTGATATCGGGAACTTCCTGTCGATGCTGTTCATTTGCGGAAGGTAACCGATGCGGAGAGACGGGACTTCAGCCCCTTCCCTGTAAAAGCGGACACTGCCTTTGAACGGATGCAACAGTCCGAGTATAACTTTCAGCAACGTGGTCTTGCCCCCGCCGTTTGGACCTATGATGCCGAGGAAATCATCCTTGAATACCGTCAAGGAAATATCCCGCAAGGCGGGTTTCCCGTTATAACCGGCAAAGACATGCTCTATGTTTATCAGTTTATCTTCCATCTGCCAACGATTGGGCTATCTTAATCATGCTGCTTGGCCAATCATAGTCCAGTGGATTAATCGGCACGAGGCGGCATCCTGTCTCATGGGCTATCAGCTCGGCATTCTTTTGGTCGAACTCTTGCTGGATGAAAACAGTAGTTGCGTGATGTTCCTTGGCAGCCTCTACCAGAGCTTTTAGCTGTGCCGGTGAAGGCTCTTTTCCATCCATTTCTATACATAGTTGCTGCAAATGGTAATCTTGAGCAAGGTATGTCAGTGCCGGATGGTAGATGACGAAAGCATCCCCCGACAAGGGGGAAAGCAAGCTGTCAAGCACTTGTTCCGTACTGTCTATAACTTCCAACAGGCGGGCGTAGTTCTGATTGTAGGTCGCTTCATTAGCTTTGTCTATGGTTATAAAAGCCTCTTTTATGTTGAGGGCAATGGTTTTCATGTTCCGTGCGGAAGTCCAGATGTGAGGGTCGGTTGCGCCGTGGGAATGCCTGCGCCCATCAGGTTCAGACTCGTTGTGGTATCCATCTTCGTTGGCAATAAGCTTGATGCCTTCGGAAAGGTCGAAGACTGGCATATTGGGATTCTGTTCCCTGATAGCATCCATCCACGCCTGTTCAAAGCCGATATTACCGATGCGGAAATAGGCAGCACTTTGGCTGATACGCATCATCTCTTGTGGAGTTGGGTCGTAGGTCTCCGGGCTTTGTCCGGCAGGAATGACGCAATTAATGGTAAAGAGATTCCCTGCGATTTGTTCGGCTGCATACCGTTCCGGCTCGATTGTTACGGATATGATGGGAATATCGGTAGCATCGCTTCTGTCCTTTCCTTTGCAACTCGCAAAGAGGAATAGTAAGACACAGGATATAATATAAGCAGGATAAAACCTCATCGTAAACCTCCGGGATTAGAACTCTTCGCGGTACTTGCTTTCGTCGTGGTCATCCAGTATACTTAGGTAACTCTTGTATCGGGATTTACTTATGCGTTGGTCTTCCACAGCTTTCAAGACAGCACAACCAGGCTCATGTCGGTGTGTGCAATTGTTGAACCGGCAATCGGCAGAAATACGAAAGATTTCTGGGAAATAGTGTGACACTTCTGCACCTTCCATGTCGATAGTGCCAAAACCCTTGATGCCCGGAGTGTCGATGAGGTAACCTCCGTTTGGGAGGGGAATCATCTCGGAGAAAGTTGTCGTATGTGTGCCTTTATTGTGGTATTCGGATATTTCTCCGGTACGGAGCTGTAAACCGGGAATCAGCTTATTGATGATAGTAGATTTTCCCACACCCGAATGTCCGGATAGCAAGGTGATTTTCCCTTTCAAATCATTCTTCAAATTTTCCATCCCTTCCCCGGTACGTGCGCAGAGCCTGGCACAAGGATAGCCGATAGAAGTATAGAGTCGGATAAGTTCCTCCATCAGTTCCTTGTCATCGGCAAAATACCTGTCTGTCTTGTTAAATACCAGTTTCACCGGAATCCGGTATGCCTCGGCAGTTGCAAGGAACCGGTCAATAAACATGGTAGTGGTGATGGGATAATTTACGGTCACAATGAGCAATGCCTGATCAACGTTGGCAGCTATGATGTGAGATAGTTTGGAAAGGTTGGACGCACGCCGGATAATGTAATTCTTCCTGTCGTGAATCATGGTGATGAATGCCGTGCCTTCAGGATTCATATCTATTTCCACACAGTCTCCCACAGCTACAGGGTTGGTAGTGCGTATCCCTTTAAGGCGAAAGTTTCCTTTCACTTTGCTATCGATGTCCATGCCATCGTCGGTATGCACTGTGTACCAACTGCCTGTGTTTTTGATGACCAACCCCTTCATTATGCGCTCTATACAGTCATGATTTCTTTTTCTTTGGCAGCATAAAGCTCGTCGATTTTCTTGATATACTTATCGTGTATCTTCTGAACTTCAGCTTCTGCATCTTTAGCTATGTCTTCGGGTACGCCGTCAGCCTTGACACTCTTTTTCAATGCATCGATTGCATCCCGGCGGGCATTACGGACACTGATTTTTGCTGTTTCTGCCTCTTGCTTCGACTGTTTGGCAAGGGAGCGGCGACGTTCTCCGGTAAGAGGCGGTATGCCAAGGCGGATAACCTCCCCGTTGTTTTCCGGAGTTATGCCGATGTCAGAGCTAAGAATAGCTTTCTCTATTTCCTTGATAAGATTCTT
Source organism: uncultured Parabacteroides sp. (assembly GCA_964481365.1). Taxonomy (GTDB): domain Bacteria; phylum Bacteroidota; class Bacteroidia; order Bacteroidales; family Tannerellaceae; genus Parabacteroides. Next base: position 2,977 of record CAYZTO010000034.1, on the reverse strand, counting down.
TTCCCAAGGTGTAATGATGATTGTTTTTGCATCCGGAACGGTGATGGAAGCCACGTTGCTCAGTGGAGCCTGGCTACCATAGTAGGGGACACGGATTCCGTCGAGGATTTTCGGATTTGCTTTGCCTGCCCGGATACGTGCCAGTTGGTCATCCAGATAAGAAATGGCAAAAGTCATTTTCTCTTCTGCCGCTTTGATTGTTTGTTTTGTGTCAGCCATATTTCTTTGAATTAAGCGTTATGAAAATATTGAATTGATGAAATAAACGGAACAAATATAGAGAGTTTTTCTTAATTGTGAACTAACGTCCCTATGTTCTCGCCGTTCAAAACACGCTTCAAGTTTCCAACCGTATCCATATTAAATACGATAATTGGCAAATTGTTTTCTTTGCACATGCAAGTTGCAGTAAGGTCCATCACTTTAAGGTTGCGGCGCAGGACTTCATCGTAAGTTATGTCTGTGAATTTGGTAGCAGCCGGGTCTTTTTCGGGGTCTGCGGTATATATGCCGTCCACGCGAGTGCCTTTTAACATAACGTCGGCTTCAATCTCTATGCCGCGTAATGATGAGCCGGTATCTGTAGTAAAGAAAGGGTTTCCCGTTCCGGCAGACATGATGACAACGTGCCCTTGTTCCAGCAATTCAATTGCCCGCCACTTGTTATAAAATTCTCCGATGGGTTCCATGCGAATAGCAGTGAGTACGTTTGCTTTTACGCCGTGTGCCGTTAATGCCGAACTCAACGCCAAACTGTTGATGACAGTGGCAAGCATTCCCATTTGGTCTCCCTTTACTCGGTCGAAGCCTTTAGACGCTCCGCTCAATCCACGGAAAATGTTACCGCCGCCTATTACTATTCCTGTCTGAACACCCATTTCTGCGATTTCTTTTATTTGTGTCGCATATTCATTCAGACGAACCTCATCAATGCCATATTGTTTTTTGCCCATGAGGGATTCACCGCTCAACTTTAGCAAGATTCGTTTGTATTGTGCCATATTGTTAATGTATTATTTCTTTGTAACGTGTACACGCACCGTCGGTTTCAAATATTCGTTGCGGTAATCGACTTCCTTTACGACATTTTCCGCCAGTTTGCGGAAAGCAGAACCTGTACTGTCGGTATTCAAAGCTACTGGTTTCCCACTGTCCCCTCCTTCGCAAATACTTTGTACTATCGGAATCTGTCCTAAAAGCGGGATATGCAATTCTTCCGCCAGATGTTTGCATCCTTCTTTCCCGAAAAGGTAGTATTTGTTTTGCGGTAACTCTGCCGGGGTGAACCATGCCATGTTTTCAACCAGTCCCAATATGGGGACATTCACTTTTTCACCGGTAAACATGCTGATGCCTTTGCGTGCATCTGCGAGGGCTACCTCTTGCGGTGTACTTACTACTATGGCTCCGGTAATAGCCAGCGTTTGTACCATAGTCAGGTGGATGTCGCTTGTTCCGGGAGGCAAATCGATGAGGAAATAATCCAATGCTCCCCAGTTGGCATCACCTATAAGTTGCTTCAAGGCATTACTTGCCATCGCCCCGCGCCACAGAATTGCGTCTTCTTTATTCACGAAGAAGCCGATTGACAGCATCTTCACTCCATAATTCTCGGCAGGTTCGATTAATTCCCTGCCATCTACCTCCACCATGTAGGGGCGGGAGTCTTCCAGATTGAACATCTTTGGTTGCGATGGACCGAATATGTCTGCATCAAGCAGCCCTACTTTATATCCAAGTTGAGCCAGAGCCACTGCGAGGTTTGCAGCCACAGTACTTTTCCCTACTCCGCCTTTTCCCGACGATACGGCGATAATGTTCTTCACACCGGGAAGTAGTTTGTCTTCATCAGGACGTGCAAGCTGTTTTGCCTTCACAGTGATGTTGTTCCGTATATTGACTTCAGGGCTTACATAAGTCAGGATAGCCGTTTCCGCAGCTTTGACCACCGAGCGTATGAACGGGTCGTTGGGTTTGTCGAATATCAGAGAGAAAGTGACGTTCAGGCCGTCTATCCTGATGTTGTCTTCCACCATATTCATCTCCAGCAGGTTTTTCCCAGTTCCCGGATAGCGCACAGTCTTCAGCGCATCCAATATTTGTTGAGGATACAATTTAATCATTGTGTGTGTCTAATTGATATTTGGTTGTCCATTAATCATGCTCATTGCAGGTTTGGGGTGATTCGTTTCCCGGCTGCCTCCGCACTTCTGCGGCTTCGGTTGAAACTCCGGTAATCGTCGCGCTCGATTTCCACGTCAGGTTCCACAAGCTCTTCCCTCGGTTCACAGACGAACCGGATGTATTTGATGGACAATCCGCGTTCGAGCCATTGTTGTTCGTAGTATGTGCGGATGGACAGTATCTCGTCTGCCAGTCCGGAGTGGTAAAGGTCTTCCGTACAAAACTGTACAGGGAAGCGGTTGGCTTTCACCATTTCACACGTATAGGAGAAGAGGAAGTTACTGTCGGTTTTCAGGTGGATTAGCCCTTCACCCGAAAGTATTTCACGGTACATTTTCATGAAGCGCGTGGAAGTAAGCCTTTTGCCTGCTTTCTTCATTTGCGGGTCGGGGAAGGTAATCCATATTTCCGAAACTTCACCGGGTGCAAAGAAATGTGCCAGCAGCTCGATGCTGGTTCGCAGGAAAGCGACATTAGTCATGTTGTTTTTCAGTGATTCTTTCGCACCGCTCCACATCCGTGCCCCCTTGATGTCTATGCCTATGAAATTTTTTTCAGGGAACAGCCGCCCCAGTCCAACGGTGTACTCGCCTTTTCCGCAGCCCAGTTCAAGGACAATAGGGTGGTCGTTCTTAAAAAACGATTCATTCCATAGGCCGCGCATCGGGAACCCTTGCCCTTGCAGCACGGCGAAAGGATATTGGAACACATGCGGGAAACCCGCCATATCGTCAAACTTCGCTAATTTGTTTTTTCCCATGCGGCAAAGGTAGCGTTTTCTTTGTTATTCCTA
>CAYZTO010000033.1:17722-20178 GCA_964481365.1 uncultured Parabacteroides sp. | reverse complement strand
CAGCGACAACACGCCCCCCAGACGTGTACTCTAACCGGGCTGAGCTACATCCCGTCTGTTTCTTGGCGGCAAAGGTAGATTTTTTATATCAAAAACCAAAGCTTTCACGGTAAAAATCTACCGAGGCGAGGATTTCCCCTTTGGGCAATTGTTGGTTGAGGCGGACATCTCCTACTTGTCCCAAAAGCGTAAAGTTGATGGCATCACCTTCGTTTTTCTTGTCGTGGCGCATTAATTCGAAGAGTGCCTCGTAGTCGTCGCAATCGAAAGTGAAAGGCTTGTAGTATTCCTTGATATAATGGACTATCTGGCTGAGTTTCTCCATCGGGAAGCCACAATGCTTGTGCGACAGGTAAAGTTCGCTGACTATTCCTGCAGCGACAGCGTGTCCGTGGAGCAAAGGGGTTGATTTCCGGAAGGAGAGGCTTTCATAAGCGTGCCCGACAGTGTGCCCGAAGTTCAGGGCTTTGCGTATGCCCTGTTCTTTTGGGTCTTGGGCTACAATGTCTTCTTTAACAGCTACAGACCGGGCTACAAGTTTATTCATGTAATCGAAGTCATTCGTGTCAATGTCGTAAAGCAAAACAGGAGTGAGGACTTCCATAGAGCTGATAAGCCCGTGCTTAATCATTTCGGCGTAGCCGGAGAGTATATTGTCGCGGTCAAGAGTGCGGAGGAAATTGCAGTCGATGAAAACACACAGCGGCGGGTAAAACGCCCCGATTTCATTTTTCAAACCATTGAAGTTGATGCCGGTCTTCCCGCCCACGGCAGCATCCACAGACGCCATGAGCGTGGTGGGTATATTTATTGTGCGTATTCCACGCTTGAAAGTAGCTCCGGCAAAGCCACCCATGTCTGTTACCATCCCTCCGCCAAGGTTCACTAAAAGAGAGTGGCGCGTAGCCCTCCCGTTGGACAGTTGCATCCAAATGGAAGAAAGAGACTCGAGGCTTTTGTGCAAATCGTTTGCTTCAACCGTGATTACAGTTGCACCTTGCAACGCGGGGACATCCTTCACGAGGGGATAACATTCACGCAGCGTGTTCGCGTCTGTCAGTATGAAAAGTTTATCATAATCGAGTGTGGAAAGGAAACCTTGCAGGTCGGCACTCAGATTCTTGCAAATTACTACTTTTTGTCCTGTCATGATTTTCTATATGATGGTTGGATATAAGTATATTCATGGTCTGAAATCGCTTAACCTTGTGCTTACGCTAATCATCAGCGAGAGCGCAGACGGGTGGTATTTGGCAACCGACGCGCCTATGTCAAACATTTTGATGGAAACCCCTGCCCCTGCCGAGAATCCTGCAAGGCCGGTACCGCCACCGGACAGCTTCATGTCGAATCTGGTTTTCGGATTGAAGCCTATCCCGACCCAGAAATTGTCTGACGGGACAAAATCCACCCCAATGACAAAATGCTTCAAGAGTTTTTGGGCGAAATTGTCCCCGTCATCGTCACCCGACGTATCCGATGAGGAATTTTCATTGTTATAGTCAAATTTCCAGCGATTCAAATACATTGCAGTAAGCGAGAAACGTACCGGGGCATGGTTCATCTGCTTGCTGATGCCGGCTTGTATGTCCCACGGCATACGTTGCCTTTCCTCATAATAAGATTTCAGCTGCGCGCCGATATTTTTAAAAGCGAAACCGAAAGAAAACTTCTTGTCCGAATCATAATAACTCAATCCCGCATCGACCGCAAGCCCCAAGGAAGTATAGTCAGCCAGCGAAGAATAAAGGAATTTCAGCGAGACACCACCACGCCAGCGTTCACTCAAATCGTATGCGAAGAAACCCTGTACACTGATGTCTTTTGATGAAGCCTCGCCCAAATATATGTTTTCTTCAGAGTATTCATCTATCGTCCCGTAACTGAAAAAACTTGCTCCCACACCCCAAGCACCCTTGTCGCGGAATGCCTTAGTGAATATGGCGCTGCCGACATTGATGTCTGAAATATAATTCATGTAGCTGACATTAATCATGCCGTCCATTTCCCCGCCAAGCAAACCGGGGTTATGAAAAACCAGGGATGGGTCGCTTTCCACAAGGGATACGGTATGCCCGCCCAAAGCATTGGCGCGGGAAGATGTTGGCATCCGAAGGAATGTATAAGCCTCGTTGCCGGTCTGCGCCCACGACGGGGTGGCAAAAACCAACAAGGCAATGCTCATTATTACATATATATAATAATATATATTTCTCATATATGTTGCATGGACGCGGCAAAGATATAGCTTTCCGCCTATTATGAAACGAGGTAAAAGGCAAAAAGGTATATGCCCCGGGAACTTTTTCTCATGTTTCATGAAAGAAACCAGCCTCGCACTGCCCATGAAGAGGACTTCCATTCCTGCAAGAACCCTTTCCGCACCACAAGCCGGTGTTTCCTTCGTTGCATAAAGCCTTCTGCATTGCAGGATGAGTGTTTTCACCGCTGAAAGT
>CAYZTO010000033.1:0-17622 GCA_964481365.1 uncultured Parabacteroides sp. | reverse complement strand
AAAAAACCTGCATTGTTTTGACGAACTCTTTTATTCTTTCTCCCAATAACGCCATAAAAGCATTGATATGTGGATTAAGTCTATGGGAGAAGGTGTATATTTGCGCAAATTGAAAATTGGTAATATGATGAATAGTACATACAAACGGAATTGCCATCAAATATGGTGCATTTTTATTTTATTCCTTTTGATTCCTGCCTTCCCGGTATGGCCACAACAAGAATTGCAAACCCTTCCTATAGATTCCAATATACGTTATGGCAAATTGCCTAACGGGATGACATATTATATCCGCCACAATGAATTGCCCAAAGAAAGGGCGGATTTTTACATAGCACAAAATGTGGGTTCTGTGCTGGAAGAGGAAAACCAGCGGGGATTAGCGCATTTCCTTGAACACATGGCGTTTAATGGAAGCAAGAATTTCCCCGAGAACGGGATGGACAAGTATCTTCAAAGTATAGGCATGAGGATGGGTGAAAACCTGAATGCTTATACGGGTTTCGACGAGACGGTTTATACTATAATAAATGCCCCGGTTTCAAGGCAAAATGTGGTGGACAGTTGCCTGCTGATATTGCACGATTGGTCAGGCTATTTGTCACTGACGGATTCTATGGTTGAGAAAGAAAGGGGAATTATCCGCGAAGAATGGCGGACACGCAGCACTGCCGATTTCCGTATTCTGGAAAAACAATTGATGGAAATGATGCCGGGAAGCCGTTATGCCAACCGGATGCCAATCGGTTCTATCGATGTGATAAATAATTTCAAACCCGATGAGTTACGCGACTATTACCATAAATGGTACCGTCCGGACTTGCAGGCAGTAATTGTTGCCGGTGATATTGATGTGGATTATGTAGAGAAAACTCTCACGACAATGTTTGCAGACATCCCTGCTCCGGAAAATCCTGTGCCACGCACATATTTCCCCGTAGAGGACAACTCGAAACCGATAGTATCTATAGTTACGGACAAGGAATGTTCCGACATCACTCTCTATTTGTTCCATAAATACGACCCGCTTCCAAAGGAAATCCGTGCAGGTGTTTCCGGTTTGGTGAACGACTATTTCATGGCTGTGTCCACCCAAATAATAAATGAGCGTTTGGAAGCATTGCTTCATAAAGCTAATCCTCCTTTCATTTATACCGGATGTTATAATGGACCATTCCTTATTGCACGGACGAAGAACGCATTTACATTTGCAGCCATCGCTAAAGAAGGAGAATTGGATTCTACTCTGACTGCTTTGGTAAGGGAAACCGAACGTGTACGCCGTTTTGGTTTTACGGAATCGGAATACAGCCGGGCACGTATGTCTATATTAAAGAAATACGAATCAGCTTTCAACGAAAAAGACAAGCAACGCAATGGAACATACACAAGACAATACGTCTCGCACTTCACGGAAGGAGGTTACCTGCCGGGCATAGAGGTGGAATATGCACTAATAAACCGCATCGCACCTCAAATCAGCTTGGAGGAAATAAACGAATACATTTCCCAACTGGTATCCCCGTCTGAAAACACAGTTATTGCTTTGAGCGGTCCGGAAAAGGAAGGGTTGTCTTATCCCACAGAAGAAGAATTGCTGGATATGTATAACCGGGCATTGCTTCAACCTGTCGAACCATATAAAGAGGAAATAAATAATGACCCGCTTATACCTGAGCTTCCGGAAGAAGGTCTTATTATTGAAGAGAAGCAAGATACCGTATTCGGGGCAACAGTCTTGGAACTTGGCAACAGCGCACGTGTCATTTTAAAACATACTGATTTAAAGAAAGACGAAATACAAATGACTGCGACAAGACCCGGAGGCAGCTCGCTTTATGATGACAAAGATGCAAAGAATTTGAAGGTTTTGAATTCTGTAATCGGATTGGGCGGTTTAGGTTCATTCTCTGCCATCGACTTGGAAAAGAAACTTGCAGGGAAAAAGGTTTCTTGCTCTGCGTCTTTAGGAATAGATAATGAAAGCTTCAACGGCTATGCTTCGCCTAATGACATCGGTACATTGTTTGAGCTTATTTACCTTGCCGTGACAAACCCACGCAGTGACAATGAGTCTTTCCAATCGTTTGTAACACGCATGAAAGCTGATTTGGAAAACACAATGTTAGACCCATCCACAGCTTTCAACGATTCTATTGTAAAGGTGACGTACGGTAACCATCCTCGTGCCATTTCCCTCAAACCGGAAGATTTGGATAGTATCAGTTATCCGAGGATTATGGAAATCTACCGCGAATGTTTCAGCGATATATCCGATTTTACATTCACTTTCGTGGGGAACGTACAGATGGACATAATCAAACCACTTGTTTGCCGGTATATTGCTTCACTTCCGGGAAACGGTCATCCGAGAAAAGGAAGGGAAGATGTGTTGCCGGAAATCAGGAAAGGCGCATATACCCTTAACTTCAAGCGCGGGATGCAGACTCCGAAAACATCCATATTCCAACTCTATTCCGGCAAAGCAGAATATGCTTTAAAGCCTGTCCTTACGGCTACGCTCTTAAGCCAGATTCTTGATTTGGCTTATACTGAGACAATCCGCGAGGCTGAAGGCGGCAGTTATGGGGTTTATGCAGGAGCGTCGATAAGCAGTTTCCCTGCCGGAAGGTTAATGTTGCAGATATTTTTCGACACAGACCCAGATAAATGGGAGAATATGAACCGTATTGTGGACGAACAGCTCCGGCGCATAGCCGATGAAGGCCCGGATGAATCTCAATTCACAAAAAGCAAGGACAATATCCGCAAGCGCCACGCAGAACGCCTTCAGGAAAATGCTTATTGGCTCAATGCCATCGACACATACTATTTCTACAATATAGATATGCATTCAGGCTATGAAGAAACGTTAGAAAGCATAACTCCTTCAGACGTGCAACGCTTTGTTTCGGATTTACTGAATTCAGGGAATCGTATAGAGGTAGTCATGACGTGTGAATAAACTGTGGCAATTGGTTGAATCTTTCAAATCCGACATTAATGATTGATGCAACTTCCACCAACATTTGATGCGAAACAAAGATGGTTTTGCATTTATGCAGATTTTCAGTATGTTTGTGGAAACTAAAATCAAAGAGTACAGACAGAACGATGAAGAAAGACAAAGTCCTATGGGCAGATGATGAAATCGACTTGCTTAAACCCCATATCTTTTTTTTGCAAGACAAAGGATACGAAGTAACTCCGGTGGTGAGCGGGCAGGATGCCATAGATTGCTGCCGCGAGCAGAATTTCGACATCATTTTCCTCGATGAAAATATGCCGGGTCTGACGGGCTTGGATACCCTTACGCAAATAAAGGAACTGCAGCCTGACATTCCTGTGGTGATGGTAACGAAAAGCGAAGAAGAAAGCATCATGAATCAGGCCATAGGGCGAAAGATTGCCGACTACCTCATCAAGCCTGTCAATCCGAACCAACTGCTCCTTTCCATAAAAAAGAATGTACATAAGAATGTGATTATATCAGAGGCTGCTACTGTCGGTTACAGGCAAGAATTCAACCAGATAGGAATGCAAATCAATGATTCGCTTACGGCTGCTGACTGGGTGGAAGTTTATCGCAAACTGGTCTATTGGGAACTGGAGTTGGAGACAAGCCATGTCGCCATGAGCGAGATGCTGAGGATGCAGAAATCAGAAGCTAACCAAGCGTTCGGTAAATTCATCCGCAGGAATTATATGGATTGGATACAAAATCCACAGGCAGAGGGAAAGCCGCTGATGAGTCATGAGCTGTTCAAGAAATGTGTGTTCCCGATGCTCGACGATGGGGAAAAGGTATTCTTCATTCTGATAGATAATTTCCGTTTTGACCAATGGCGAGTGGTGAAAGACTTGCTCTCGGAATATTTTACCTTCGACGAAGGATTGTATTACAGCATCCTACCAACGGCTACACAATATGCCCGCAATGCTATATTCTCAGGATTGATGCCTGTACAGATAGAACGCTATTTCCCCGACCTTTGGGTAGATGAAGAAAGCGAGGAAGGTAAAAATCTTAATGAGGCACCGCTTATAAAAACGCAAATAGAGCGTTTCCGCAAGAAGTACACATTCTCTTACAATAAGGTATATGATTCAGCCTATGGGGAAAAACTGCTTGGGATGATATCCTCGCTTTCGCACAACCAGCTGAATATCGTAGTCTTGAATTTTGTGGATATGCTTTCGCATGCAAGGACGGAAAGCAAGATGATAAGGGAACTTGCGCAGAGTGAAGCAGCTTATCGGAGTCTTACACGCTCATGGTTCCGCCATTCGGCAACGCTTGAACTTTTCCGTCGCATAGCAGAGAAAGGTTGCAAAGTAATTCTGACTACCGACCACGGGACTATCCGCGTGGATTCACCGCAGAAAGTTGTGGGAGACAGGAACACGAATACGAACCTCCGCTATAAAGTCGGGAAGAACCTGAATTATAACCCTAAGGCGGTGTTTGAAATCCGCGAGCCGGAAAAAGCCGGATTGCCATCACCAAATCTGAGCAGCCGTTACATATTTGCCATGAATGAGGACTTCTTTGCTTATCCGAACAACTATAATTACTATGTTTCTTATTATAAGAATACTTTCCAGCATGGGGGTATCTCTATGGAGGAAATGATTATTCCTATCATAACAATGAATCCGAAATGAACGTTGTAAAACCATGAAAGCATTAATTATATCCCTGCTATTATTTGCATCCTCATTCATACAAGCCCAAAGCGAGAAGCTGGGAGCGGAACTCAGGGAACTTGTCGATGGTAAAAAGGCGATGGTTGGAGTGGCAGTAATATTCAACGGTTCCGAACTCATCACTGTCAATGACTTATACCATTACCCGATGCTCAGCACAATGAAATTCCAACAGGCGCTTGCCGTATTTGATTATATAAACCGCAAAGGCGAGACCTTAGAAACTGAAATCCTTGTCAGCAAGAAGGAACTTACACCCGGAACATACAGCCCGATGCGTGATGCAAACCCAAACGGCAACTTCATGATAACAATTGGAGACCTCCTGAAGTATTCCATCATACGAAGTGACAATATTGCTTGCGACATACTGTTCAATCACATAGGAGGACCAAAGGCAGTAGACAAATATATCCACGGGTTGGGCATCGATGGAATCTCCATCACATCAACAGAAGCCGAGATGCATGAATCTGTAGATAATCAATACCTGAATTGGACCAAGCCGTCTGCCGCTGCCCTCAGTATAGAGACATTCCTGCAAGGGGAGCTTTGTAATCGGGAGCAGAAGTATTTCCTGCAGCATGCGATGACCGAAGTTGAAACCGGGCACGACAAACTCCGCGCCGGTTTGCCACAGAATAACATACTCCTTGCACATAAGACAGGCTCGTCAGACCGCAATGAAATGGGCATCAAGATAGGAGACAATGATATGGGTTTCGTTGTTTTCCCCGACGGGCAATATTACACCATTGCGGTATTCGTTATGAATTCCTGGGAGAGCGATAAGGACAATGCGAAGTTGATTGCCGACATTTCGGCGGCGGTTTACCGCTTTTTCATGCAGAATCATTTCAAGGGCGAGGGCAATTAGTGTAGTTTAAGCCTGTTTTAGATATTGTTTAATGAATATGTTCGAGACTATGGTGCAAAAAACATATTTTTGTGCCGTGGTTTTTTCATAATAGTATTAGATTTTAAGGTTAACAAATGAGTTAGGGGTTGTCGTGAGACAACCTTTAATTTTTTATCCCGCCTTTACCTCTTTATCCCGTCCATTATCCCGAATAATTCCTCGACAGTCTCCGCGCGGAGCATGGCTACGCGTATTGGTTTGAAATCTGGTATTCCTTTGAACAACGGTGTGGCTGCGAGATGCCTCCGGATGTGCAGGATTCCCCTGCGTTCGTCCAACCGTTCCACACTTTGCAGCACTTGGGTCTTCAATACGTCCAAGTACCATTGGAAAGGCTCCGGGTCGGGTTTCGTTCCCGTCTGGAGGAAGTGTTTTATCTCGCGGAAGACCCACGGGCGGCCTATCGAGGCACGGCCTATCATTATTCCATCAACCCCGTAATCCTCGAAGCGTTGCCGGCATATTTCCGCCGATGTAACATCCCCATTCCCTATCACCGGGATGCGCATCCGGGGATTATTGCGCACATCGCCTATCAAAGTCCAGTCTGCTTCGCCCGTGTACATTTGAGCGCGGGTCCGCCCATGTATGGTGAGGGCTGAAATCCCGCAATCCTGCAACGCCTCGGCAAGGAATACGATTATCTTGCTTTCATTATCCCATCCCAAGCGTGTCTTCACAGTCACCGGAATCTTAACAGCCTTCACAATCTCCCTTGTTATCTCGAGCATAAGCGGAATATTCCTCAACATACCCGCACCCGCACCCTTCCCGGCGATACGCTTCACCGGGCAACCGAAATTTATGTCCAAAATATCGGGATTTGCAGCTTCACATATCCGTGCCGCCTCCACCATAGATTCAACATCCCTCCCATAGAGCTGTATCGCCACCGGCCTCTCGGCATCGCTTACCAAAAGTTTCCGTTGCGTCTTATCAATACTTCTGATAAGTGCATCGCTCGACACGAATTCCGTGTAAACCATGTCAGCGCCGAAGCGTTTGCACATCAGACGGAAAGCGGAATCTGTAACATCTTCCATCGGAGCGAGAAGTACGGGACGATTGCCCAAATCTATTGTTCCTATCTTCATTTGCCACCTATTTTTCTTGCAAAAATAACACGCGGCGGGCATTCGCCATGCTTCAATATTTTTATTTACCCCCGAAATATACCTATTCCAACCCTAAATATTTTTATTTGGCTTTGCCGGAAACGCCGACAGGAGCAAATAGAAATATTCAGAGCCGGCACAAGTGTATTCCAGCCCCAAATATTTTTATTTAGCCTTGGCGGAAGCGCCGACAGGAGCAAATAGAAATATTTAGAGCTGGCGTAAGTGTATTCCAGCCCCAAATATTTTTATTTAGCCTCGGCGGAACGCCAAAACGGGGTTGAATGGACTAATCCAACATTCGCACAGGTGTATTCCGGCATTGGATAAAATTCAAATCTTCGGAAGTTCCCACGGGGCGCGGTATGTTTTGCTTAATAAGGCGTCGGCTTCGGCATCGTTGAAGCTCGTTCCGTCCCACGAGAGTTTTTTCCCCGTGCGGTAGGCAATGTTTCCGAGCTGCGAGAACTTGGCTATGTGCGCGCCGATTTCTATGCTGGCGTTGCAGTTGCGGTTACGGCTCTTTATGCACTCCAAATGGTTCTTGGCATGTAAATTCAAGCCTCCTTCGCCATACGATTTTTGCAGTGAGACTGCCTCCATGCGCTCTACGCCGTCCACTTTTTCCGGGATGACCTCCCAACCGCCCCTATCGACAACCAATGTACCGTTTTCACCCACGAAACCAAGCCCGTGGTTGCGTCCATAAGCTCCATCATCGATGCCGATGGCATGGTCCCACAATACTGTGAAATCGTCAAAGGTGTAAATGGTCTGCAACAAGTCTGGAGTTTCGCAGGCATCGTCGGGATAGCCGAATTTTCCGCCTGAAGCCATTATGGAATTGGGGGCGGTGACGTTCATCCCGTATAATGCATAATCCAGAAGGTGGACACCCCAGTCGGTCATGAGTCCTCCGGCGTAATCCCAGAACCACCGCCATGTGAAATGGAACCGATTTTTATTAAAAGGCCGTTCGGGCGCCGGGCCGAGCCACATATCATAATTTACACCCGAAGGTACAGGCTCGTCGGGGACGACAGGAATCGAGGGGCACCAACCTTGATACGAAAAGACCCTCACTGTACGTATTTTGCCAAGTTTCCCGCTGTGGACAAAAGCCATTGCGTCTTGCCAATGCGGGTCGCTGCGTTGCCACTGCCCCACTTGGACTATTCGTCCGTATTTCTCGGCTGCCCGCACCATGATATTGCATTCTTCTATGCTATTCCCGAGCGGCTTCTCGCAATAAACGTCTTTACCCGCTTCGCAGGCTGAAACCATAATCAAACAATGCCAATGGTCGGGAGTTCCTACGATTACAAGGTCTACATCTTTGCAGTCAATCACTTTCCGCCAGTCTGTCCAGAGATTCTTGACTGGTTTACCGGTAATCTTCTCGGTTTCTGCGGCTTTTTCTTTCAATACATTCTCATCAACGTCGCACAGCGCGACACACTCAACTTCAGGATTCCGTAAAAATGCCTTCAGGTCTTCAAAACCCATACTGTTGCACCCGACAAGGCCTATGCCTATCTTGTCATTCGCACTTACAGTGTTTCCGGCTTGGATGATAAAGGGTCTGAAAGCTAATCCGGCACCGAGCATGGATGCCTGGCGGAGAAAATCTCTTCGTGTAGTCATGATAAAGGATTTAGATTGTTGTACATTAATTTGTTTGATGGGCAAATATACGCAAGATAGCCCAGCATTTTTTATATTTGCGCCGCAAAATTCAAACAATACCACATTGGAAGAGAAAGACTTTGAAATCATGGCACCTGTCGGTTCTTATGAATCTCTTATGGCGGCGATACAGGGAGGTGCCGATTCTGTATATTTCGGGATAGAGGGGTTGAATATGCGTTCGCGCTCTTCCCACAATTTCACAACCGAAGACTTACGGCAGATTGTCTCTATATGCAATGAACATGGGATAAAAAGCTACCTCACGGTGAATACTGTGATATATGGGGAAGACCTTCCGCTTATGCACAAGATTATTTGCACGGCAAAAGAGTCGGGAATATCGGCAATCATCGCTGCTGATGTCGCGGCAATGTCGTATGCCAACGAAATAGGATTGGAAGTTCACCTTTCCACCCAACTGAACATCTCGAACGCAGAAGCTCTGAAGTTTTACTCCCGTTTTGCCGATGTTGTTGTCCTCGCCCGGGAACTTAACCTGGAACAAGTGCATGAAATATACCTCCAGATTATAAAGCAACAGATAAAAGGCCCCAAGGGGGAACTTATACGGATAGAGATGTTCGCGCATGGTGCTTTGTGCATGGCTGTTTCCGGGAAGTGTTATCTAAGTCTTCATGAAATGAATTCCTCTGCAAACAGGGGGGCTTGCATGCAGATATGCCGGAGGGCTTATACGGTAAAGGACAAGGAAAGTGACATGGAATTGGAGGTGGATAACCAATACATCATGTCGCCCAAGGATTTGAAGACTATCCATTTCATAAATAAGATGATGGATGCCGGTGTTCGGGTCTTCAAAATAGAAGGCAGGGCTAGAGGACCTGAATATGTGCGTTCCGTCACCGGATGCTATAAGGAAGCAGTCCGGGCTTACTGCCGGGGGGAATTCACGGAAGAAAAAGTGAAGGAATGGGACGAATGCCTCTCAAAAGTATTTAACAGAGGATTCTGGAATGGCTATTACTTGGGGCAAAGGCTTGGTGAATGGAGCAGCAGATATGGTTCGAGCGCCACAAGACGCAAAGTCTATGTCGCACGCGGCATCAAATATTTCGACAGGATAGGCGTAGCAGAATTTGAAATGGAAAGCGGTTCTCTAAGAGTAGGCGAAGAGATATTGATAACGGGACCGACAACGGGAGCCATAATGCAAACAATCGAAGAAATACGTGTGGATTTAAAAACGGTAGATGAAACGCGGAAAGGTGAGCGCTTCTCTATCCGGGTGAATGAAAAAATACGCCCATCCGACCGTTTGTACAAAATGGAAATCGTTAATCTCAAGAAAGAATTTATTTGAAATGATGAAAGCATATATTTTTAAACTTACTGACAAGGTCCGTGATTACGAATGTGACCTGCAAGGTGTCGTAAACAATTCTAATTACCAACATTATATGGAACATGCCCGCCATGAATTCCTTTTATCTGTCGGTGAAAACTTCAGCGCGATGCATGACAAGGGTATGGATGCGTTTGTGTCTAGTATAAGTATCCAGTTCAAGCATTCTTTGCGTAGCGGTGACAGGTACATCTCGTGCCTCAATGTTTATAAGAAAGGAGTGAAGCTGGTTTTTGAGCAGGACATTTATCGTGAAAAAGATGGATTGCTTGCTGCTAAAGGTATCGTCGAATCCGTATTGGTAGAGAACGGAAAACTGACTCGTGGAGAATATTTTGACGTACTGCTAAAGCGAATCGAAGTACATTGAATGATTAGATGATATTTTGCAAACAAAAAATCAAAACCCGACAACATACTTAACATGAAACATTTATCATATCTTGCCCTTTCTTTTGTTTCCGGAATAGGACCAATACACGCCCGCCAACTTATCGAGACTATCGGCAGCGTAGAATCCATTTTCACTGAGCATGCACGGATTCTGGAAAAAGTTCCAGGCATAGGACCTGCGCTCGTAACCGAAATAAAACGTCCTGGATTGATGCAAAGAGCAGAAAAAGAATGGGATTTCATAGAAAAAAACCATATCAACTGCTTCTTTCTGGCTGAAGATGATTATCCGCAGAGATTGAAAGAATGTCCGGATGCTCCGCTCGTATTATATTATAAAGGTAATGCGAACCTTGATTGCAGGAGGGTAATCAGTGTCGTAGGAACACGCAAAGCATCGGAATATGGCAGAATGCTTACTGATATGCTTATAACCGAACTGGCTCAACAGTTCCCGGACACTCTTGTCATTAGCGGATTAGCGTACGGAATAGATATTTGTGCCCATCGGGCTGCTTTGGCAAACAATCTGCCTACAGTTGCTGTCCTGGCACATGGCATGGACAGGATTTATCCGCCATCTCATCGCGGTACAGCTGCGGAAATGCTCTCCGCAGGCGGGTTGCTCACCGATTTTCCAAGCGGGACACTCCCCGACCGTCCGAATTTCTTGAAGCGAAACAGAATAATTGCCGGATTATCGGAAGCTACAATCGTGGTAGAATCAAAAGAAAAGGGAGGGTCGTTAGTCACTGCCGATTTTGCCAGTTCTTATTCCCGGGAGGTATTTACTTTTCCTGCCCGCATTACTGATACCAACTCGAAAGGCTGCAATAATTTAATCAAGAATAACAAAGCCGGGCTTATAACCTCAGCTGAAGACTTGATTACTGCCTTGCATTGGGACAAAAGCGATGAAAAACCTGCCGGAGACAGGCAAACACGGTTGTTCTTCGCAGCTACCCCGGAGCAAGAAAGAGTCCTACAGCTGTTGAAAGCAGACGGGGAAAAACATATCAACGATATAGCCCTCCGATTATCAATGCCGATACAACAATTAAGCCCGTTGCTCTTCGAATTGGAGATGAATGGTTCTGTAAAATCCATCCCGGGCAATGTCTACCGTCTGAATAATGCGAATGTGTAAATATGCAGGCAGAAAAAGCAAGGGATTCGGACTGCAATATCTTCAAAACCCTTGCAACCCCAACTTCCTCCCCGTTTACTTCCTTCCGTAGGCCTTCAGAAGGGAGTTTTTCCAGATGGAACAGGCTCCGTAGGGGTACGGAAGGGACTTTTTGCCGTTGAAATGGCTTCTGTAGCCCTACGGAGGGGAGAATTTCACCCAAAAGTGGCTTCCGTAGGCCTTCAGAGGGTGGAATTTTGCCCGAAAATGGCTTCCGTAGCCCTACGAAGGGTAGAAATTTGCCCGAAAGTCCCTTTCGTAGCCCTACAGAGGGTATTTCACCCCCAAATTCTTGCTTCCGTAGCCCTACGGAAGGGGGAAAATCCGGTTTTTGCCCTAAAATTGCGCGGGGGCGACTTCGAGCACCGTGCTTTCGCTGCGCGAGACGAACTCCGGGGCGTAGAGGCACTGGAGCGTGGCTGTCCCGCCGGCGTATCCGCCCTGCCTTGCCACATACGCGCTGTATTCGAGCACGTAAGTTCCCTCCGGAAGGCTGTCGAAATAGAAATTTTCGGACGTGTCTTTCGGGTTGCGGTAAAAAAACAAGCCTCCGGATGCCGACATTCCCGAAAGCTGCCCCGCAGACTCAAGGCATCCGGCGTGCAGGTCTTTCAAAACCACAAACGACATATCCCTGTCGCTGCGCAGGGTGAGGCGGATTGTCACACGGTCGCCCACGCGGAGCGTTTCGCCTGCTTCAAGTTCGCGAAGTTGCTTCCCACCACCTGCAGGGGTTTCAAGGAAGATTTTCTTTTCCACGCTGAGGCTTCCGCCGGCTTTTGGCATTTCGCGAAGCGGGAAAATACTTTGTACATAGACAGCTCCCCACGCCGGGGCTTCGCCTTCTTTCGTGACGGAGACGGTTGCGGGCAATTTTTCCCCCTCCGCAGGGCTGATGACGATGCGCCGGTAGCCCAAAGCTGCCATCCCGTCGTCGGCAGGGTAATTATTTCCCCCGAAAGATACCAC
This sequence comes from uncultured Parabacteroides sp., assembly GCA_964481365.1. GTDB lineage: Bacteria > Bacteroidota > Bacteroidia > Bacteroidales > Tannerellaceae > Parabacteroides. Next base: position 5,281 of record CAYZTO010000033.1, on the reverse strand, counting down.
GCAACGGTTGCTGCCGCTACCGAGCCAGTCTGTTTCGCCTTCCAACAGGGTGAAAATGGCATTCAGCGAAGCCGGAGCCGATTCCCACGCCTGCGTGCGCTTCTGGTTGAGGAGCCACTGCTTCAGCCCAGCCTCCGGGAGCTTGCCGGGCATGGTTTCACCCATCATCGCCATTGCAAGGCAGTGGGTTTCGACGGTTGAATACTGCCCCGACGTGCGGCTGCGGTTGTTTTTCCAATATACACCCATCTCTGCGTCGCTGCTGGCGGTACCGGCAAACCATTTTGCTATCTCCGTAGCCCTTTCCTTGTCGCCATTTTTCCATAAAACACGTGCCAACGCTGCGCGGGAATAAAGCGGGAGTTCTTTCCACGTTTCCGTTGCCCGGCGGGTGAAATAACGCACGGCTTCAGCAGCTTCGCCCTCCAGTATGTCGCGGAAAAAACTGCGTACATAAAGGTATTCCACCTGTTCGGAGGAAGGAATGTGTTTTTCAATAACCGGCGGCGTGCGCAGCAACGATTCGTAGTCGGATTTTATCCTCCTGTCGAGATACGCGATTGCCTCAACCTGCATTTTCTTCTCTTCTTCGGAATATTCAACGGCTCCCAACCCCGAAAGCTGCGCCATTCCCTTCAGGATTTGCAGTGTGATGTGGCGGTTTTCCCTCATTCCCTTGAACCAGCCCCATCCGCCGGAGGGTAGTTGCAGTCCGGCAAGGCGGCTGAGTGCAGAACGGCGCATACCTTCCGCCCGGTTGGGTTGGAACAGGAGTCCGAGGCGGTGCATTTGCCCTGTTTCCGATACGGCGTCGAGAACCCACGGGGTTTCTTCCAAAACTACGGCTTTCAGGTCTGGATTTTTCTCAAGGTTCGACACCAAACCGGATTCGCTGCCGGCTGCAAGCCATTTTTGTATCACGGGTTTCAGTTCGGGGTGGGTCCTGACGATAAAATCAGCCAGCACGTTGGTATAATAAACACAAAACCACGACAAAGCATCATCCTCGGATGCGCTGGCAAGGGTAGGCAGTGCCTGGATTGCATACCACACCGGATTCGCGCTGATTTCAACGACTGCACTCATGGTTGAACCTTTTCCGGACAGGGGCAATCCGATTGTTTTAGTCCCTTCTCCGCTCAGGAAGAAAGGAACGGATTCTGTTACTACTTCTGCCGACGGCAAAACGGGGATAAGCACCTGTTCACCGTCGCCCGCAGATGTAGCGTCGGCAATAATGCGGCATGCAGTTACTCCGTCTTTTGTTTCAGGGACAGTGAACGACCAGCGAAGTGTCGCCGAACTGTCTCCAGGCAAAGCAAAAGGCTGTTGTTGCCCTGTTATACCGGCGACAGGCAGGTTTGTCTCTGGGTCGAATAATTCCAGGCGGGCGTTTCCCTCAACAAATTCACCCGATTGATTTATTATTTGCGCTGCAATGGATACTTCGTCGCTTTCGCGCAGGAATCGCGGCCAGTCGGGGCGTACCATCAACGGTTTACTCGTTACTGCTTTCTGCATAAGGTAACCCGATTTGAGGCTGTCTGTAATTGCAAGGAGTTGGAGCTTCCATGTGGTGTTGCTTTCAGGAACTGTAAAGCTGAAAGAGAAAGTCCCGTCGGAATCTGTCACCAAAACAGGATAAAAGAAGGCAGTTTCGGCAAAGTTTTCCCTTATCTCCGGAATACTGCCGCCATCCGGTTCTCCTTCTTCTGATTCCGGAGCACCCGCAGCGTAGTCCGCGACTGCCAAGTCACCTGCCTGAGGCGCGGATTCTGTCTTCAGCAGCGTATTGTCTGAAGAAAAGGCGCGGCTGCTTGTCGCGTACATCCTTGTGTACGTTTCAACGGGGAACAGAGCCGTCCACGCATCGAAAATGCGGTCGAATTTGTATTCCGGGACGGACTTCAATGTTATTTTGCTGCTTCCTGAGCATGAATTAAGGCTGAAACATTCCCCGGAACGGAAAGAATACGACGGAAAATAGTTCCTGGCTCCCGTATAGAAGTTCCATTTGAAAGGATACAGCCGGTCGAGGGAAAAATCGTACATCCCAGCCAGCACTTCTGCGCGTACCGGGAGCGAATCGGACGCCGTGATGCGGAACTTCCATTGCTCTTGAGTCCCGGGGATGAGTTTGTCGCGGAACGAGAGCGTGTGGAACGTCAGTTTACGGTCAGGACGGCGGCGCGTTATCGTGAAAACTTCCTGGTAGAGGCTTCCTTCCTTCACAAAAGACAACTGGACATTCGCCCAACGCCCGTATTCTTCCCGGAAAGGCAAGACGAACCGGCGGTTCTCGTTATTGAAGGTGAAACGTTGCAACTCCACGCGCTTGCCGGAGTCATTGTATATCTCGTAGAGGACATAAGCCATCGTATCTGCCGTGCCGAATACGAAGCCGGCAGTTTCACCGGGGTTGCATTCCATTTTTTCTTGCAAAATCCATGTGTGAGTATTGATAGGTGGGCATTTGTCGTCTGTCCCGTAAAAAATAATATCCCGACTTGACGAACACGCGTTGCCATGCGTATCATTTACATAAAAAGCAAGACGATACTTCCCCGATTCCAAAGAAGAGAAGATATTTCTCAGCGTGTCTTTTGTCGCGATGATACCTGAATCAGCCAAAGCTGTGGCCGTGCCGTCATCGCCCAAACGGTATAAGCTGAAAGTTCCTTTGCGCGCCACTTCTTCATTATTCAATGTGTGTACACTTACACTCACGGCTGCTTTTTCTTTATCCATACGGTTTTCAGCAGAAACAGAGAGCCGCAGACCACGATTCCCAACGGTGAAAGCATAGTCGCACCCTTGAGTTTCGCCGCGTGAATCGGTCATGGCAACATTCAGGATGTAATTGTATGAAATGAAATCCGTATTATTGGCAATCGATGAATCTACCGATGCAGTAAACGGAATCGAGAATGTCCCGTCGGAGCGGAGAGTTGCCGTTCCGTTAGAAACTTGTTCGCTGCGGAAGCTGTAACCCGGTAAACGCAATACTCCGCCTCCCCATAGCGGCCGTCTTGTGATTGTCCATGCCAATTTTCCTTCGCGAAGGTCCACTCCGGAATATGTACGGGCAAAACCTTTTAGCTCCAGTTCTTCGTTGAAAAATACTTCCTTGCGGACAGGCTCAACCTCAAGGGCAAACGACGGACGTTTGTATTCCTCTACCCGGAATGATGCCTGTCCCCGTTCCGCAACAAGATGGAATACTCCGTTCTGCGTGACATCAGGTAACGTAAACTCGCCATTGAATGAGCCGAAGTCATTTGTGCGGAAGGTTTGCATTGCCAATTCCTGCCCACGGGAATCCCTCAGACGTATGTTTATCTCTTCCCCGGAAACCGTGCAGGGCTTTTCTTCGTCGGCAATGAATGCAATGCCTTTGAAAGAAACCGTCTGTCCGGGTCGGTAGAGCGACCGGTCGGTAAACAACGAAACCGACATCTGCACAGGTGCTTCCTTGCGGGTATAATATCCGGGGACATTCGACACGAACGATGCAGTGTCGGCAGGAATGAATGCACGCACACATTCCAATGATTTGCGGTATTGCGGGGAGAACTGCGCCAATCCGTTGATTCCTGTCCTCACGGTATCAAGACTTCGCGGCTGCCTTTGTCCCGACATATTGTAGCCAACCACAAATGCGCCTTGCAAAGGCTTCCCCGTCCAATAGTCTGCCACGAGTACCTCCGTAGTCCCATCCGCAAGGCGGCGGGCAGAAGCGGACAGGCTGCTCACGCTGAAGGACACGGTTTCGTCAATCCGTTTCAGGGCATCATTCACCTCGCAAAGGTACAGTCCGGGTTCTGCCATAGGGATTTCGACAACAGTATCGTGCATACAATACGTATCCGGCAAGTTGAGTTTATACGACAAAGTCTTCACCACCTTGCCCTTCTTTTTCTGTTCGCCTGTGCGGAGGGCAACTTCCGGAAGGGCGGAATTCCTGTAAATACGCACCGTCAATTGCGGAACATTCCGGTATCCGATTCTCAGGCGCAAAGCCTTGCCCGGGTACACGTTGCGGTTGTGTTCCAGCGAGACGCGGGGCTGCTCCAACTGCGCAATGCGGTTCTCGAAGAAAGCAGCCTGTGGCGAACTGCGATATTCGCTGAGCATTTCCCCCGCCAAACGGTACAACTCCCCGCGAACACTATCCCGCAACGCATCCGAAGGCTGGAGATACTGTTCCTGCTCCTTCAGCAGCCACTGCTGTTTGGCGATTTCCACTGCATAAGGGTCTGTGCGGTAGGCATCCGCCATACTGTCGAGTTTTGCCCCATAGCGTTCTTCCGAAAACGAATTTGAAGAACATTCCCTTAAAAACTCCGCGTATTGCAACTCTGCCATCAACAATGCAGACACGTTCCCGTCGGCACGGTGGAATGCAACCAAAGACTCGTACCATTCCGCCTCGGGTTGTATGCTTATGGCGCGGTAGGCAAGGAAGTCGAACAGCGAAGGCCTCAACACGGCAGCATCGCTCCCGCCGCCTTCGAGCAGCTCCGCAAACGCAGACGACGGCGTTGCCTGCAACACATCGGCAGGACTGAGCGACGCACGCAGCATTTCCCGCACCTTATCTTCAAACAAATTGCCGCTCCATTCCCTTATATCTTCAGGGACATAACCTTGCAAGTCCGTCAGACGGTCTATCGTCCCACGGTTATTCTTGTAATAGCGTGCATACATCTCCGCAGTAAGCGAACGGAGCAGTGCAGCCGTGGCAGAGTCTCCGCATTGCCGCGCGCAATCCTCCATCCCGCGTATCAAGTCCGGAAACCTGCCGGAATCTTTCTCCAACTCATCACCCATGCGTGCCACCAGCGTTTTGACATACGCAGGCGTGCATCCGTCCTCTCCCTGCTCCATTGCCACTGCACGTGCCGCCGAAACCCGTTCCGATGGCACGCCCACAGCACCCAGCACGGCAGCAACAGCCACCACAGCCGCAACGATAACATTTCGTCTTATCATATCTTGTCTCTTTTGTTTCTATATAAGATTGAGAAAGCGGGAAAAAGGTTGTCAAGGGTGTCTTAAAGGATGTTACAGGAATCGGGGAAATCCCCACTTCGCAGGCAAAACGTATGAAGCAGTTTTAAAAACGGCGGCGCGGCGAAAAAAGTCGTGCATCGCTTTGGCTGTTTTGAAATAATCCCTACCTTTGCAGCCGAAAACGCAGAGGCAGTTTTCGCAACATAAAGACAACGGGATGTAGCACAGTTGGCTAGCGCGCCACGTTCGGGACGTGGAGGTCGGAAGT
>CAYZTO010000032.1:8144-20215 GCA_964481365.1 uncultured Parabacteroides sp. | reverse complement strand
CAGACCGAAGGGGAACGCTTGTCGCTGGAAAAGCAGCGCGACAACGCCGTGCAGCAAGTGGAAATAGACGCCATAAAGCAGGCCATCGACTGGGGAAGCGTGTTCAGCGGCTTCGGGGTGATGTTCAAGGAGCAGCTGCAACCCACCATAGACAGGCTGGAAGAAATAGCATCGGACGAATCCTTCCGGTCGTCAAGCCTCGCGGAAAAGGAAATCCTGTACAGCCTAATATCGAGCCTCAGGCAGTCGCAGTCCGCATGGGACGGCGGGATATTCGGTGAAATGGCGGAAGACCTCGCGGCATACCGTGATTCCATGGAAAAATACATGGAGGCGCAGAAGGAAGAGGCAGCCGCCGCCAAAAGGCTCGCGGAAGCGAGGGAAGCGTTGAGGCTTGCGGAGGACAGCGGGGACACCGGCGCGCAAGACGCCGCCCGCATTGCCGTGGACGAAGCCTCCTCCGCCCTTGGCGGGGCTTCGCAAGACGTGCTTCATTTCGGGGAAGAGGTGCAAAAGGCCACATCCGGGCTGCAGGAATCGGCAGAGAAGGCGTCAAACATGTTCGGCAGCCTCGAACCCGGGCTCAAATCCCTTGCCTCGGGAAGCCTGGAAGGAATCGGGCAAGGGGTGATGCAGCTTGACCAGCTCTTCACCGGGGGGGAACTGGCGGGGAAGCTCGGCGACGCGCTTGCCGGGGGGTTCGACAAGCTGTTCGGCGACAACAAAGTCACCTCCGCGCTCAGTGAAAGCCTGGGGGAAGCTGGGCTGGTAGGCTCCATCCTGTCGTCAGTCCTCGGCATATTAGACTTGATTGCTGAAAAAGGGATAAGCGGGATCGCGTCAGGGATAGTGGACACGGTACTCGGGGCCGTGGACAGCCTACTTGAAGACATACTCAGCCTGAACATCGTCAAGGACATAGGGAGTTCGGTCGCCAACGGCATCGGGGGCATACTCGACACCATCACCTTCGGCGGCTTCGGAAGCATAAACTGGAACGGCAGCAACGCGAAGGAAGTGGAGGAGACCATCGACCGCCTGACAGACCGTAACGAGGCGCTGCAGGGGAGCATCGACGCGCTCAACGACACAATAAAAGAAGGGCGCGGGACACAATCCGTGGCGGCAGCCAAACAAGCCTACGAATACCAGGAGGAACAGAACAGGAACTACCTCGAAATCGCACAGGCGCAAGCCGGGTACCACAACTCGCACCACTCATGGCAGTACTACATGGGCTGGAGCCAAGACTGGATAGACTGGATACGACAGAACATAGACGAGACCTTTTCGGGCACGGAAGACCTTTGGGACTGGACACCTGAACAAATGAAGGCGCTGCAGGGCAACGTGGAGATATGGAACGCTATGCGGGATGCCGGTGAAGGCGGGTACGGGGAACGCGTCGTGGAGAAGCTGGAAGACTACATCGAACAGGCGGGGAAACTTGACGAAATAACGGAAGAACTGAACGAGAGCCTGACCCAGATATCCTTCAGCACGCTGTATGACAGTTTCATCGACACCCTGATGGACATGGACGCCTCGGCAGAGGACGCGGCAGACAGCATAGCCGAATATTTCATGCGCGCCATGCTTTCAAACAAAATCGGCGACTTGTATTACGACAAGCTGGAGGCATGGTGGGAAAAATTCGGGAAGGCGATGGAGGACAACGAACTCACGGAATCCGAGAGGAACGCGCTCGCCGAAGAGTACATGGGATACGTCAATGAAGCCATGGCACTCCGCGACGAGATAGCCGCCGCCACGGGCTATGACCGCACCGCGTCGGGAAGTTCCAGTGACAACGCCATAGAAGGGCTTGAAGAGCTGCAGAAGGCTTACGACAAGCTCTCTGAAACGCTGGAAAAGACCTACTCGGAGGATTCCGTGAGGATACTTGAACAACAGAACGAGAACCTCCGGGAGCAGGCGGAACTCATCAGGAAGAGGATTGCCGAAGAACAAAAGTACACGAACCCCGAAACCGACTACATCAGCGAGCTGGAAGAAGACCTTGAAGACATCAACGCCCAAATCGAGGAGAACAAAGAAGCCATGAAGGACGCGATTTTCGGGTCGGACATACAGTCGGCAATATCAGACTTCGTCACCGCCTACCAAGACGCGCTCGGAGGCGGCAGCAGCACGCAGAAAATGTCCAAGGACTTCGTGGAGGACATGATAAAAGGCATGATTACGGAGTCCATGAAGGCCGACGCTTCCCCCGTCATGGAGAACGTGAGGGAAAAACTCATAGAGGCATGGGCGGACGGGGTCGTGACAGCCGAAGAGCAAATGTCGATAGAAGGGATAATAAACAAACTGAACAGGGAGCTCGCCGACAAGTACGGATGGGCGGACAGCCTGTTCGGTGAATCTGACATAGAAGGTCTCGAGGAGCTGCAGAAGGCTTACGACAAGCTCTCCGATGCCGTGTCGGAGGCATATTCGACGGAAAAGGCAGGGCTGCTCAAGCAGCAATACGACCTCCTGCAACAGCAATACGACCTTATCCTTGAAAGCATCGAGGCGGAGAAAAACCTCGGCACCCGTGCCGACACCTCCCTCATAGAGGAATGGGAAGAGGAACTGGAATCCGTCAAGGAACAAATAGAGGAAAACAAGGAAGCCCAGCTTGACGCCATATTCGGGCAGGAAACGAAGACACAGATAAGCAACCTTGCCAACGCGCTGGTGGACGTGTGGTCGGGCGCGGAAAGCAGGGCGACCTCCGCGAAGGACTTCATCAACGGCATCATCAAGGACATGGTGACCGAATCCCTGATGGCAGACCTCACGCCTTTCATCGAGTCCTTGAGGGAACAGATGTCCGAGATGATGGAAGACGGCATAATCTCTTCCGGCGAAAGCGACATCCTGCGGGAGATGGTCGAGGCGATAATGGAACAGCTTGAGGAACAATACAAATGGGCGGAGGCTTTCCTCGAGGACGTGTCGGAGACTTTCTCGGGCATGACCTTCGAATCCATGAGGGACGATTTCGTCTCGAACCTGTCGGACATGGAATACTCGTACAGCGACATGTGCGATGACTTCGAAAGCATGCTGAAGGAATCCATCATACGCGGGTTCATAGAAAGCAAGTACAAAAGCCAGATACAGAAGCTCATCGACACATGGGACATGTATGGCGAGAGCGGCAACATCGACAGCGGGGAAATAGAGGATTTGAGGGAACAATACAAGGAGCTCATAAGCGCGATGATTGAAGACCGCGACGAGCTTGCCGCGCAGTTCGGCTGGTCGAAGTCCCAGCAATCCGCATCAAGCAAGGGGTTCGAGACCATGACGCAAGACCAGGCGTCGGAACTGAACGGGCGGTTCACCGCCATGTACGAGTCCGACCTCCGGCGCGAGGCGATACAGGAGGCGCAGCTTGAAACGCTGCTTTCCATGTCAGGCTCGGGCACGGCTTACACGGGAAGCAGGAAAACGGAGGGCGGCAATGGCATAAGCCTTGACCTTGGCGGGTTGGAAGACATCGCCGAGGAGACACGCACGATTCTTGCCAACTCCTACCTCGAGCTGCAGCAGATAAGCGAAAACACAGGGGAGATAATAAAGCCCATCAAGCAGATGCAGCTTGACATGGCACAGGTAAAAATAAACACAGGCAGGTTATGACAGGGGAATTATACATAAACGGGAAAGACGCATGGAATGAATGGGGGGTGAACATGGCCGAGGGCTTCCTCGACGCGATAGACACGCCGCCACCCATGAAAGACTACATCGAGGACGAGAGCCGGCTGGAGGACGGCGTGCGCATAGACACCGGGAATCCCAAGGTGGACTCACGCGAGATAACGCTGGGCTTCACGATAACCGGCATGTCGGAGGCGGACTACAGGGCGAAAAAGAAAGCCTTCGGGGATGAACTGGCAAAGGGGTCGTTCACGGTAATGGTGCCCGCGCTTGGCAGCGAAGTGTACAAGATGGTCTATACGGGGAAGAACATATCCTACGGCCTGAGCCGCGACAGGTGCTTCGGGCACCTCAGCATGAAAGCCACCGAACCCAACCCGGCGGACAGGGAATGAGGATGCCCGGCACGATTCCATGCCAATATGCTTTAAATTGAAGACAAATGCAAAGCGGCAACCCCGTCTGTGGAACTGCCGCTCTTTTTTATATATGAATATTTTTATGACCTTTGATGATAACCTGCTGAAAGTTCTTCTATATATCTATTCTCTAAACTTTCATTCACTCTATCACTTGGGATTCTGGATGTATAACTTGTGAAGCGCATCATCATTTGTTCAGTAAACGGTGATTTCATCTGTCCTATATAATCAAGCCTATTGATATCTGTTATAGGAATAGATTTAATTAATTGGAAATCAACTAATAGCAAACCGCATTCTATCACTGGCTGGGGGTCAAAGAAATAATATCGACATATATTCTTGTTATGAATGTATGATTTAAGCATATCTGACAAAGACTTCCATTGCTTGTTTGTTAGTCCTTTGTCCTCGCTCGCACTTCCTGTCAAGCTTTTAAATTCCTTAGAACTGGATAATACATCAGCAGCTGATACTAATGCGGCTACAATCAAGAAACTACTTTTGTCATGTGATAAATCACAAGCATTGGAAAACACAATGCTTAAAGGATTATACTCAAACCCCCAATCGACACCATCAACTATTGAACCCTGAGTAATTTCATCAACAGGTTCTTCTATCCACATCATATCAATCCTCAATTATAGTAACTTCACCCAAACTGCGATTGCTATATGCAGATTTATACATATCACTACTTGCAATTTTTTTATATATTCCACGGTAATTTTTTTTAGGAATACTTATTGCAAAATCAGTGATTAGCTTTAATCCATCACTACGAGTATCTATGACTGAAGTTTTCACATAAGCACCAGAAATAGGCATACTTATATTAGAACTAACATCTGTATTTGTTACACCCGCAAAAGCTAATAGTGCAGCACCTATTTTATAACTATATGTATCCATTTATTAATGTGATAAAAAAGGCAAAAAGTCTTGCTCTATTTTAGATTTAGACTTTCTGTATAAATCTTTTAAGGTATCTTCTTCCGGTAATTCTTCAAGATAAGAAGCATGATGATGGTTTATGCCCATAAAAACGCCATTATGTATACCGAACCTTGGCTCAAAGGACATATTCACGGTTTCAGAATCATTAATATCAAAACGCAGGCTCAAAACATTACATTTTTTCTCTTTACCACCAAACACGTCAGGCTTAAGAAACCTATCGCTTATCCATAAATCTGATTTATTATCCAAATCTAAAAACTGATATTCATAATTAATACCAAAGGCTGAATACTTTGGGCTAAACCCCTTCCCTATAAATTCATTTTTCACTTTGCGAACATAAGTGGCAAGCGTATCTATATTTCCTGATTTGAATATTATTTTTTGCAGGTTAAATACGACCAAGGGGAACGGTTTTTTGTTTATCGAAATAGTGTACCCTTCCGCAGACATCCCATTTATTGTTTCGTCGGGGTTGTCATACAAATGCCTGCAGAATTTATTATCCAATCCTGGTATCATTGGCTGTATATTATCATATACACCTACAAAAGCTACACTAATAAGCTCCCTTTTCATGCTTAGAGGTACATAATCGTTTTTTTGCGATACAAATATACACACAAAAGCATACTTCTCAATACTATTAAGCCTTATTTACTTTTTTAACAATAGTCCTGCCAAGCCATAGTACTTCTTAGCGGTTATTGCAGGAAATGTAACCGCCAATACAGGGCTTCCATATTTCCGCAACAAGGGAATGATTTCACAACTCCCGGGATTGTGAAGGCCGGCAGTGCCCGGCATTGTGATATCCCCACGTTTGTTTGTGAAATTTGCTGCATGAACATCGACATAAAATCCGTATCAGGCGAGACGTTGCTCTCCATACCCGTAAATAACGGCGCGAAAGGATATTACAGCCTCATGGAGCATGATTATATCGTGCTCCCGTTCACCCTGCGCGAACCCATAGACTTCGGCATAGGGACATACGCCGACCTCAGGGGGCTGTTCGACGAAGCGCTGGGCGGGAAGCTCGCAAAGGTGTACTATGTGACGGAACTCCAAAACCCGGCATACGACACATCGACCGGGGGCTATGAATACCAGCTCCGCATGGATGCCTACTATTGGCTGTGGAACAACTTCATATTCAAATACACCCCGGAGTCTGCAGGGAGCGAGGCGTCATGGTCGCTCACCGCCGCGCTCGACGTCCAGATGGGCGTGTTCCTGCGCAACCTCAAGGCGCTCGGCTTCACCTATTCCGGGCAAGACTTCCAAATCAGCATAGACTCCACGGTGGAGAACAAGGCCGTGGCAATGACATACGACAACACGAGCCTCCTCGACGCCCTTTTCTCGATGGGCGGGGAAGACGCATGGGACTGCGACGTGTGGATCACCGACAACGTGATACACTTCGGGCACTGCGAACTCGGCGACGAGGTAAAGGTGGAGATAGGCGTCGAAGCCTCGTCCATGTCCCGCAGCGAGAGCAAGGGCACGTTCGCCACACGTGTGTACGCCTTCGGCTCCACCCGCAACATCCCCGAAAACTACCGCCCATCGGAGGCGGACATGACCGTGAACGGCGTGGTGCAGAAACGCCTCATGCTGCCGGAAGGCACGCCATACGTGGACGCATACCCGGGGATGGCTCAAAACGAGGTCGTGGAAACGGTCGTCGTGTTCGACGACATCTATCCCCGCCGGACGGGAACATTGTCGGGCGTGAAAGGGGTGGAACGCTCCATAGAGGACGAAGACGGGAACGAGGCCGGCACGTTCACCGCCTACCAGTACACGGACACCGGGCTTGAGTTCGACGAGGATTATATCCTTGAAGGCGAGGAACTGAGGATAGTCTTCCAGTCAGGGAAGCTGAACGGGCTTGATTTCGGCGTGACTTTCAACCCCGAGGGGGCATACCCTGCGGAACAGCTTTGGGAAATAGTCGCCAACGAGGATTACGGCAGGCTGCTTCCCGACGACGTGCTGAAGCCCGAAGACGGCGACGAGTACATCCTATACGGCTTCGACATACAGCTCGTCTCCGACCACTACGTGCCGTTCGCAGAGAAGGAGCTCCTTGAACGTACCGAGGAATACGTCAAAAAGTCCATGGTGGACGACGGCACATATACCGTCACGTTGCGGCAGAGCTGGGTGAAGGAAGACCTGCTTGCACGCACGTTCGACGTCGGGCAAAAAATAAGCCTTGTGAACCCGGGTTATTTCCCGCAAGGAAGCCGTTCCTCCCGCGTGACAGGCTGGGAGATGTGCCTCGACATCCCTTATGACAACCCGGTCTACACGATAGGGGAAAGCACGCAATACTCACGCCTCGGGGAACTGGAGGACAAGGTGGACTCGCTCACATACCAAGGGCAGACATATACGGGAGGCGGAGGCGGGGTGTACGTCATCCGGGTGAACGATTCCACCCCGGCATCGGACAGCAACGTATTCTCCGCGCTGCGCACCATAAGGCAGTTCCTGCGCAAGGACAAGGAGGACAGCACGTCCTTCCTGCTCCGGATGCTTGGCGGCGCGCACTTCTTCCAGTTCACGCAGGGGATGCTCGGCGGTGCCGGGGGGGGCATTCTACAAAAACGAATCAGGCAGGACATACGTGGAGGCTGACGGGGCGTACCTGCGCGACGAGCTGGTAGTCCCGCAAATCACGTTCAACTGCATTGACGTCATATCAGGGGACAAGGCGAACACGTTCGCGTTCGGCACCATAAAGTCGGTGGACACGGAAAACCGCGTGGCGGAGCTTGACCTGCTGGAGGGGCAGTACGGCACCTTGCACGTCAATGACATCTGCCGCGGGGTGTTCCACAACCTTGACGGCGGCAACATGGAGGACGACGCGGAGGACGGGAACGGGTTTTACAGCTACGCCGGGTTCTCCACATCATATTTCACACCGGTGGAAATCACCGAAAACGCGCCCGGGACAATGAAATTCCGTTACGCGCTGCAGGCAGGCACGTCCGTGCACCCGATGAAAGGGATGAACTTCTTCGCATACGGCAACTTCACGGACACCTCGCGCCAGGCCATGACATACGAGACCCGCTATTACACCCGCCGCCTGAAGGACGTTGAAACATGGGTGATAGACCCGACCAGGAACATCTCCATGCAGGACGGGCTTCTGGAAGGGCTCTCCATCGGCGGCATGACCATGCACGGGTACGGCACGTTCCAGGAGAACTGCTATTTCACGGGTGTGAACATCCAGTTCACGCCGGAAACGGAAGAAGCGTTCAAGGGGGAAGACGCGTACAATGTCTCGCTTTCCTCATACGAGCGTGTGGTGAAGATGGACGGGGACGGCAACATCATCTCGTTGCTGGAAAGCCTGAATGTCACCACCGGGGACAGCAACGTGACCACGGGCGACGAAAATGTCATCACGACGCAAAAACGCATACAAACCCACATACAGGCATTCAAGGGCACGCAGGAACTGGTTTATTCGACAACCGTGGAAGAGGGGACTTACGTCGTCTCGTTAAGCCCTCAAGGGTGCACGGCGTCCGTGGATGCGGGCATCGTGTCGATAGACGACATCACGGCGACTGAAAACTGTTTCGTGGACATACAGGTGAACTGCGAAGGGAACACCCTGTTCGACAAGCGTTTCTCCGTTTCCATCATACGTGACGGCAACGACGTGTACACGGTAGACCTCGACAACGAGATGGCATCGGTGGCGTGCGACACGGAAGGCAATGTCGTCGCGGGGCTGCCCATCACTACCGGGTATGCCTTTTACAGGGGGACAAAGGCGCTCCCCATATCCGCCATAACCGTCGATGCCCCCGACGGCGTGGCACATTCCGTCGATATGGAAAGCCAGACCATAACCGTGGAATCAATCCCGCAGGAAACGGAAGAGGGCTTCAACATAAATGTGACCATCACGGCGGATGATGACGGCGTGAAAGTCACACGGGGCACGAAAATGACGGTGCTGAAAATGAAAGGCGGGGAAAACGCCACCCTCTACCAGCTTTCCCCAAGCGTGGACGTCGTGAAAATAGACAAAACGGGGATTTATTCTGAGCCGTATGTCAGCTGCGGGGTGAATCTTATTGACGGCAAGGGCGTGGAAAGGCTGGAAACGCTTCCCGCCAATATCAGCATGGCAGTCAGGAAAGACGGGCTACAAGAAACGGGTTATTCAATCAATGACGACGTCCCCACCGAAAACCTCGGGAAGTCGATAGAGTTCAGGCTGTACCAGGAAGGGGTATTGATAGACACTGAAGCGGTGCCCGTAGTATCGGACGGCACGGACGGGTTCACGAGCATACTGGCGGACTTGGACAACGAGATGGCGTCCGTGGCATGCGACATGGACGGCAACGTGACGGCGGGGCTTCCGATAGAATCAACAGTGACAATGTACTACGGCGTGGAAAAGATAGCCTTGAACTCCTTGACCGTTGAAGAGCCTGCGGGCGTTGAAGCGACGGCGGACAAGGACACGGGGAAAATCACCATAACATCAATCGCGGATTACACGCCGGACGTGGTAAGCATACCGGTGACCTGTTCCGGGACATTCGGCGGGCAGGCCTATGAACGTACCGCATATATCAAAGTGAACAAGGTCAAGCCCGGCGCGGACGGGGAAAACGCGGTCATATACAGCCTCGTCGTGGAGCCGTCGGCCGTGAAGGTGGACAAAAACGGGGAACTGTCCGTATCGTCCGTCAAATGCAGCGTGATGAAGACCGACGGGGAAAGCTCCTCGATAATCTCGTCGCTGCCCTCCGGGTACACCTTGAACGGGTACGTGGACGGGGAACAACACAACAATTACACCGGCGCCAGGGCGTCAATCAACGTGGACGGCGGCATGCAGTCCGTAGGCTTCAAGATATTGAAAGGCTCCACCGTGATGGACGAAGAGACCGTGCCCGTGATGAGGGACGGGACGGACGCGTTGGGCGCGGTCGTGTTGGACCTCGACAACGAGATGGCGTCCGTGGCGTGCGACACGGAAGGCAACGTCACGTCGGGGCTGCCCATCACCATCAACTTCTCCATGTATTACAACACGGAGGAGATGCCCATAACAGCCATAACCAGCGCGGCAGTAAGCGGGGTGTCGGTATCCGACGACCCGTCAGGCGGAACTTCCACCATCACCTCCATAGCGGCAAGCGTCGCCGATTCCTTTGAAGTGTCCTACACGGTGAAGGGCACGTATGACGGCACGGTGTACGAAAGGAAAGCGTCCTTCCGCGTCCTGAAGGTGAAGCCCGGCGCGGACGGCAAGAACGCGGTACTGTACCAGCTCCTGCCGTCAATCAACGTGATAAAGGTGGGCAAGGACGGAAGCTACCTGAACACCACTGTAAACTGCATCCTGACGAAGAATGACGGGGGCACCGTCACTTCGGTGTCGTCGCTGCCGTCGGGATACCGCATGACATACCAGCGCGACAGCGGCGCGGAACCGACATACACGATAGCCAGCAACCTGTCCGTCACATCCGCCTCGTCAAGCGTGGTGTTCCGGCTATACAACAGCAGCAACGTGCTGGCGGACATGGAAACCATCCCGGTCATAAAGGACGGTGCGGACGGTGAAGACGGCAAGGACGGCTCCGACGGTGCGGACGGAAGCCCGGGGCTCTCCGGCTGCTGCATAAGGGAATCGGAATGGGTCACCGGGCGGGAATACCGGAACGACACGGCGCTCGAGGACGCTGACGTGAGGTTCCTCGACGTGGCGCTGGTGCAGAACGACAGCCTCACCACCGGGTGGGAAGCGTACATCTGCAAGAAGACGCACACCTCGTCTTCCAGCCTGACATACAAGAACACCACGTATTGGGAAGAAACGAGCCAGAACGTCGCGTCCATATTCCTGACGTTCCTGCTTGCCAAGAACGCCAAGATAACGTTCCTCTCCAGCAACGAGCTGGTGATAAACGACAGCTCCGGCAACCCCACGACCGTGCTTTCGGGCACGCTCAGCGGGGACAAGACGAGAATCGCGGTAGGGAGCACCAGCCTCGACAGCGCGCCGTTCCGCGTGAATGAGAATGGGACATTGTATGCCACTGACGCACATATCACGGGGGAAGTCACAGCCACCAGCGGTTCTTTCACGGGAAAGGTGACCGCGACGAGCGGGTCGTTCACCGGTGCCGTCACGGCAACCAGCGGCTCGTTCTCGGGGGCAATCACCGCGACAAGCGGGACAATGGACAACGTCACCGTTTCCAGCATCAAGAGCAAGAACGGGAACTTCTCCATCGATTCCGCAGGGAACGCGACGGTAAAGGACGTCACCGCCACCGGGGGACGTTCACGCAGGTCTACATCGAAGGCAGCCTTGTGACGCACAAGGACGGCTCCCTGCTGTTCACCATAGCCAAGACAGGCGACACCCCGGCCATCGACGTTTACGGCATCTCAGTCGGGGCAAGCACGTCGGCACTGGTGAGGATTGACGGCACTTATGAGAAACTGGACGGGTACAACGGGATAATGAAATACCAGGACGGCGGGGTCGTGACAGGTGCTGACAACGGGGCGTTGGTGTCCATAGCGGGGATAATGTTCAACCTGCTGGGGTTCGAGACCGTTTCCGGGTTCAGCGCATGGCTCAACTCAATCAAGGGATAAAAAACTGGCGACATATATGGAAGACATAGACATAAAGAATTTCCAAAGCGTCTCCTCCGTGTCGGACGGGGACAGCATCCTCCTCACGAGGGGCAACGCCTCCGGTTCGCACGGGAAGGTCGCCTTCCCGCTGTTCTGCGCCACGGTGTCGAAGGGGATAACCCCGTCGATAGTGGGCGGCGTATGGCACGTCGGGGGGACAAGCACGGGCGTCACAGCGCAAGGTGAGGATGGTAAAACCCCGGTGTTTTCTTCCGGCACTGTGGCAACGGGATTGCCTGACACCGGTGCTTCGGCAGAAGTCAGATATGACGGAATTAACGAAAGCGGGAACCCAATATACGTAATAGA
>CAYZTO010000032.1:6935-8044 GCA_964481365.1 uncultured Parabacteroides sp. | reverse complement strand
TACAAGGCGAGGGCGTTGGCAGCCGACGCGCATTCGGAGGGGCGGGAAACATGGAACATCGGCCCGCAATCCCACGCGGAAGGGATGAACACGATTTGCATCGGCGGCGCGTCGCACGTGGAAGGGGCGGCATCCAACGAATCCGGCGGGGACATCCCGGACGACGGCAACCGCCCGGTTCTGCTCGACGACGAGGAAACCATAAGGACATTCGTCGGGACGTTCGGGAAGAGCAACGGGACCGCCTACGACAACACCTACAAGATAGAACTCGACACGCTGAAAGCCTCTTACTACTTCCACCTGGCGCTGGGTGAACGCAGCCATGCCGAAGGCGCGAACAACTTCGTGTGCGACAACACGAGCCATGTCGAAGGGTTCGGCAACGTGTGCGGCGACCTGTACTTCGCCCACGGGGCGTCCCTCAACCACAAGGCGAACCACGTGGAAGGGTACGGGAACACGCTCCATTCGGGCGACACCCCCGCCAGCCAGAACTACGGGGTGCACATTGAAGGCAGGAACAACACCGTCTTCGGGTACAGCCCCTATTCCCACGCGGGAGGGCATTCATGCACCGTGGGGACGGAGGACGGCGGGACACCGGCGATGTACGCCTTCGCGCACGGATTCAACCTCACGGCACGCAACAACTACGAGGCGGCGTTCGGGAGGTACAACCTCTCGGAACAAGGCGGCAAGAAAGTCCTCTTCTCCTACGGGACGGGGACGTCCGCCAGCGCAAGGCAGAACGCCTTCGCCGTACTCGAGGACGGCACGGTGTACATCCCCAAGCTGGCAGGCGCGGGCGCGGACTTCGACCTCGGCAGCCAGCTGCAACCCCTCTACAACCGGATAAACAACATCTACAACGAACTCTCCGCCACCATAAAGGAACAGCAGGCGGAGATAGACAGCCTCACCGCCATCATAGCCGCGCTCCACCCGCAGCAGAAAGTCTTCGTCGTGGGCGACAGGCTGGTGATGACGAGCCTCATCGACGCGGCGGCGGACGGCGGGCAGCTTTCCATATCCGACACCGGCACCAAGGTGGAGGGCGGAGTGCTCGTGTTCGGCGAATACGACCCGGGCACAACCCCCGACCCGCC
>CAYZTO010000032.1:0-6835 GCA_964481365.1 uncultured Parabacteroides sp. | reverse complement strand
AGGGCGGAGTGCTCGTGTTCGGCGAATACGACCCGGGCACAACCCCCGACCCGCCCGAAGGCGGAGAAGGCGGAGAAGGCGGCGATGAAGGCGGCAGCGGTGACGGGGGCGACGACGGGGGCGGCGGCGTAGAAGAAGGCACGAAAGCCTACGTCATCTCCGGGACGCTGTACCTCACTGAAGAAATGGACGCGTCCGTCTCGGACGGCACGCTTGTGCTGCAGGACGGGGGCACGGAAGCAAACAACGGGATATTAACCATTAACGGATAAAACACATGGACACAATCACAAAAGTAAGCGTAAACGGCACAGTTTACAACCTGGGGGGCTCGGGCGGCGGGAGCCTGCCCACTGAAACCACCTATTCCGAACTCGTCGCCCTCAGGGACGGGGGCAACCTCACGCCGGGGGCGAAATACAGGATAACGGACTACACCGCCGCGTTCAAGACGCTGAAGTCGGCGGGGCACAAGTTCGACATAGTGGTCGAGGCGCTCTCGGCTTCGTCAGTGTCGGAAAAGGCTTCGGCGCTTCCGCACGACGGCGACGAATATTTCGCCTCCTCGCACCTTGAATGCTGGGAGCTGTGGTACTCGCTCGACAACGACACCTCGCGCTTCAGCGAGGCCTCGGAGTCGGGGAAAGGCTTCATCTACAGGATGAGGGACGAATACAACAACGACGTGTGCTTCGACTTCAAGAACGCGCTCTTCACCCTCGACAAGGAAACCTTCGCGTTCCCCACCGCAGACAGCCTCGACTTCTACCTCTTCTCGTACCACACGGGGACGGCGGGGGACATCTCCTCGCAGGACAACATCGCCGACTTCTCCACCCTCTCGCCGAAGGACGTGCACGACAACACTGTCAGCTTCGCGCTGAAAAACACCGCAGGCGCGGCGTTCCGCACGGTGCTCCTGAAGGACAAGTACATCCTGGACATCGTACAAAAAGGGGAGATATGCGGCAACACCATTTCGGACGACGACGTGGTGGTGGCAGCCGCGCAAACAGCGACATACATCCGTAACAACCGCTTCCTCTGCCCGGTGAAAACCGTGGGCTTGGTGTCAAACGTCAATAATTGCACCTTCTGCAAGCTCAGCGGCGGCATCACGATGGGTGGCGAAGGGACATTTAGCCTCATTGACACGACGGTGTCGGTAAGCACCTTGGCGGCAGCAGGCAACAGCACCATTTCCATCACCGGCTGCGACATTGTGGAATCCGGTTCCAGTGCCTGCATGCTCACGCTGGTGGCAAACATGAGCGGTTGCACGGTGAGGATATACAGCCAGGGCTCCACCCAGGGCATATTGCTGCCGGACACCGCCGCGCTTACCAACAAGCTTGTTTATGCCACCGGGAGCGACGGGTCGTACACGCACAAGGTAATTGACCCTATGGAGCTGTAGCCATGACCTCGCTCGGCACTACATACAAGCTCGCCGTGTCGGTTTCGGGGCTTGAGCCGGAATCGATGGACACGGTGCCGTTCAGCTGCCGCTTCTGGACGTGGAACGGGGGCGTCACGCTGCGCAAGGACGAGATGGTGCGCCTCTCGGCAAACAGCTACGTGGCGGTGGTGGATTCCGCCCTCCTCGGGCGCGGGACGATAAAGGTCGAGACAACCGTGCAAATCCCCGACGGCGACTGCCCCGGCGGTTACCGCACGGAGGTCTACAGGGAAGACACGGGCATAAGGATAGAATGACGCATGGGCTGCATATCGGTACATACTGAAAGGGTGGGCGGGAGGCTCCGGGTGTGCACCGCGAGGACGGGCGGCACGCTCCGAGTATCCGTCTCCGTGGTATGCACGGCGGACATCGAGGAGGGTTACGTCCGCACCGGCAGCCAATGCGTGTGGCTCACGGAAGACAACCTCTGGGAAGCCGCCGTCGCGGTCGAATCGAACCGGCAATGGACGGCGGGATGAAGCCCCCCTGAGGCAGGCATTCGCGGGTTCAGGAAGTACCCGTCCCCACTTCACAAAGTAGGCGCGTCCACTTCACAAAGTAGCGCGGGTTACTTCACAAAGTAGCGGCGGCTACTTCACGTAGTGGAAACGGGCAGTCCCCGGAGTATTTTTTTAGAACAACGGAAGGGCGGGGCAGAAAGCCTTGCCCGGACATATAAAACAATTATAAACCAATAAATTAAAACATTTATCTCATGGCAAAAGCAGCATGGCTTACGCTCAGCCCCTCGCAGGGCAGCGGCAACGGTACTATCAGCAACACGGCTTCGGCACACACCGGGCGTACGGCAAGGACAACCACGGTGACGGTGACGGCAACGGGCGTCTCCACGCCGGCAACCTACAAGGTGAACCAGAAAGGGACACCGGAATTCGTCTCCTTCACCGACGGGGCGGAAATGGCAGCCCCGAAGACAGGCGGGCAGGTGACGGTCACCGGGAAGTCCAACTCCCCGCAGCTCACCTTCGCGTGGGTCGGCACGGTCACGGACGTCACCATACCGGAGGCTTACCTGGCAAACTCGGCTTCGGCTGCCAACGGGTCGGCGATAGAAGGCGACCCCGGCGCGACCGCCGAGTACGAATTCTCGCTCTCGCTCACCTTCCCGGAGAACTCCACGGTGGAAGAAGCGACACGCACGCTCAAGGTCACGGCAGAAGGCGGGCAGGAAGCCCAAATCGCCATCGTGCAGGCTGCGGGCGACGCTTCCATCTCCGTCTCCCCGACGGAAATAACCCTCGAGGCGGACGGCACGGCGGTGAGCGTCACGGTAACTTCCAACACCCAATGGACTGCGTCCTGACATGGCTGAAGCGAAGCAGATACCGTGGACTGAAGGCGGCGGCAACCTCACCATCCTCTACCTGGGGGACGGCACGGGGCCGCTCGTCCTCGCCAGCGACACGGAGAACCGCACCGGCGCGGAAAGGCGGCTCAGCATCACCCTCCAGACCCTGAAGGGGGACCCCCCCGCCACGGCGGTGCTGGAGGTGCGGCAACGGAGCGTGCGCGCCTACGTCGAGGACGGGTTGCTTGTCCTGACGGCTGCGGCAGGGGCGTCGGCTTCGGGCGGGACCCTCTCGCTCCCCTCCTCGTCGGCTGGCGTCGAAGGCGGCACACTGGTATTGGAAAAATGACAAGGCGGCATGGAACAGGCAAATTCAATAATCGGAATCGTGGGCGGCGTGGTGACGTCAATCCTGCTCCCGCTCCTCGGGGTCTTCCTTTTTTACGATGCCAAGAAGCGCAAGGAATACGCCGAGGCTCGCAAGGCTGAGATGGGAAACCTCACGGGCTACGCCGCCGAATGGAAGGAACTCTACGAGCAGCGCGACAAGCGGGTGGACGAGCTGAACGAGAAAATAGACCGGCTGTACAAGGAAAAGGAAGAAGACCGCCTGCGCATCCGCGAGTTGCAGGAGAAGAACACGGCGCTCGCGCTCGAGCACCAAGCCCTCAAGTCCAAGGAATGCAGGGTGCGCGGCTGCAAAGACCGCGAGCCGCCAAGCGACTATTGAAAGGGGGGAGGTGTTCAGAAAAGCTCGGAATGCGAACCTATCCTGACCAAGTCGATGACGTCCCCGTCAATCCAGATAAGGAGGAAATCATCTTCGATATGGCATTCCATGCAGCCCTTGTAATCGCCCTTCAGCATATGGGGCTTGTATTCCCGGGGAATGGGGATGCCGTTGATGAGCATGTCCGCGATGCGTTCGAAGGCGGCGACTTTCTTAGGTGACTTCCGGAACTTCTTGAAGTCTTTCTTGAACTGGCTTGTGGGATGGAGCTTTTTCATTTCATCAGTTCAGCCATCAAAGATTCCACGCTGCCGTAAGTTTCTTTCTCCTTATCTGAGCGGGCTTCCTCTATGGCTGCAATCGTGGTGGGGTTGGGGCGGCACTCCAAAGCTTCCGAAAGGATGGACTCCACAAGGTTGTCCAGGCTGCGGTTCTCGTGCCGCGCCTCTTCTTTGAGCTTCTCCAGCAGCACGGTGCTGAGCCGGAAAGCTGCCTGCTTGCGTTCAACGGTAGTTTCCATAAAATCATTCTTTTATTATTCCGCAAAAGTATTAAAACTTATTTGAAAAGCAAAGACATCATGGCAAACAGGCTTATCCCACGCGGGCTGAGGAACAACAACCCGCTCAACATCCGCCAAAGCGCGGATTTGTTCCAAGGCGAGGTCCGACCCTCGCAAGACAAGGAATTCAAGCAGTTCGAGACGGCGGCTTACGGCTACAGGGCGGCGTTCAAGGTGCTTGCAACGTACATCAACAACTACAAGTGCGACACCATCCGGAAGATAATTTCCCGCTGGGCACCCGAGAACGAAAACCGCACGGAAGACTATATCCGGGCAGTCTCGGAACGCAGCGGCATCCCTGACGGCGACCCCGTTTATCCCGGCAGCCGGGAAATGATGCTGCGTATAGCGGCTGCGATGAGCTACGTCGAGAACGGGCGGGAGGCAGTGATGGCGGACGTGGCAAGGGGGTGGGAACTCTTATGAAACCGCCCGCCCTTTACATCATATTATTGTTGCTCCTTCCCGGATGCCGCTCCATCGAATACTACCCGGTCGAGACCGTCCGCACCGACACGGTATATGTGAACCGCATCTCGGTGGACACGGTACTGGTGCACGACAGCATCCACGTTTACCAGAAGGGCGACACCGTCACGGAATTCCGCCTGAAGTACGTCTACAGGTACAGGGACAGGGTGGACACGCTCTACCTCAGCCGCGCCGACTCCATCCAAGTGCCATACCCCGTCGAGAAGGAACTGACCTGGTGGCAACAGGTGAAAGTAAGTTACGGCGGTTGGGCAATCTTCCTTGTGTTCGCCTTCATCCTGATTGTGTTCGGGAGGCTGGTTTATAAGATGAAGAAATAAACGGGAGGGTGCATGGGGGAATCGGGAGAAACAACCGGCAGTACGCCGTATATGGGTTGCTGCCGGCTGCGGGTTCACCCCCTCATCACCATTATGTCCTTCCGCATCTCGATATAATCCTTGTACTTCTCCGGATTGTCCACGTAATCGATAACGCGGGAGATGGCAATGTCCGCCTGTTGTTGCTTCACCTTCGTATAGTATCGGATAACGCCCTTCGACTTGTCGGAATGCCCGAGGCAATAGTCTATCACGCTGTCCGGGATGCCTATTTCCGAAGCATATTGCGCAAAAGACTTCCGGGCGGAGTAGTAGATGACCTTCTCTGTGATGCCCAGCGATTTTGCCAGCCCGTTGAGTGAACGGGACAAATAGCGGGAGAAATTAGGGTAGGAGAACTTGTATCCGAAATCCAGCCGCCCTGTCTTCTTGTCCATCCAGCAGGCTGCTATGGTTTTAGCCTCTTGTGGAATGGAGAAGGAAATGGTACGGACACCCTGCGTCGTATTCCGTGACTTGGTGCGGACGTATTCAATCTTTTCTTTCCGGAAATCAACCGCGAGCAAGTCTATCAGGTTGATGCCGCCAAGATAGAAAGAGAGGCAGAACAAGTCTTTCGCAACCTTGAATTTCCGTTCTTGGGGGTTGGAAAGGCGTATGCGGTTGAATGATTCTACGGAAATGTCTGCCACCCGGACAGGGGCGGCGGGTATTTTGCAACCGGCAAACGGATGTATGCCGAATTTGACGGAACAGTCCCTTATAGCCTTGTTTATGATGACTTTTGTCCTCGCCAGCATCATATTGGCAGAGGTGTTGCCAAGTTTTTTCTTGTTGTGCAGGAAACGTGTGTAGTTGGCTATGAGCTGGGGCGTGATGTCTGAAACCCGTATGTCTCCTTGTATGAATTCCGAAAAGTAACGGCAGTTCCTTTCCAACAGTATGGCATAACTGCCGCGCCCTTCTGAAGACAGTTCCTTTATATAGTCCGTGGAAACATCTTTGAATGTAGGGTCGTCATTCTTCCGGTAGCTTTGCAGGATGATGTTTTTAATTTGCCGGCAATCATATAAAGCCTGGTTCCTGATTCCATCTAAGATTTCCTGATATTCGTTCAGGAGGTTCCGGAGTTTCTTGTTCATTAATGCCGCATCCGGACGTTTCACCACTTGCCCGTTCCGGAACTGTGATTCATTGTCGATAATGAAGTTCGTCACGATGTAGCAAGTCTCATGTTTGTGGCAAACGGCAACCCTGATTTTATGCCTGCCATCTTTGAGGACTTTCGCTTTGAAGAGAGTCAATTTTAGAGTAGCCATATAGATTAAAATTTCAGGATACGCAAAGGATACGCGTTTGTGCCCAAATATGGGCTGGATATCCTTTTTTTAAATCTATAAATTGGAGGAGTAAAGAAAAAGGAAAGAAGCCTTATCGTTTAATTGACAATGTATTAGCCCCTTTCCTTCCCAGAGCCGAAACCGGGACTCGAACCCGGGACCTACGCATTACGAATGCGTTGCTCTACCAACTGAGCCATTTCGGCATTCTTTTTTTGACGGCGCAAAGATAGAGTCTTTATTCGATATCTGAAAGGAATATGTTGAAAAATTTATCGGGAGAGGGCGGCTGGGGAATCCTGTTGCTGCGGATGCTTGGTTCCACAGGCGTTTTATGGGCAGGAATCTCCAGCTTCCGAGTCAAAAAATCGTGCAGGGACTTGGAATTCGCGAATTATTTCTCCAAAAATGATTTTTTGCCAAAGAATTCGCAGACTACGATTCAAAAAATGGTTTTTTGAAAAAGAATTCGCAAGCAAAAACGCGAAAAATGATTTTTTGCGAAAGAATCTGCGAACTCCGACCTGAAAAATGATTTTTTGAGAAATTGTCTGCAGATTCTTGCTTCTCCGGCGGATGTTTCCGTCAAACACGATGACAAAAAGGAAGAAGATAGG
>CAYZTO010000031.1:0-20608 GCA_964481365.1 uncultured Parabacteroides sp. | reverse complement strand
CGCAGACGAAAACCTGAAAAATGATTTTTTGGCTCGGAGTTCGCAGACAATTTCTCGAAAAATGATTTTTTGACTTGGAGTTCGCAGACAATTTCTCGAAAAATGATTTTTTGACTTGGAGTTCGCGAACAATTTCTCAAAAAACGATTTTTTGACTCGGAATTCGCAGACAATTTCTCAAAAAACGATTTTTTGACTTGGAGTTCGCAAACAATTTCTCAAAAAATGATTTTTTGACTTTTCGTCTGGAGATTCCTCCTTC
Source organism: uncultured Parabacteroides sp. (assembly GCA_964481365.1). Classification (GTDB taxonomy): domain Bacteria; phylum Bacteroidota; class Bacteroidia; order Bacteroidales; family Tannerellaceae; genus Parabacteroides. The sequence goes on along the minus strand of CAYZTO010000031.1, from coordinate 20,346 downwards.
AGAAATCCCGCCGGAAGGCGTTTTTCACCTCACATTGTGCAACGTGTGCCCCATGCGGTCTTTTTTCGTCCGGAGGTAGAACTCATTGTATTGGTTGGGCGTGACTTCGATGGGCACGTTCTCGACAACCGAAAGCCCGTAAGCCTCCAGCCCGACCCTTTTCACGGGGTTGTTCGTCATCAAGCGCATCTTGGAGATTCCGAGGTGGCGGAGAATTTGGGCGCCGACCCCGTAGTCGCGTTCGTCCGCCTGGTGCCCGAGGCAGATGTTCGCTTCAATCGTGTCCATGCCGTGCTCCTGGAGTTTGTACGCTTTCATTTTGTCCATCAGGCCGATTCCGCGCCCTTCCTGGTTGAGGTACACGACCGCCCCGCGCCCTTCAGCCTCTATTTTCCGGAGAGCCTTGTGGAGCTGTTCCCCGCAGTCGCAGCGCTTCGAGCCGAAGATGTCTCCGGTGGCGCACGAAGAATGCACCCGCACGAGCACCGGCTCCGGACCGGTCACGTCGCCTTTTATTATGGCGATATGCTCCAGACCATTGCTTTTCTGCCGGAACGGGATGAGCCTGAAGTGCCCGTATTCGGTGGGCATGTCCACTTCCTCACCTTCCTCCACGATTGATTCCTGCCTTAGGCGGTAGGCGATTAAATCTGCAATAGAGATTAGCTTCAAGCCATATTTGTCAGCCATCTTCCGCAATTCCGGGAGGCGTGCCATTGTCCCGTCTTCGTTCATAATTTCCATTAAAGCAGCAGCAGGATAAAGACCCGCAAGCCTGGCGAGGTCTACGCTGGCTTCCGTGTGGCCTGCACGCCTCAAAACTCCCTTGTCCTGCGCGTAGAGCGGGTTGATGTGTCCCGGACGGCCGAAAGTTTCCGGCTTCGACGCAGGGTCGGCAAGCGCAAGGATTGTTGCAGCCCTGTCTGCCGCCGACACGCCCGTGGTGCAACCTTCCAACTTGTCTATTGTGACGGTAAAGGGCGTTCCCAGCATGGAGGTGTTGTGGCTCACTTGGTGGGGTAAATCAAGCTCTTCGCAACGGGACATCGTGATGGGCGCGCACAATACGCCGCGCGCGTGCAGCAACATGAAGTTTATCTTCTCGGGCGTCACTTTTTCAGCGGCGATTATGAGGTCTCCTTCATTCTCACGGTCTTCGTCATCCACCACTATTACGAACTTCCCTTCGCGGAAATCTTTGATAGCGTCTTCGATAGAATCTAATTTTATATGGCTCATATACTGATTGATTTTTTTGTATGCGCATCGTCGCACAAATGTAAAGAAAAAATTATCTCGGCAATTTCATTGCTGGTCTTTTGGATAGTGCGTATGTCGTGCAGCAACAGCTTCCGTTGGTAAATGGCAAGGAAATATACGGGTAATCCTACGGGAATGAACAATCCTACCGCCATTCCGGATTTCCCTGTGAGATGGAAGTCGAGGCGGTTGTATCCCCTGATTACCGGGTAGTCCATCAGTTTGTTGAGGAGGAGGTTCTGGTCGGAATTTGAAAGTTCGTCCACGAGGCTTTCCATCTCTTGTGCAAGGGTCTCTGCCGTGTGGTCCTTGCCGCCTTGTTTCCAAAAAAGGAAGTAATTCACCCAGCGGCGGTGGGATGCGATGTAATTCCGGCAATCATCGGCAAGACGGTTCAGCCTCGGGAGGAGCGCGTTGTAATCCGGGGTGTAGATGATTACTTCCTTGGGTTCTATCTTGCGCCCCGGACGTTTGCCTATGAGGTTCTTCAATGCGTTGAGGTAAGTGTCTGCATTAAGGATAACCGAGTCGTTCGCGGCTTTATAAGTAAGGAATATGCCTAATGGCGTGAGCACCGCCGAGCTGAGCCACATTCCCTGCCAGGCAGACCAGATACCGTCCCTCGCCATCTTGAACCCGATGTTGTCGATGATGTAATAGAAAATAAACAGGATGACGGAAATGACAACGGGCATTCCGAGTCCGCCTTTCCTTATGATAGCCCCGAGCGGCGCGCCTATGAAGAAAAAGACGAGGCAGGCGAAAGACAGCGTGAATTTCTTGTGCCACTCCGTTTTGTGCCGGCGTATTTTTGCGGCTTCGTCCCCTACGGAGGCTGCCTTGAAGAAATTGTCGGTGCGGACACTCTCGGCACGGCTGCGGGCGCGTTTCAGGATGTTTGCTTTCTCGGCAGGCGATGTTTCAGTGTAGAGGTTGTCGAAGTCGAGCCGTATGTTGCCCGAATAGGCGATAATGTCGCGGGGTTCTCCCTCTTCGCGGAGGCTGTCGGGAGTAGTGAGGGCTTTCTTCGCTTTTGCGCTGTATGATTGTTTGTACGAGATGTTGTAGATATGCGCAGCCTGTCTGGTCTTTATGCTGTCCAGATGGATGGTCATGGAATCGATGGAGCTTTGCAAATCTTCGAGATTCTTGCCCATGTATTGGTTTTGCATCAACGATTCGTCAGTGCGGTTGAAGTTGGCGTCGAATTCAATGAGAATGTCTTTGGTCTGGAACGTTTCGCGCCGGTAGGGGACAGCCTTTTGAACCGAAGAAGTCCTGTTTTGGCTGCGGAGGTTCTCAAACGACTCTCCGTTGAAAAGAGAGAGTACAAGATAGAGTTTGTCGGCAGACGTTCTCAACCTGCCGGAATCCGCGACTATCACGCGGGAATTATTGAAGCCATTGGAGTAATCGTAAATCATCATGTCGCGTAAAAGTCCGGTTTCCTGTTCTTTTTGCTTCACATAGATGCTGAAGCCTGTAATTTCTTTGTAGAATACGCCCTCCGGGATTTCCAGCTCAGGCGATTTCTGCCGGATGGAGTACAACAGTGTGTAAAGCTTCACTTGTACCACGGGCATAACGTAGTTTTGGAAGAAGAATGCCCCGACGGACACGAAACAAATTGTTATGATGAGAGGGCGCATGATGTGGATTAGGGAGATTCCCGCCGATTTCATCGCCAGCAATTCGAGGCGTTCGCCCAAATTCCCGAATGTCATCAGTGAAGCAAGGAGTATTGCCAAAGGAAGCGCCATAGGAACGAGGAAGAGGGCTGCGTAGAAGAACATTTCTGCCAAAACCGGGATGCCCAAGCCTTTTCCAACCATATCGTCGATGTAGCGCCAAAGAAATTGCATCAGGACGATAAACAGGCATATTCCGAACGTCATCAGGAACAACGGCAGGAAGGTTTGCAACATGAATGTGTATAATCGTTTTATCTTCAACATTGCCTAATAGGTTGGGGAGGCAAAAGTACGGTAAAAAACGATAATGTCAAAACGGCGGTTTGGGCACTTGGTAACTGTGCTTGAGGGTGCGCAGGCAGCATCTTTCCCGCTGTTTTGCCATGTGCCTGCGGGAATGCCAAGTTATATTTATTCTATGGATGTCAGATTCCCAATGTCCGTTTCAAGACTTCCACTTGCGAATCCCACAAGTCTATGGCATCGTCTTTTTCATCCGGTTCAGCGAAATCGGTAATCACGAGCGATGTCGAAGAAGTCAGTTCTGTGAAATGGATTGCGAATTCGAAGTAATACGGTTGCCCTTCGTCTTCTTCCCACCGGAAACGGATGCATTCGTTCGGTTTGATTAGGATTGCCTTCGCGTTTTGCCCCTCCTTGTTCCAGTAGAACGTGTATTCTTTCTTTTTGTGGATTGTAACGTTGTCGGCAAACCATGAGGATAACCCTGCCGTCGTAGTCAGGTGGTTCCATAAGCTCTGATTGGAAACTTGGTTTAGAACGTATTCCAAATGATATTTCTCTTTAGTCATGAATTATGGTATTAAATGGCGCGGCAAGGTATGTAAAAGATTTAATACAGCAAATAATTTGTACAAGGAAAGAACCCGGATAATGAAAAACTTGAGAATACTCAAGGCTTCTTCTATTGTGGCAAGGTTGGAGATGCATTTTTCGGAGCTGATGGTGTCCCGTTTTTTTTCATATCATCCGGGTGTACGTGTATTGCGGGCATTACTGGTAGGTGTAGCCTCAAACGGAAATCCTTCAGAAACCGCTGAGAACCTTCTGCCTTGTGCAGCGGGTAATCAATGCAGGAAACCGTTCCCTTGCATCATGCACAATGGCTTTTGCCACTCAAAAGTTTCCGTTGCAACATCTACTGAGAAAGCCGGGATGCCGAATTATTCCTATTTCACTACCATTATTTTCGTCACCACGCTTTCTTCGGCGTTGGGTGTAGCTGCAAGAACAAGATAAATTCCTGTGGCGACGCGCCGTCCTTGTCCGTTGCGGCAGTTCCATGAAACCTGCCCGCCTGTACTTATCGCTTTGTAGATGAGGTTTCCTGCCAAATCGGTTATTTTCACTTCTGATTGGTCCATCAACCCGGTAATGACGACATTGCCGTTGAAATCCGGGCGTACAGGATTCGGGTATGCGTGTATGTTTGAGTAATCATCGCTGCCTTCTGTGGCATCGCCTTGGTAGGAAATGATTCCTTTGTCTGTTCCGATGAATACTTCCCCGGTTTCTTGGTTTATGGCGATGCTCTCGATGCAATTTGAAAACAAGACGGAGTTGTCCACTGTAAAATTCTCCAAGACTTCCGTCCCGTCTTCGCTGACAAGGAATATGCCTGAATTTTCTGTACCAAGCCATTTCCTGTTGCCCCCGTCTATCGCGATGGCGTTGATTTGTTCTCCATTCAGCAAATAATCCGATTCATCTGCAAGGACAATCCTGTTGAAGCGGTAACCGTCGGACGTGCTGTAACCTATGACCGGCCCGATGTTCGTCCCTACCCACAAACTCCCGTCTTTGTCTTCTGCGATGCAGTAAAACTCACTTGCGCTGAGGGATTCCCCTTGGGTGTTTGTCAGTGATGTATAGAGTGATGACACATCATCGGAAGCGTCGAGAGTCCCGTTGTTGTCCAATATGAAAATGCCTGCGTTAGTTGCCCTCGCCATGTCAGCGACTATAAGCCCGTTGCTCATGACCAAGAGCTTGTCGGTTGTAGAGCTGTTGCTGATGGGGAGGTTCGAATATGTTGTCCATGTCCCGTCAGATTGCAAGACTTGCAATGCCGCGTTCACGTTGCTGCATAAAATCCAGAGGTTGCCATTGGCATCGTAATCGAGTCCGGAAATGCGGACGTAGTGCATTGGCTCGAAAGAAGAGCTTGCTGATTGCAACGGGCTGTTGTTAATGTTATAAACCGCTTGGAATTCCATTCCCCGGAACTCAAATAACCCCTCGCCGTATGAAGCCACGAAATAATGGCTCGTATCCGCAGGATCTACCACTGCGCACATGAAATCTGCACACGATAATCCTGCTTGTGAAGCGAGCGCGTCTTCGTCGATGCTTGTCCATGCACCGTCCCTGTAGCGCATGAATGTGGCAGGATTGTTATCGCGGTCCGTCCACCTGCCTCCTCCTGTTACCAAAAGCTGGTCTCCCTCGAATGTCATGAAATAAGGCATATTGCGTTTTGGACCGTCGATGGACGTTTGTTCCAAGATGATGCTGTAGGTGGAACCTTGTTTCTGTATGCCGAGAATCCCGCCCGTCGCATTGGCAATCCAATAAGCGTTGTTTTTTAAAGTAGAAACGTCTTGCACGGTACTTAGCCCAGTGATTTGGTCGGGAGTGCTGAAAGAAGATGCAATATAAATTAAGCCGTTGGTATAAGCGAGGAGTTTGCCGCTCTCTACCTTCATGGCTTTTATTCCTGCATTATTTATGAACCTGCGGACTGTATTTCCCGACAGGTAGTGGATTCCATTGTTTGGCACATAAAAGCAAAGAGTGTTTTGGAAAGATGCAATGCTTTCTATTTCACTGCCTGAAAAACTGGCATCAGGCAAAGAATAATCTTCCCAATTCCCGCTGTCAAGCAAGTTGTCGGATAGTGCACCCCGGCGCAGTCCGTCTCCCGTTACTGCATAAAGGGAATCGCTCAAGATACAACAGCTGGAAACTGCTCCGATGCGATACGTGTCAGTCACTTCTTTCTTCTGCATATTTACAACCATTATTCCGAATTGTGCGGCGATGTAGGCATATTCATTTTTGAAGAAATAGCTATTTACCGTCTTTTCCTGCACGGTTGTGCTATTCTTAAGGAACGGGAGATTATAGATTCCGTCCTCACCCCATAAATCGATATTCCCGTTGTCGTAAACAAGCAACAGTGTGTTCACATCAGAATTATAGCCAAGTTGCGTGATAGTGACATCGCTCAATCCGTTCAAGCGCGAATAGGTTTGCAAACTTTGGTCTTCCTTATTATAACAATAAAGTGAACCGTCTGCCACGGCAAAGACATTGTTGTTTGCTTCAGCCACCAGTGTCGTGTTGTAATATGCAAGATAACTTTTCCATCTCCAATCTTGTGCGTACAACGAGCAGTGGAAGAAAATGGCAAAAACCAAGATGCAACAGAAGTGAGCTTTACCCTTCATATCATAAGATTTTAGTGTTTCGATAAGAATTCAGCCAATTTCGCTATGGCACGAGCTCGGTGACTTATCCGGTTTTTCGCTTCGCTTCCCATTTCAGCGAAGGTCTCATTACATTTTTCAGGTACGAAGAGCGGGTCGTAGCCGAAACCTGTAGTTCCACGCCCTTCTTCGAGTATTGTTCCTTCCACGATACCTTCAAAAAGATATTCCTTGCCTTCGAGGAGCAAGGCTATGGCTGTGCGGAATCGTGCGTGGCGGTTTTCTTTTCCGTCTAACTCATGCAAGAGCCTCTGCATATTAGCTTCAGAATCATGTCCCGAACCTGCATACCGTGCGGAATATACGCCGGGAGCTCCGCCCAACACTTCAACCTCAAGCCCCGTGTCATCTGCAAAACAGTCATACCCGTATTTTTCTTTCACATACCGAGCCTTTTGGAGTGCGTTGCCTTCCAAAGTGTCTGCAGTCTCAGGAATGTCTTCCGTGCAGCCAATATCTCTCAAACCGGTGATACGGAAACCCTCTCCAAGGATATTCCGTACCTCTTCCAGCTTGTGCAGATTGTTCGTTGCGAATACCAACGTCTTCATATTGTCGTTTTTTATTTCTGTGCTCTAATTATCAACAGTGTAAAAATACAATTTTCATATAAAGGAAATCTTGTATGTCATATTTTTATGGGATCGAACCCTTCACCATAAACTCCGCGTGTGGGAGTTTGGGATATGAAAGCTTTCGGATCTATGCTTTTGATGAAGCGGAAGATTGTCACAGATTCTGACTTTCGCACGATTACCATCAACATCTTCACGGGCTTACCTGTATATCCGCCGTGTCCGTCGAGGATAGTGCAACTCCTGTCAAGGTCGTGAATGACGCGCTTGACGATTTCTTCGTATTTGTCGGATATTATGAAGAACTGGACAGACTCACGATTACCATTTACTATCTGGTCCAACATATAGTTGCTCACAACCATTTCGACGAACGCGAACACAATCTTCGTCACATCATGGAACAGGAAATAAGACGAGCCTATGATGAAGAAGTCAAGCGTCAGCATGGCGTGCCCGATGGAAATGTTTTTGTATTTAGTGATAATCATGCCCACGATATCGGTTCCACCCGTGCTCCCGTTAGATGCGAAAATCATTCCCAACCCACAACCGCAAAGTGCACCGCCAATGATAATCGACATGAACGGTTCTCCTTGTATGATAGGCCCGTTAAGGACGTGTTCGAAGAGTGAGAGGGATACCGAAAGGGAAACAACCCCAAAAATGGTCTTTATAAGGAATTTCAAACCCAATATTTTCAGAGCCAATGCCAGCAGAAACACGTTTATAACGAAGTATGACACTGAAACGGGGATTAATTCGCCGGATGCAAAGAAAATCAGGGCGCACAATCCGCTCAGCCCGCCTGTCACGATTTCGTTCGACAATATGAAACCATTAAAACCGAAGCCGTAAAGCAGAGTCCCGAACACGATTATGACGTAGTCCCGGATGTCATACTTGTCAAAGCGATATTTCAGGCTGTTCATATCTTACCCGATTACAATGTTCACAATCTTCTTGGGAACAACGATGACTTTCTTCACGTTCTTGCCTGAAAGCCATTTTGCAGAAAGCTCGTTGGACAGTGCAGCCTTTTCAACATCCTCGCGCAACATATCTGAAGGGAGTTCGAGGTTGTACCGCACCTTCCCGTTGAAAGATATTGCATAAACCGCCGTGTCTTCCTTAAGATAAGCTTCATCGTAAGCCGGCCACATAGCATTGCATACGGTTTTCGAGTGACCCAAAGAGTGCCACAGCTCTTCCGCGAGGTGTGGGGCGAATGGAGCAAGGACAATCACCAATGGTTCGAGTATAGAACGCTTGTTGCACTTCTGCGCCGTCAGTTCGTTCACGCAAATCATGAATGCGCTGACAGATGTGTTGTAGGAGAAGTTCTCTATATCCTGTGAAACCTTCTTTATGAGTTTGTGTATGGACTTCAGTTCGGCTGCCGAAGGCTCTCCGTCGGTCACTTGCCAACCTTCCCTTCCGTAGAAGAGCGCCCAGAGTTTCTTTAGGAAACGGTGTACGCCGTCAATGCCATTCGTGTCCCACGGCTTGGACTGTTCGACAGGTCCGAGGAACATCTCATACAAGCGGAGTGTGTCTGCCCCGTATTTTTCGACTATATCATCGGGATTGACGACATTAAACATTGACTTGGACATCTTTTCCACAGCCCAGCCGCATATATATTTTCCGTCCTCAAGGATAAACTCCGCATCTTTGTACTCTGGTCGCCAGTTCTTGAAGGCTTCAACGTCGAGTATGTCGTTTGATACAATGTTCACGTCCACATGGAGGGGAGTGACATCATAACCGCCTTTCAGGTTGAGGGAAACGAACGTGTTAGTGTCCTTTATGCGGTAAACGAAGTTCGAGCGTCCTTGAATCATCCCTTGGTTTATGAGTTTCTGGAATGGTTCTTCCTTGACGCTCACACCCAAGTCGAAGAGGAACTTGTTCCAGAAGCGTGAATATATCAAATGCCCGGTTGCATGCTCTGTCCCGCCCACATAGAGGTCTACATTTTGCCAGTATTCATCGGCTTCCTTCGATACTAATGCTTTTCCGTTGTGCGGGTCCATGTAACGCAAATAGTATGCGCTCGAACCGGCGAATCCGGGCATGGTATTAAGCTCGATGGGGAATACTTCCACGTTGTCAATCATGGAATTGTCCACCACTTCGCCTTTTATGGTGTCCCAAGCCCACTTTGTAGCGTGCCCGAGCGGTGGTTCTCCGTTTTCCGTAGGCAAAAACTTCTCCACATCCGGTAATTCCAAGGGGAGTTTGGCTTCATCTATCATGCAAGGCATATCTTCTTTGTAATAAACAGGGAAAGGCTCTCCCCAATAACGCTGGCGGCTGAAGATGGCATCGCGCAGACGGTAATTTACCTTTACCCGTCCGAGGTTGTGTTCCCTCACATACTTTTGGGTGGCAGCTATGGCTTCTTTAATCGTCAATCTGTTCAGGTTAAGGTCACAATAGGGAGTTACGCCGGGCTTCGGGGAATTGCAAACGATACCTTCTTTGGCATCGAAGCTCTCTTCCGACACGTCGCAACCTTCTACCAGCGGTACAATGGGCAGGTTGAAATGTTTTGCGAAAGCATAGTCGCGGCTGTCGTGCGCGGGAACTGCCATAATCGCCCCCGTACCGTATCCGGCAAGCACATAATCGCTCACCCAGACCGGAACCTCTTCTCCGGTAAATGGATTTATAGCGTAGGCACCTGTAAATACACCTGTGACTTTCCGGTCGGCAATCCGCTCGCGTTCCGTACGCTTCTTGGTACGGTCGAGATATGCTTCGACTTCATTTCGTTGCTCTTCGGAAGTCAATTGAGGCACCAGTTCGCTTTCCGGCGCAAGTACCATGAACGTTACGCCGAACATGGTGTCTGCCCGTGTGGTGAAAATGGTAAATTCCAAGTCGCTGTCCTTTACTTTGAAGCGTACCTCGGCTCCTTCCGACCGCCCAATCCAATTCCGTTGCGTTTCTTTCAGGGAATCCGTCCATTCTACAGTATCCAGACCGTCGAGAAGCCGCTGCGCGTAGGCGGAAACGCGCAAACACCATTGGCGCATCTTCTTCTGGACTACAGGATAGCCCCCGCGTGCCGATACACCCTCAATCACTTCGTCGTTTGCCAATACCGTCCCCAACTTAGGGCACCAGTTCACCATTGTTTCCCCAAGGTAAGCGATGCGGTAGTTCATCAAAGTTTCTTGTTGCTCTTTCCAGCTCTTCGAATTCCATTCCGCAGCGGTGAAGCGTATTTCCTCTCCGCATGCAGGGTTCACCCCGTCCGTCCCATGCTTTGAAAACGCGTCGGCAAGCTCCTCGATAGGTCGTGCCTGCTTCTTGTCGTTACAATAATAGCTGTTGAACATTTTCTGGAAAGCCCATTGAGTCCAATGGTAATATCCGGGGTCGCAAGTGCGTACTTCGCGGTCCCAATCAAATGAAAAACCTATTTTGTCGAGCTGTTCGCGGTATCGGTTAATGTTTTTCACCGTCGTGACAGCCGGATGTTGCCCGGTTTGGATGGCATATTGTTCTGCGGGAAGCCCGTAAGCGTCGTAACCCATCGGATGCAGGACGTTGAATCCATTAAGTCTTTTGTAGCGGGCAAAAATGTCGGACGCAATGTATCCAAGCGGATGTCCGACGTGCAATCCCGCGCCAGAGGGGTATGGGAACATATCGAGGACGTAATATTTCGGTTTCGAATGGTCTTCTGTCACTTTGTAAACTTTGTTGGCAATCCAATATTCATGCCACTTCTTTTCAATTTCTCTGAAATTGTAATCCATAACCGTAATATGTATGTTGTTTATAATGTTATCTGCCTGTGGGAAAAGGTCGCACAAAGGTAGGTAAAGTTTTGGAATATTGTAAAGGGCTTTCCCGGCGTATTGAAAGTTTGGGTTGGCACGCTGTGCTCCTCTTTGGGAGGGAGGAATGTTTCCCTCTTCAGAAGAAATTCTATTTCCCCCTCGATGAAAGTAAGGCGCAGAGGTTGCGCATGATATTCCTACCGCTTTTTGATAAGGTTCATGAACTCTTCGCGCGTTTTAGCTTGCTGGAAAAATCCCGTAAAATCGGAGGTTGTGGTTAGGGAGTTCTGTTTTTCCACTCCACGCATTTGCATGCACATGTGCTGCGCCTCGATAACTACCATCACGCCAAGGGGATTGAGTGTGCGTTGGATGCAATCCTTAATCTGCAGCGTGAGGCGCTCTTGGATTTGTAACCGGCGGGCAAAAATATCCACTACGCGGGGAATCTTGCTCAACCCGGTGATATACCGACGCGGGATGTAGGCTACGTGGGCTTTCCCGAAGAAAGGCAGCATGTGGTGTTCGCAAAGGGAGAAGAAATCTATGTCTTTCACGATGACCATTTGCTTGTAATCCTCTTCGAGGAACATTGCCGAGCGGAGAACTTCCTCCGGATCTTCGTGGTAACCCTTCGTCAGGAACTGCATTGCCTTTGCCACGCGCTGCGGAGTCTTCAACAAACCCTCGCGAGAGGGGTCTTCGCCAAGGAGAGATAGGATTTTCTGGTAATAATCGGCTAAAACCTCGCGGTTTTGCATGATTTGTTCTTCGTTTTGGGCTTCCATTTTCAGTTCAATGGTATTTTTACTTCTTCTCTTATAATATACATCTCTTTCGCATAGGAAGGAAACGCCGCCATGAGTTGTCTCAAGACGTGGTAAGCCTCTTCATGGGAGCGGAAATCCCCGACACGCAGTTTCCAGAACGGCGCAGTGTAAGTCACGTATGTGGGAAGGTCGGGAAATAGTTCTTTGATTTCTTTTTCCTTGCTGAACGCTTCGTCTTTAGATTCCCGTTGGTTGTTTCCGGAGAAAACCTGCGTGCGGAATCCTTGTATTTTCAGGAATGTCTCGTCGTCGGTGGTTTCCACGTCTTTCCCGAACTTACAAGCGCCTACGAGCTTGCGGATAGCATCCGACTGGTGGATGGTTACGATTCCCTCTCCGGCTTTAGTCTTCTCCAGATTGTCGAAGATGGTATAAGCGGGCTCCGCAGGGATAGAATCGTTCTCTTGCGCCTTCATGGAAAGCGGGAAAGATACAGCGAGCGCAAATATAAAGAGGAGATACTTCATTCTTGATGTTCGTGAATTGCAAATTCCGAATCCCGTCATCCGCAGGAATGCAGACTTTCGGAATCCGGAATACATGGAGTTGAATTTATTTGTCAAATGCTTCGATTATCGGCATAAATTTCTCTACGGACAATGATGCGCCGCCAATCAAGCCACCGTCTACGTCAGGTTTAGCAAACAATTCCTTCGCGTTGCCACCGTTACAGCTTCCGCCATACAGGATAGTGCAGTTTTCGGCTATTTCCTTGCCGTATTTTGCCTCCAGAGTTGCGCGGATGTGTGCGTGGATTTCTTCAGCTTGCTCTGCCGTCGCGGTTTTGCCTGTTCCGATAGCCCAAACAGGTTCGTAGGCAAGTATAATCTTACTGAAATCTTCCGCAGAAAGGCTGAACAGCGATGCTTCTATTTGAGCGTCCACAACATCAAAGTGTTTTCCCGCTTCGCGTTCTGCGAGGACTTCGCCAATGCAGAAAATCGGAGTCAGGCCATTTGCCAGAGCCAGTTCAACTTTTGTTTTCAGGATTTCCGGCGTTTCGTGATAATACGCACGGCGTTCGGAGTGGCCCAAGATTACATATTTTGCTCCCGTAGATGCAACCATAGCTGCGGAAACCTCTCCCGTGTAAGCGCCTTTCTCCTTGTCGGCGCAGTTCTCTGCTGCGACACCGATTTTATCCGTATTTATTGCTGCGGCTATGCTCGCCAAGTGAGTGAAAGGTGTACCGATGATTACATCGCAATTAGTCGTCTTGTTTTTTAATGCTTCGTCCAGTCCTTTAGCCAATTCCAAACCTTCTGCAAGAGTGGTGTTCATCTTCCAGTTTCCTGCAACAATGTTTTTTCTCATAATTCCTTTGTTTAAATATGTAATACAATAATCTATTTGTCCTTTTTTACCTCTGGCTGCTGTTTGCCGCGCCGGTTGATGGCGAAGTCGTACAACCAAACCAATGACAAAGGTACGGCAAAACTTAATAAGATGAACCATCGGCGTGTATCTTCTTTTCCAGAATCTGTGTTTCCTTCCAAAAGAGGTGCTACTGTGGTTTCAATATCTTCTTCAACGGGGATATCATTATAATGCCATTTCCCAAGTATCATGCCGCTCTTCATGAGTATTAATCCCGGATTGGAACGTATCATGGTTTTCAACACGGTGGCATCACAATAGAGGAAAGTGTATTCGGCGCCCGTGTAATCTATCCAGAGGTTTGTTTCTTCGGGTGTGGAACCGGTAAGGCAATAAAACCCGAGTCCTTTTTCCTGTGTGTAGTCGAACACGTTGTTTATGTCGTCTATCCTTTCATCCGATGCTTCGGTAAGGTGGGGTGAAACGAGCAGGAACATCCCCGTGCTGTCCGACAGGACTTCTTCCGTTTTGTCAGAGCCATCAAAATCGGTTATCATGAAGTCTGGGATGGGAGGAACATATCCGGCTTTAATCAACACGGATTTAGTATCTACGAAAGTCCATGTGGAATCGTCCGCCGGGTAGTCTTCGAGCGTGAATTCTTTCTGCACGCCGTCTTTTTCGTAAATAAACGTATGGGAATATTCATCCTGCGGTGCATCTTCGGGTATTTCCATCAACGAGGGGATGTCCGCGCCTACTTTGTATGGCCTGAAATCGATGAGCGGGAGATGATGATAGTTGCGCATCGAGAAAAGCAGCGCGAAAATATACGAAAATATCGCGACGAACCAATAAGCCTTGTAGGTATATACATTCGTCAGCCTCTGGTTGTTCTTAAACACCCATATAGCAGCTGCCAGCAGCACGATATTCTTATAAAATGTTTCCCAGTTTGTCAAAATCACGGCGTCGCCGAAACAACCGCAGTCGGAAACAGGATTGAACAACGCGAGATAGAGTGTGAGCGGCGTCATCACAAGCATGAACAGCAGTGTGAGGAATGAAGAATACCGCCGGTATGCTCCCATCAGCACGCAGACGCCAAGCATGAACTCGATTGCAGACAGATTCATCGACAGGAGCATTGAGAATATCTTCATGAATCCAAGCCCGAACGCCGTGAAGTAGTCGTCTATCTTTATAGACCCGCCGACGGGGTCTATAGCTTTCACCGTCCCGGAAAATATGAACACGACTCCCAACAGGACCCTGCATATTTCAGCCGAAATCTTTATGGCAAGCTCTTTCCCCTTCATTCCGTCCGGTTTGTTATCCGCCGAAGTCTAATTTTATAAGCCCGAACAAGGCGTAATTCACCATGTCCTTGTAGTTCGCATCTATCCCTTCGGAAACAATCGTCTGCCCTCCGTGGTTTTCTATTTGCTTTGTACGGTAAAGCTTCATCAGTATGAGGTCGGTATAAGAACTGATGCGCATGCTCCGCCACGCTTCGTCGTAATCATGGTTCTTGGCATACATTAGCTCCTTCGTCTCTGTCATGTATTTGTCGTAGAGTTCCAGGGCTTCCGCGTTAGTAATGTCGGTATTATCCGAGAATCCTTTTGCCAACTGCACCAATCCGATTATTCCATAATTCACGATAGCTATGAACTCCGGGCGTATTCCCTCATTCACCTTGCTGACTCCCTTCACCTCCAGGCTGCGGATGCGGTTCGCCTTGATGAAAATCTGGTCGGTTACCGACATCGGGCGCATTATGCGCCACGATGGTCCGTAGTCCGACAATTTCTTTTCAAAAACGTCACGGCAAATAGCTATGACAGCCTCAAACTGTTCTTTCGTGTTCGGCATAAATCACTGTACAACCGGTTTGTCATCTGGCTCTTCAGTTTCTTTCTTCCCGCGCGTTGTACGGGCCTTCAGTATAGTTTTCTGGCGGTCGATGATTGCATTCACATGGTCTACGAATGTTTCCAGACCTTCATTGCCGTTTATCGAGATATATGAATTTACCGCCTCAACCATGTCGAGGTATGCAGTATCGGCAAGTTTACGTTTTTCAGCCGAAGCGCCGACCTGCCTTGTTGAATCCTCCTCCGTTTTTTCCGCAAACGCGGCGAGGTAAGCATTCTCCTTTTCCGTCAAATCATCCTTCCACGCGTCGAAATATGTGGAAGTGCGGACATCTGAATCCAACGCATCAATATCCTGTAAAAGATTGTGGAGGATACCGCTTTGCTCTATCTGCGGCAGTTTTGTCGGGTCGCCATACTTGTCGTATATGGATTTTATCTGCGCCGCTTTTTCTGCAATGCTTGCGTCGGGATGCGAGCACATCGCGGAAATGTAATTATGGGACGCGCGCCAAGATTTGTCCCTTGCATTGTCTGCCGAAGTCACCAACGATGTTTTGGAATTGGAAGTCGGGGATTTCAATACTGCATCGAATTCGTTGTACGCATTTTTATATGCTGCGATTTTCGCATCGATTGCATCAGGAACACTATTCAGGACACTTTGAATCTCAGGATACCCGTCGCCCCCATCGGACGACTGCCCCAATGATTCAGTTTCTATGATTACTAACTTGTGGAAGCCGAAGTCTTCCTGCATTCTTAAACGGGATACCCCAAATGAGATAATTTTATTCATAATCGTAGATTTTTGTATTATTGAAATAATATATTTTGATTGTTGCAAAGGTACGGATAATATTTCCATCTGCAAAATATTGATGCAGGTTTTGATGCTTTATTTGTCCGTGCTTGTTTTTCAGGCATTTACAGCGACGAAAGTATTAATCCTACAGGAAAAGCACCCTCGTAGCAGTACGGAAGCATTTTTCCTACAGGAAAAGTACTCTCGTAGTAGTACGGAAGCATTTTTCTTGCAGGAAAAGTACTCTCGTAGCAGTACGGAAGCATTTTTCCTACAGGAAAAGTACTCTCGTAGCAATACGGAAGCATTTTTCCTGCAGGATTAATACTTTCGTCGATATACGGGGCTATATTTTCTTTTCGACCAGTGCTTGCACAACGTTCAGGACATAATCTCCGATTTTTTCATTCTCGCTGACGATGTCCATGTAGTAAACTCCGTCTTGGTAATGGTATTTTTTATCGTTTATGTCTTCAATATTCCGGCTCTTTAGCTGGTTTCGGTAGGTGTTTATCTCATGCTCGAAGTTGTAAGACGGATTTATGTCGTTGGCGGTATATTCGGTCTTGCCCATAAGTTCGTTCATCCTATCCAAAGCCTGCGAGACGAGAGCAAACATCTTGTCGATGCGCATGTTCTGTTCCTGCGTGAAAACAGACCTGTGGTCGTTGCGCCGGCGTATGCTTCGGGCAAGATTGTTGCATGAATCGGCGATGCTTTCTATTTCCGAGACGGCGCGGAGCATCACCCGTATTTCTTCCTTTCCCTCCGAGCTGAGACGGCCTTCCGCCACGGCGGTGAGGTAGTTCGCAATCTCGACTTCCATCCGGTCGCTTATATTCTCATATTTTTCCACCCGGCTATAGGTCTTGAGGAAAACGTCTTCATTTTTCTCGTAGAATAATTCCTTCACCATGTTGAACATACGTGTAGTCCGCTCGGCGAACAGCGAAATTTCCTTCTGGGCTTGTAGTATCGACAATTCGGAAGTCGAAAGCATGCTGCTTGTGATATATCTCAGGCGGTATTCCTCATCATCAGCCTTGGTCTTAATAATTGCGCAGACGGTTTTCTCAATCAGCGGGATAAACCAAATCATGATGCACGTGTTACTTACGTTGAATGCGCTATGGAAGGCTGCGAGCTTGAAGGAAACAGCCACGGACGGGTCGGAGACATTCATTACGTCTGTAACAAACCATGAAATCAGGTTCGTGAAGGGATAGAATATAAGAAGAACCCAGCAGACGCCGAATACGTTAAAAGTCAGATGCGCCAAAGCCGCCCGGCGTGCTTGGGTGTTACCGGTCAGCGCGGCGAGGTTCGCCGTAATGGTGGTGCCGATATTTTCGCCGAGGACCAAAGCGACCCCGAGGTGATAATCTATCCAGCCGTTCGCGCACATTATTAATGTAAGCGCCATTGTCGCTGCGGAAGCCTGGACAATCATCGTGAGCACGGTCCCGATAAGCAAGAACAGGAGAATGGAGAAGAATCCCATGTCGGTGTAGTTCTGCACGAATGCGAGCATGTCCGGATTCACGCTGAGGTCAGGCGCGTTGTTCTTCAAAGCCTCAAGACCCATGAAGAGGAAAGAAAACCCGAAGATGAATTCACCGATAGACTTGCGCGAGCTTTTCCCCGAAAAGAACAATGGGAGCGCGAAGGCGAGGAGGGGAAGCGCGAAGGCGGATATATCTACCTTGAAGCCAAGTGCGGATATAATCCACGCGGTTACTGTTGTCCCGATGTTAGCTCCCATTATCACACCGATGGATTGTGTCAATGTCAGCAATCCGGCGTTTACGAAACTGACGACCATTACTGTCGTGGCGGACGACGACTGTATTAGCGCCGTAATCAACATTCCGGTGAGGACACCGGTCACTCGATTTGTTGTCATGGCTGTGAGGATTCTGCGCATGCTGTCTCCGGCAAACTTCTGCAACCCTTCGCTCATGATTTTCATTCCATAAAGGAACAGACCTAAGGACCCGATTAGCCTCAGGAAATCAAAAAATGAATATTCCATTAAAAAAACCAGTAAAAGGACATTTGTCCGATTAATATTCCTAACTTTGGAGGACAAAGTTATCAATAAAACATGAATCTTTATGAATGGCAAGGTCTCTATTTTCTGTAAAAATACAGGTAAATATATAAATGTAAACATCGGGTACTCTCTTCTGAAGATTTTTAAGGAGGCGAGGATTGGTGCGTCATTCTCTCCTGTAAGCGCACTTGTGAATAACCGCACCGAAGATTTGAACTACCGCTGCTGGCACCCTGTGGATGTCGAATTTGTCAATTACCAGCATCCGGCAGGGCGCAGGACGTACATCCGCTCGCTTTGCTTCATCTTCGCAAAGGCCGTGTACGACGTTTTCCCTAATGCGACGCTAAGGCTTGAGCATTCGATATCGAAAGGATATTATTGCTTCCTTCAGGAAAATGGCAGGAACTTGTCGCAAGAAGAAATCCTGCGCATAAAAGAGCGAATGCTGGAGATTACATCATCAAACATATTCTTCCAAAAGGTAACCGAGCATACGAGCCATGCAATCGAGCTTTTCAAATTGCGCGGTATGATGGACAAGGTACGCCTCATAGAGACTTCTGGCATGTTATATACGACATACTATGCCCTCGACGGGTATATTGATTATTTCTACGGTTGCCTTACTCCCTCCACTAAATATATACACACATTCGACATCATGCCCTATGGCGACGGAGTTTTACTCCGCATTCCGCAAGCGAAGAACTCAAAGAAGCTGGAGCCATTCGTGCATCAGGAAAAGATGATGAAAGTCTTCAAGGAAAACCTTGAACTTCTTGCGTCATTGAAACTGGACAACGTGGGGGATTTGAACCTTGCAATTCAGAAGGGTTACGCCTCGGAGGTTATTATGGTCTCTGAAGCAACACAGGAAAAGCAAATTGCGCGGATTGCTTATGAAATAACACAACGGTATAAGGAGGGCGTGCGGATAGTGTTGATAGCCGGTCCGTCATCTTCGGGAAAGACGACTACATGCAAACGCTTGGAAATACAGCTTATCACCAATATGATAAGACCTGTCGGCATTTCACTTGATGATTACTTCGTCAATCGGGAAGATACCCCGAAGGACAAGTCCGGTAATTATGATTTCGAATCTATTAATGCGTTGGACATTCATTATTTCAACAATGATTTGAAACGCTTGTTGGCAGGGGAGGAGATTGATATGCCGTCGTTCGACTTCACGACGGGCAAAAGGGTATTTAAGGGGAAAAGAATGAAGCTGTATCCCAATTCGGTAGTTGTAATCGAAGGAATCCACGCCTTGAATCCGAAGCTGACACAATATCTCGACGACGCGCTGAAGTACCGTATCTATGTTTCGGCATTAACCACGATATCCTTAGACGACCACAACTGGATTCCGACTACGGACAACAGGCTTTTACGCCGCATCGTCCGCGACGCGCAATTCCGGGGATATACTGCAGAGCAAACCATACAACGGTGGCCAAGCGTAAGGCAGGGAGAAGACAAATGGATTTTCCCGTTCCAAGAGAAATGCGACGCGATGTTCAACAGCGCAATGCTTTATGAATTCGCCGCCCTGAAACCATACGTCGAACCGATACTGAGGGAAGTCCCGGAATCGTCCAATGCCTACAGCGAGGCATATAGGCTGTTGCGCTTCCTGCAATATTTCAAATGCATCCCGAAGGAAGAACTTCCCCAGACGTCTTTGCTTTGTGAATTCCTCGGCGGAGGCAAATTCAAATACTAATGATATAGGAAGCATGGCGCGAAAGTATCATGGCTTTCGACCCAAGTCACAAGATGGCGGGGGTCTGCTTTATGGTGCCACGAGCAGAGGTCGATGCCATCAGCGGAACCATTGTTCAGCACAGCCCTGAGTTGTGCGCCGTATTCCGAAGCAGTAAGCCCGATGTATTGTGAATACTCCCGTTCTTTTACATTCTTCCCCTGAAGGACTTCACCATAAATAAACAAACGGTCTTTTTGCTCGAGGGAGAGTCCATTCACCGATTTGCGACCGGTGACTACATCCCAGAAATCGTTATGTTCCGATTTCTCATCCAAAGGGTCGGAGGGAAGACCTATATGTTTCGCTGAGTCATAACGGAATCCTCCTGCGCCGTCAGCTATCAGGCGGTTGATATATTGCAAGAAATAATGCTGGAACAATTTGTTTTCAGTATTCACATCCGGTAGTCCGCCGACGCCTGTAATACCATGTTGCCGCGGCCGTATATTTCCATGCCGCCCTCATCACCCACAAAGCAACGGTTTGCCGGGGATGTCTGGACCATAGTAAACCCCGCATCACGGATGGTTTTCATATTCTTGCGGATAGTATTGAACGACCAACAGAAGGCATGGAGAATCGTGCCCTCTTGCTTTTCTTCCGGAAAAGATGCTTGCCCATGTGTGTGGAATGGAAAGGATAGCAGATTTGCCGTATAGTCTGTTATTTTTGAAGAAGAATCGCTACCTCGCCGGGAATAAATCTTCGGGCGTTTATTGTTTCCCCGCCTCGTCGGGAATAAATCTTCGGGCGTTTATTGTTTCCCCGCGCCGCCGGGAAGAAATATTCAGGCGTTTATTGTTTCTCCGCGCCGTCGGGAAAGAATATTCACACAAATAATCATTGCCCGCACTTGCGTTG
>CAYZTO010000030.1:15597-20849 GCA_964481365.1 uncultured Parabacteroides sp. | reverse complement strand
TGCAATTAATTTATTTTTGTTTGGAAAAGTGCCGGATATTTGTGTTTTATCTAACTTTGTACCCAGAAAGACTGATGGAATATTATAAAGAGATAATGATAACAGCTTTTATTTGTTGAATCTAACACCATAAAAATGAATGTTAAAAGAAAACTAATTGATCGCACGAGCCGGAGTGACTTGCCTTCTGCCGGGAGTCTGTTGGCAAGAAAAGCATATTTGCTCGTGGCTATGGGAATTGTGGTTCCCTCTTATTCTTTGTTGGCTTCGGGCTTAGAAATGCCTGTGCTGAGTGAAGTAGGTAACGGGGCGTTTGCAGCGCCCCAGCAACACAAGACCGTAACCGGTACTGTGGTTGATGTGAACGGGCTGGAACTGCCCGGTGTCGCTGTCGTGCAGAAAGGAACTACCAACGGTACGGTGACGGACTTGGACGGGAGGTTCTCGCTCGAAGTGCCTTCGTCGGCGGTATTGGAGATTTCTTACATAGGTATGCGCACCCAGCAAATACAGGTGGGAAACAACAGCACGTTCCATGTAGTGTTGGAAGAAGAGCACATCGGGCTTGACGAAGTGGTGGTAGTGGGATACGGTACCCAGCGCAAGGCTACCCTTACCGGGTCGGTGTCTCAAGTGAGCGGTGATGACCTTAAAAAAGTGGCGGCAGTGAACCTCAGTAATACTTTGGCTGGTAAAACTGCCGGGGTGATAGCGAACACACGTTCGGGCGAGCCAGGCGAAGACGGGGCAACCATACAGATACGTGGCGCGGGAACCTTCGGGAGTACTGAGCCTCTGATAGTGGTCGATGGCATAGCCGACCGCGATTTTAGCCGCCTGAACCCTGAAGACATCGAATCCATATCTGTCCTGAAAGATGCGTCGGCAGCCATCTACGGGGCCCGCGCGGCGAATGGGGTAATCCTCGTAACCACGAAGAGGGGTAAAGAAGGCAAGACAAGCCTGTCATATAGCGGGCGCGTGGGCTTTTCCCAGCCTACAAAGGTCCCGGATATGTTGAATTCATACCAATATGCTACTTATATAAATGAATACCAAGCTGGACACGGTGCAACGGCTACTTTTACCGAAAGCCAGATTCAGCAGATGCTCGACGGCTCTAATCCGTACCAATACCCAAGCACCGACTGGTGGGACACGGTTGCTAAGAATTGGGCAACTCAAACGGAACATAGCGTGTCCGTCAGCGGCGGCAATGATAGGCTCTCTTTCTATACATCTGCCCAGTATATGTGGCAGGATGCCATCTATAAACAAGGTGCGCAGGATTATTCCCAGTACCAAATCACTTCCAACATCGACGCGAAGATTGGGAAGTATATCCGCGTGGGTTTGGACATCCAGGGAAGGCAGGAAAAACGTAACCGTGGGGTTTTCGAAACTAACTACCTGTTTGACTTCTTCATGAAATGCAAGCCTATCGTCGGAGCTTATTCCCCGGATGGGACTTTACCCTTGGTTGGTTTGGAATATGCCTCTACAAACCCGGCATTGATGGTTACCGACGAGCCAGGAACCAATAAGACTACGTACAACTATCTGAATCTAAAGCCGACTGTCCATATAGACCTTGACTTTATCACTAAAGGTTTGTACGTGGATGCTTATGCGGCAATGGACTTCTCTTTCCGTAATGGCAAAACGATAAACCATCCGTATGATGTATATGAATATGTATCATCCGGATTGGAAAGCCAGGGAATATGGGGTGAATACGTGAACCGCCGCGACCAGACTGGTGCGATTAGTGTTTATTCCTGGTCGGACAACTCTACACGTACAACATTGAATGCCCGCTTGGGGTATAGCAATACTTTCAATGATGTTCATAAAGTTGATGTCTTTGTGGCTTATGAGCAAAGCAAATATGATTTCAATAGTGTTACTGCATATCGTACAAACTATATATCCACAGAGATTCCTGAGATAAATGCCGGCAGCGACAATCCGGAAGACCAGAGTAACAGCGGATATACAGTAAAAACAGCAAGGCAAAACATATTCGGACGTTTGAATTACAGTTATCAGGATAAATACCTGGCTGAAGTAACCTTGCGTTACGACGGTTCAATGAATTTTGCACCGGGTTACAGGTGGGGATTGTTCCCTGCATTCTCTTTGGGATGGATAATGTCGGAGGAATCATTCTGGGAAAATCTAAAACCAACAATCAGTTTCTTCAAACTGAAGGGTTCTTGGGGGCAAATGGGTAACGACAATATTACGGCATTCCAATACATGTCCCAATACTTGTTCGGGGGTAATGTCCAGTTCGGGAATGTGGAAAAAACGCTGTATCTTTCCAGAACTGCCAATCCCGTCGTTACATGGGAGACTGCGCGGACTACAAACGTAGGTTTTTCGGCGCAATTCCTTAATGGCAAGTTTTCACTGGATGCAGATTATTTCTTTTCTAAGCGTAGTGACATCTTGATTACCCGCAATGCATCAGTTCCGTCATACTCCGGCTTGGTGTTACCTGCCGAAAATATCGGTAAAGTAAACAATCAAGGAGTCGATTTCGTTGTTTCTTATCAAGACAGGAATGATGAATTCTCTTGGGGCATTACCGGAAACTTCACATTTGCCAAAAACAAAATCGTTTACCAGGATGAAGCTGAAAATATCCCGGAATGGAGACGTTCGACCGGTCATTCAATGGGTGGCTTGACACTTTACAAAGCTATAGGCATCTACCAAACGCAGGAGCAGATAGATAGCACACCCCATTTGGCAGGGACACAGATTGGGGACTTGCAATATGAAGATTATAACGGCGACGGGCAGATTACGGAAGATGACATGCGTTATTACGACAACTATTCTGCTATTCCGAAGATAATCTACGGCTTTACATTGAACGGGGCATGGAAGGGGATTGACCTGAACATCTTCTTCCAGGGTCAGGCAATGGCTCATCAGTTGGTTACGCCGACTATGAACATGGTGACCGATTTTTATGAAGGGCGTTGGATTTCCACAAACACTGCGGAAGAGAACCAGAACGCACGTTGGCCGAGGGCTTGCGTCAATGATTCGGGTTATATGGACAGTGTCAATGGCGTGGCGTCCACATGGTGGTTGCGTAATTCAGCTTTCCTGAGGTTGAAGTCGGTAGAAATTGGATATACGCTGCCTAAGCAAGTGACAATGAAGGCGGGCATCGAGCGTGCGCGTCTTTACATCAATGCGAACAATCTCTTCACGATAGACAAGATGGGTATCTGCGACCCGGAGGTTGCAAGTTATTATGATGACAATGGAAACCTTGTATCATCCAACGGTATATTGGGTTATCCGTTGCAACGTACTATAAATGTTGGAGTAAACGTAACTTTTTAATCGAATTGTATCATGGAAATTAAAAAATATCTATCCGGAATCATGTCCGGGGTGTTGTTAAGCGGGATATGTTCTTGTAACGTATTGGATGTGGACCCGACAGATTCCTTCACAGACGAATCCGTATGGAATGATTTGGCGTTAGCTGAAACTTATTTGAATAATTCATACATCTCTGTTGTCGCAGAGAATTCCCAATTGGTCCGTTTCGCAAGCCTCACCGACGAAGTGCACCAGATGCACACTTATTGGACAGAACATGCGCTCGACGGCACTCTAAGTCCCGATTATCCGTACTATGCAATAGGTTACGACGAAAGTAAATACCAAATGTGGGACTTTTACTATGATGCCATCAAGGA
Source organism: uncultured Parabacteroides sp. (assembly GCA_964481365.1). Lineage (GTDB taxonomy): Bacteria > Bacteroidota > Bacteroidia > Bacteroidales > Tannerellaceae > Parabacteroides. The sequence goes on along the minus strand of CAYZTO010000030.1, from coordinate 17,124 downwards.
TGTGAATTATTTTATGGAACATATAGACCAGGTACCTGCCTCTACTGACAGCGACATAGAGTGGAGGGACCAGCTGAAAGGGCAAGCGTACTTCTTGAGAGCTTATTTCTACCACATGCTATATAGCTTATTCGGAAGAGTCGTATTGGTTACACATACGTACGACTTGGATTCGGAGTTTACAGAGACACGTGCCGACCTTGACGACGTTGGGAATTACATCGTTTCGCAGTGCGACAGCGCGGCAACCTTGCTTCCGCTTGTGTATTCATCGGGCGATGATTTCGGACGTGCCACGAAAGGTGCTGCCTTGGCGTTGAAAGGTCGTACATTATTATATATGGCAAGTCCGTTGTTTGGTACGCCTTCCGCAGAGAAGTGGCAAAGGGCTGCAGATGCGAATAAGGAAGTCATAGACTTGGGCATTTATTATCTGCAGGATGTTTCCGATTCGGAAGACTATGCAAACCTGTTCCTCGACCCGAACAACCCGGAAGTAATCTTCGAAAAACTTTATGACACGCAAAGCAAAGTGACTGATACCAACGTTTCGTTCCTTCACCAAGCCCCTTGCGGGACGGGAAGCGGCTTCGGAGGTTGGTGCACGATGGTTCCTACGGTGGAATTAGTAGACCTTTTCCAAAATGCCGACGGTACCGAGTATGAAATCGAACCGGAAACGGAATATCCGTGGGATAACCGCGAGATTCGCCTGAAGGCAAACATCTTGCTCGATGGCGACATGTGGGGATACGGTTCCGACAACCGTGAGGTGGAATATTTCATGCCCGGGGAGGACGGTGTTGCTGCTGGTCTGGATAGTCGCGGCGGTGCATCCTATTGGAATGCTACTCTTACGGGCTATTGTATGCGTAAATTCCTCGACCCGAACTATGATACGAACGGTACGCTGAGCAATGACACCCCTTGGTTCGTTTTCCGCCTGGCTGAAGTGTATTTGAACTATGCAGAATGCCAGATTGAACTGGGAAATAATGCCGAGGCACTGCATTACATCAACCTTGTACGCGAGCGCGCACTCCTTCCTCCTGCCACCGGAAAAGACATTTGGGCGGAATATGAGTATGAACGCCAGATAGAACTCTGTTTCGAAGGGCAGCGCTGGTTCGACCTCCGCCGCTGGAAAAAACTCGAAGAGGTTTACAGCCATCCACGTTATAGCATAACGATTTATAAGTATCTGGACGGCAGCAAACTCTATGTGAGGGACACGGAGCCTATCCGCACGATGACATGGGGCGGCGAAAAGAATTATTGGATGCCTGTGCCGCGCTACGAGAACGAAAGTTCGGCTTTGATTGACTTGTTGCCCTACGAATAGTACCTTAAAAGGATGTTCCGCACAGGTTTCCTACCGGGTTCCTTGCGGTGCATCCTTTTTCTTTTGCCTTTCAAGGGCGAAAACTCCCTCCGGAGAAGTTTTTTGAGGCATCCGGCTACCGGAAACGGCAGGAAACTTGTTCGAAGGCAGGTTTCAAGCTTACAAACGTTAATAAAACTTTTTCA
>CAYZTO010000030.1:4314-15497 GCA_964481365.1 uncultured Parabacteroides sp. | reverse complement strand
ACAGGATTTACTAAAGGAAAATTGGCGGGCGTGTTCATTTCGCTGTTGCTTTGTGCCTCGTGTGGGCAACGCCTGCCGGAAGGGAAAGCGATTTACCAGCCTGAAGAGTTTGCCGGGCAGGATTGGTGGAGCGACGACAACGATTATTCTTACCGGCGGATGGAATGCACGGAGAACCTCGCCGTCTTTTGGCAGAAAGGGTTCGGTGACGACCTCTCCAACCCCCCGGAACTCGACGGTAACGACATGCACGTCGATATGGCTAACTTGAAAGCCCGTTTGGAATGGTTTTACCGCTGCTTCAGGGACACTTTGCAGTTTGTGAAGCCGGGTTCGGAAAGTGAAAAGTACCGGATGATGGTTATGATAATGTATTCCCTCGAAGGCACTGCATACGGCGGGACTTACGACGACAAGATTGGTGCGTTTTGGGCTGCCCCGAACCGTTTGCAGGACGAGAAACTGAATGCGGTAGCCCACGAACTCGGGCATAGTTTCCAGTTGCAAGTCATTGCAGACAAGGCTGGCGAAGCTTGGGGCGGGAGTGGCTTCTATGAAATGGCTTCGCAATGGATGCTTTGGCAGGTAAACCCGCTGTGGGTGACCGACGAAAACTATCATTGGCAGGCATTCAAGATGGCATTGCACAAGGCGTTCCTGCACATGGAGAATATCTACCGTTCACCCTATGTCCTTGAATATTGGTCGGAGAAGCACGGCTTGCCATTCATCGCTGAAATGTTCAGGCAGGGGAAAAAAGGCGAGGACCCTGTCATTACATATAAAAGGATGACGGGGCTGACGCAAGAAGCCTTCAACGACGAGATGCTCGATGCGTACCTGCATCTGGTAAACATGGATTACAGCCGTGTTTATGACGAAACGCGCGAGTGGGCAAACGGCTTCGAGCCTTTCTCAAGGAATATGGAAAAGAAAGGTGACTGGTGGCAGGTGAAAAAAGAGTTCTGCCCGGAAAATTACGGCTTTAACGTGATAAAACTCGACGTCCCGGAAGCGGGAGGTAAGGTTGTAGTCCGGTTCGAGGGGTTGCCCAATGAAAAGGGATACAATATATTGAATGGAGAAAAGGCTGGCTGGCGCTATGCTATTGTAGGAGTTACGCAAGGAGGGAAATCCATCGTTGGAAACGAAATCGGACGGGATGCGAAGGGAGAAATAAGCTTTGAAACCCCGGAGGGCGAACCGTTGGCGCACCTTTGGCTTGTCGTGATGGGTGCCCCCACTGAACATTGGATGAATGGAAGACCCGGGACCGATGCCCAATGGCCTTACAGATTGAAAGTAAGTGGCAGCAAGTTGTTATAAATCCATTAATTTGATGGTTTTGTATAGATTAATCGTAAAAAAGGCGGGAATTTGAATGATATCTCGCCTTTTTTATTTTCCTTTGTGTGCTGTGCTGGAATAAAGGATTGCGGGATTCCGGGCAATAGAGCAAGTAATGCAATGGCAGGATAACCGTGGTTTTATATCCCAAAGCAGGTCGTCAAACAGGAAAATCGCTGGAACACAGAGGTATTATGAAGGTTATGCAGGATAGCGGCGTTGGGCTTTTCGTTTTTTTAACTGGTAGGCATCTGTTTTATTTTGAAACCCGATTAAAAAATAGCATCTTTGCAGACATTAATTCGAGGTTGATAGGATTTAGATAGAATCTTAGAGGTAATGTTAAAGTTTAATAGGCTAATAATCTTTGCTTTATTGATACTTGTCCGGTGGGGCACAGTAGCTCAAAATAATGCTAATTCACCATATACGCGATATGGATTTGGAAACTTGGCTGACCGTTCTTACGGGGCAAGCCGTTCTATGGGAGGTGTTGGCATCGGAATACGGGATGCGAAACAAATAAATCCGATGAATCCTGCATCGTATAGCGCAATGGATTCCCTGACATTCATGTTCGATTTCGGGGCTTATTTCCAGGTAGGGAAATTCACGGATGGCACTAACTCGGATAGAAGGACGAATGGTAATTTTGAATATTTCGCATTACAGTTTCCCATAACGCGTTGGATGGCAGTAAGCGCCGGAATGCAGCCTTATTCTTTTGTGGGATATTCGTATGGCGACGTACAATCGATAGGTGATACTTATTATGCCAATATATATTCCGGGGAAGGAGGATTAAACGATGTGTATGTCGGCATATCATTCGAAATATGGAAAAAAAGGTTGGCAGTAGGTGCGAATGTAGGTTATTTGTTCGGTACGATAACCCATTCTCAAAATCTAAGATTCAGCGATTCGTCTGATGCATATACAACGGCAAGAAGCCAGCAATTGGATGTCCGTGATTTGAGTTTAGATTTTGGAATTCAATATACACATCCGTTGAGCGCAACGGAAGATATAACAATAGGAGTAACCTATTCGCCTGCTAATAGTTTACATACAACTTATTATAATATTTTGGAGCGTTATGAATCGGATAGCAATACTACTATTGCGCAGCAATCGGATACAATCAAAGGACTGGAATCCGACTTGCCTGATTCCTATGGTATAGGATTGTCTTATACTCGTATGAATAAGTTGAGACTGGCAGCTGATTTTATATATGAAACATGGGAAAATTCTAAGTATCTTGGAGAAGATGATGCCTTCCAGAATCGTATGCGGATTGGGGTAGGTGTAGAGTACATACCTGCTTATAATAGGAGGTCATATTTTAACCGAATAAAATATCGTGCCGGTTTTCATTATTCCAATTCTTATCTGAATATACAAATGACGGAAGGTGATGCCGTAAAGAATTATGGATATAATGAATATGGTGCATCAGTAGGATTCGGTTTCCCTTTGATAGATAACCGTTCTTATGTAAATCTTGGTTTTGAATATGTGAAAATAAAACCAGATATTCCGACTATGATAGATGAGCAATATTTTCGCTTGACTATCAGTTATGCGTTCAATGAATTGTGGTTCTTTAAACGCAAAGTGGATTAAACAAATAGTTAACTTTAATAGAATAAAAAAATATGAAGATCAAAGTTTTACTGGTAGCGTTAGGTTGCTCGATAGGGGCATTGGGGGCTTATGCACAAAAGGGTGTTGATAATGGGACACAATTTGGTTCGGGTGAGGATAGTGTTCGTTGTATAACAAACATTAGCTTGTTCGTTCCGTATGCCAAGGCTGGTAATTTTAAAGATGCACAAGAATTTTGGAAGATTGCTTATGATGAATGTCCGGCAGCAACAAAGGACATTTATTTGTATGGTGTGCGTATAGTCTCTTGGCAGATAGAAAATGAGAATGATCCGGCTAAGAAGAAAGAGTTGGTGAATTATTTGATGGAAGTTTACGATAAGCGTGTCAAATATTTTGGGAATGATAGTCGGTATGGAAAGGATTGGATTGTAGGTCATAAGGCTTCCGACTATGTCCAATACATGGGTTCTGATGCAGATGTTAATTTGTTGTACTCATGGACAAAGGAAGTGATAGATGAGTTTGGCGATAAAACAGAACCTTTGGCAGTATCAATGTTCACTTATGCTTCTTTATTGAAAATGCAGGCTGATCCGAACTTGAAAGACCAATACATTCAGGATTATTTGAAAGCGTCATCTATCCTTGAGGCACAATTGGCTGTTGCCAAGGAAGCAAATAATGAAAGAAATATAAATGCCGTCCAGACTTATGCCGCAAACTTGGAAAATGCTTTTGCAAACAGTGGAGCAGCCGATTGCGAAACTCTGCAAAATGTATATGCTTCCAAGGTTGAAGATAATAAGACAGATTTGGAATTTTTGAAGCAAACAATTGCTTTGTTGCGTCGTTCACGTTGCCAGGAGGCTGAGGTTTATTTTACTGCATCGGGTTATGCCCATGCAATCGAGCCTACGGCTGAGTCTGCTGTCGGATTGGCAAAGCAAGCCATCAAGAAAGAAGATTATGCAACGGCTTTGCAATTTTACGAGGAAGCTGTGACAATGGAAACAGACCCTCAAACAAATGCTGAGAACTATTATATGATGGGTGTATTGGCATTCGACCGCAATAGTTATTCAAAAGCACGCGAATATTGCCGTACTGCAATTTCTTTGAATGGTAGTTATGGTGCCCCGTGGATGTTGATAGGAAGGATGTATGTGGCGACAGCCAAATCGGTTTATCCGGATGACGCTGTTCTCACAAAGGCTGTGTATTATGCTGCTATCGATAAGTTTGAGAGAGCAAAGCAAGTAGATTCAACTTGTACGGAAGACGCAAATAGCATGATATCTTCCTTGCGTTCTTATTTGCCTTCTACAGAGGAAATCTTCATGCACCCGGAATTGGAAAAGGGTAAATCCATTACAATCGGCGGCTGGATAGGAGAAAACGTTGTCGTTAGATAGCGGAGAGATAAAATACTGATGCGTTTTCTGGGTAAAACGGATAAAGGAGGGAAAGTAGCACCTGCAATGGTGTTGCTTTCTCTTTTCTTTTTTTGGATGGTATCGTGCAACACGGAAGAAAATAAGGTAGTGGACGCAGCTTTCGACCCGGAGAAAAATTATACGATGAAAGCGACGGAAGTGAATACTTTGATATCAGATTCAGGCATTACCCGTTATCGTTTGAATGCGAAGGAATGGTTTGTGTTTGAGAAGGCTAAAGAACCTTATTGGTACTTCCCGGAAAAAATTTATGTAGAGAAATTCGACACGTTGTTCCATACGGAAGCGAGCATAAAAGCCGATACTGCATATTATTACACAAAGCCTGAACTGTGGGAATTGATAGGCAACGTGGAAATCGAAAGCCTTCAAGGTGAGCATTTTGAAACATCCCGCCTGTTTTGGTCCCAAAAAGAAGAGAAAGTGTATTCAAGCGAGTATATACGTATAGAACAGGCAGATAAGATTGTGACAGGCATTGGTTTTGAGTCAAATCAAGACATGACGCAATACAAGATATTTGATTCGCAAGGAATTTTCCCGGTGGAAGACAGGCCGATGAGCAATCCGGTCGATACCGTCGCCAATACCCCGGAATAGATGTGGTGTTTCAGCCTCATTCCCCTCCGCGATGCGTGGAAAAAGGGTGTGCCGGGCTTGAATATTTTTATTCCGAACCGGTTTGCATGTATTCCGGCGTTGAATATTTCCATTTGGCCTTGCCGGCATCTCCGACGGGTTTAAATAAAAATATTCAGAGGTGGCGGAGATGCATTTCGCGGGCAAATATTTTTATTTGGCGTTGCCGGCGCTTCGGGCGGCCTTAAATATTTTTATCCAATCCCGGCGAAGAATATTTTTCATGCCGGATGCGGCGAAGAGGTGTCGGGCTGTGGCAAATGCAGGTCTGAATAATAAAATAAGGATAGGATGATGTTGTATTTTTATTTTTCGTATCTTCGCGCACTTAAAAGAAAAGAAAACTATAAACTAAATTAATATCAATAGATGGCTACGCTTGAGAAAATCAGAAACAAAGCCGGGCTGCTGGTCCTTGTGGTAGGAGTGGCATTGTTCGCTTTCATTATTGGAGATTTTTTGAATTCCGGATCAACTTATTTTAGGCAGTCGCAGGAACGCATTGCTGAAATTAATGGGACGAATGTCCATTACCAAGATTACCAGCAGCGTATTGACGGAATGGCTGAAATGTACAAGATGCAAATGGGCACGAATACTTTGCCGGAAGAATCGATGGTGCAAATCCGCCAGATGGTATTTAATAATATGGTAGAAGAGATAGTGTTGGGTGAAGCTACTTCGGAGCTTGGTATGACTGTTTGCCCCGACGAGTTGTTCGATATGGTTCAAGGAGAAAACATCTCCCCCCTGATACAGCAATTGCCGATGTTCACAAACCAGCAGACAGGACAGTTCGACAAGGTTGCGTTGCTGAATTTCCTTAAGGCAATCGATGATGACAACATTGCGTCAGTGCCGGCAGACCAGCAAGCCCAATTCCTTCAGGCAAAGAACTTCTGGTTGTTTTGGGAAAGGAATATCAAGAACCAGCGGTTGGAGCAAAAATATGCGACTTTGATAAGCAAGGCGGTTTCTGCTAATAAAATAGATGCAGAGGAGGCATTTAATGAAACTTCCGAAAGTTCGGATATTGTTTACGTAATGCAGTCATACTCTACCATTCCCGATTCTACAATAGAGGTAAGCAATGATGAAATCAGGAAGCTATATAACCAACGGAAGGAATCATTCAAACAGAAAGAGTCCAGAGTATTGAAATATATTTCGGTTGATATCCGCCCCAGCCAAGAAGATTACGATAATGTGGAGAACGACATCGATGCTTTGAAGTCTGAATTTACAACATCCGACAATGTTGCCGATTTGGTCAATGAAAATTCTGATGTACCCTATGTTAATGCATTCTTGTCAAGTAAGAGTCTCGATGCAGAGATGAACCAATTCGTAACTAATGCTTCTATAGGAGAGGTGTACGGTCCTGTATTCGAAGATGACCGTTATCGTATGTTTAAGTTGGTGGATAAGACCCAGGCACCGGATTCTGTAAAAGTTTTCCATATAATGTTGGCAGGTAGGACGGATGCTGAAATAGAAACGTTGGCAGATAGCTTGAATACAGTCCTGAAAAATGGTGGTGATTTCGCGCAGCTGGCGAAAGATTATTCTGTAGACCAATCTGCTGAAAACGGCGGTGAATTGGGATGGTTTACCGAACTTACAGCCCTCAACGGTATAAATGAAGATTTCAAGAATACGATATTTTCTGCAAAGTTGAACGAAGTATATGTGGTTAAATCCATGTATGGCACGCATCTGGTGAAGGTTACTGAAAAAACTCCGAATGTGGCGAAGTATAAAGTAGCTGATATCGAAATGCAAGTTTCTCCAAGCTCAAAAACTTACAGTAAAATATATAATGACTTGAATCAATTCATTGCAAAGAACCAGGATGTAAACAAATTGGAGGATGCAGCAAAAGAAGCCGGTTATAACATTGTTACTAATCAGACAGTAACAGCCGATAACCAGATGCTTGGAATGCTTAAAAACTCCCGTCCCGTTATTCGGTGGGCTTTCCAAAATGATGCCGGCAAGATTTCAGAAATATTTGAGTGTGATGATAAGTTTGTAATTGCAGCAATAGATGCTTCATTGGATGAAGGTTACCGTCCGATAGGAATGGTTGCATCTTCGTTGAAATCTGAAATCATTGCACAGAAAAAAGGCGAGCAAATAGTCCGTGAGCTTTCTGCTAAAAATTTGACTACATTGGAATCTTATGCAGAGGCTATGGGTGCGAATATTGATACTGTCAAGTTTGTGAATTTTGATACGCGTCGTATATCCGGGATAGGTGTGGAGCCGGTATTGAATGCAGCTGTTTCTATGGCTGAAGTCAATCAGGTTAGCACACCGGTGAAAGGAAACAATGGCGTTTATGTGTTCAAGGTTTATGCCCGCAATAAAGAAAATAATGAATATGATGAGGCTAATCAGATTCAGACGATAGATGCTGCAAATGTTTACCGATTGTCTTATCAATCTATCCAGTCATTAATTAATAGCGCAGATATAAAGGATAATAGAATCCGTTTCTATTAAATCAAACACGGATATATAAATCTATAAATCCAACAGTCTTTGGGTTTCGCCGGGTTCTGATTACTTTGTGGAGCTTTAATTAGTTGGATGTTACCCCTGAAATGGGGGTAATTATATAAGGAAAGGAAGAAATCCGCAGCAGGAAGGAATCGTAAAAAATACCTTTTTGCTGCGGAAAGATTTTTAATAAACCATTTGACGATAAAGATGAATAAAGTACCATTGTTGGGAATGACCTTGGATGAATTGAAGGTCGTTGCTTCAGAATCAGCCTTGCCTAAATATGCTGCCAAGCAAATGTCGGATTGGTTGTATAAGAAAAACGTTACTTCAATTGATGCAATGACGAATATTTCTGCTGCAAAACGGGCACTTATTGCGGAACAATATGAGATAGGGGTCTCATCTCCGGTGCATTTTCAGCGTTCTGTTGATGGTACGATTAAATATTTATATCCCGTAGGGAAAAAAGATTTTGTTGAGTCTGTTTATATTCCTACGGAGAATCGTGCGACTTTGTGCGTTTCTTCACAGGTAGGTTGTAAGATGAATTGCTTGTTTTGCTTTACAGGAAAACAGGGGTTTACAGCCAATTTGACATCGAATGAGATATTAAATCAGATACAATCTCTACCCGAAAAAGAAAAACTCACCAATTTGGTATTCATGGGGATGGGTGAACCCTTGGATAATGTAGATGAATTATTCAAGGTATTAGAGATATTGACTTCCGACTATGGTTACGGGTGGAGCCCGAAGCGTATTACAGTTTCGACAGTCGGAGGCAAAGGGTTAAAGCGTTTCCTTGATGAAAGTTCCTGCCATTTGGCAATTAGTTTACATTCTCCATACCCGGAAGAACGCTTGTCTTTAATGCCGGTTGAAAAGGCAGTACCTTTATATAGTATTTTGGATTTAATCCGACAATATGATTTTTCCCACCAGCGTAGAGTATCTTTCGAATATATCGTATTCAAAGGAGTGAATGATTCGGAGCGGCATGCGCGGGCTTTAGCCGACTTGTTGGAAGGCATTCCATGCCGTGTGAATCTGATACGTTTCCATGCCATACCGGGTGTCCCGTTAGAAGCAGCGGATTTGGCTAAGATTGAAGCATTCCGGGATTCATTGAATTCCAAAGGTATCGTATGCACGGTTAGGGCTTCTCGCGGTGAAGATATTTTTGCTGCTTGCGGAATGCTTTCTACTATGAAGAAACAGCGTGGTTAGTAGTACTTTCGACAAAAAGGTTTACTTTTGTGTTATTAAAAAATTTGGGATATGAAAATACAGTCTTTATTCGGGAGTTTATGTTTGCTTTTCTGCCTAATATTAGGAGGGTGCAATTCAGGTAGTGTATTGACGCAGGCTACCGGTTTCGCTTATGAAGTTGTAGTCGTGATGGAAGATGCGGATTGGAATAGTGAAGCCGGGGAAGCTATCAAGGCTGATTTGGAGTCGCCGGTTATAGGATTGCCCCAGCCGGAGCCAAGCATGAGGATTTCATATTGTGTTCCGAAAGAGTTCAATGGTCTGATGACCTATGTGCGCAATATCCTTATTGTGGATATAGATGATACAAGATATACGAGGGTATCTTTAAATTACAGAGAAAACCAATGGGCGAGGGGACAGGTTGTAATGACGTTGAGAGCGCCCGATGCGCAGTCCGTTTCTACATATATGGCAGAGCATCCCCAAGCAATAAATAATTTCTTCGTAAGGTCGGAAATGATGCGGGCTATCGATTTAATGAAAGAAACCTATAGCTCTGTAGTGATGAATGTTTTGAAAGAGAAGCATGATTTGATGTTGAACGTCCCTGAAAACATGAGGTCGTATAAAGACACTACTGATTTCTTCTGGGTTACAAACGATGCTCCGACGGGACGTACAGATGTGGTTGTTTATACATTCCCATACACAGACCCCAATACATTCACCAGTGAATACCTTGTAGGCAAACGTGATTCGGTAATGAAAAGGAATCTTCCGGGTTCATTTCCCGGCTCTTATATGACGACGGAGACACGTTTTGGCTTGGAGGTGGATTATGATGCAATAAATTTGAACGGGGAATATTGCGGCGTCATGCGCGGTTTATGGCGCATGGTAGGTGATATGATGGGCGGACCGTTTGTCAGCATAGCCCGTTTGGACGAAAAGAATAACAGGGTAGTGGTTGCCGAAGGTTTTGTCTATGCTCCCGAAACGAACAAGCGGAATTATATCCGTCGCATAGAAGCAGCCTTGTACACGCTAAGGGTTCCGGATGAATTCGATAAAGTATTGGATAATCCTTTGAAGAGTTCGAGATAGTAATGGTTAAAAATATTAATATATGGAAGAACGGTTGGTCAAAGTCGGTATTACGCATGGAGATATAAATGGGATAGGATATGAAATAATCCTCAAGACTTTTAGCGATACCCGAATGGCCGAGATTTGTGTGCCGGTGATTTATGGTTCATCTAAAATAGCTGCATATCACCGGAAAGTTTTGGATTTGCCTGCCATAAACATAAATATCATATCGCAGGCAGAAGATGCCGGGATGAACAGGGTGAATCTAATCAATTGCGTTGATGACGACGTCAAGGTAGAGCTGTCGCAATCCACGGAAAGTGCGGGGCTCGCCGCTTTTAAATCCCTCGAACTTGCTACGGCAGACCTCATGCGGGGTGCAATAGATGTGTTGGTGACGGCACCTATCAATAAACATAACATCCAGAATGAGAATTTTCATTTTGTAGGGCATACGGAATATCTGGAAGCGAGCTGCGGCAAGGGCGGCAAGGCTTTGATGATTTTATTGCGCGGGAGATTGCGCGTTGCGTTGGTAACCGGGCATATGCCTGTGTCCCAAGTCGCGTCCCAGTTGTCGATACAGGGGATTGTTTCTAAAATATCGATATTCGAACATTCTTTGAAGCAAGATTTTGGCATTGTCAAGCCGCGTATAGCAGTTTTGGCATTGAATCCCCATGCAGGCGATGACGGTTTGATTGGAACGGAAGAAAACACAATCATTATCCCGGCAATCAAAGAGGCAGAGAAAAATGGTGTTGCTGTCTTCGGGCCGTTCCCGGCAGATGGATTCTTTGGCTCTCAGATGTTGGACAAGTTCGATGGCATATTGGCTATGTACCACGACCAAGGCCTGGCTCCGTTCAAGGCTTTGGCTATGGACGAAGGGGTAAATTTCACGGCAGGCCTGCCTATCGTCAGGACATCCCCGGACCACGGGACTGCTTACGATATTGCGGGTAAGAACCTTGCCTCCGAAGAGTCTTTCCGCCAGGCTATCTATACGGCGATAGACGTGTATAAAAACCGGTTGCGTTACCACGAAGCCACCGCCCATCCTTTACGGAAGCAGTATTTTGATAAAAGTTCTGATAATGACAAGCTCGACCTGACAAAGGATGATTCGTTGGAACTTTGATTTTCTTAAACAACAATTGGTGTACATGGCGGGAGACAAATCATCTCCCGCTTTTTGTTTTCTATTGATTTCTGCCGGCAACGCCCATCCTTACTTCTCCAAATAGCTTTTTGCAGGTTGGATTTCTCGCATCCGCGCGTGCGAATCGTATCTTTTTTTCGGAAAAATGCCATCCGCGCCCG
>CAYZTO010000030.1:0-4214 GCA_964481365.1 uncultured Parabacteroides sp. | reverse complement strand
CAGAAAGAATGTACGGCGCGGTTTATTGCAGCATTATGTCTTTTATGCCCGAATAATACTTTCATTATGTTTTATTTTCTTCCAAAACAGCGACAGATTGTAGCTTTAAGCCTTTGTTTATGTGTCTGATTGAAACTTCCTGCGGATTTATTGTGAAAAGTGTGAGTAAAATGGATGAAAATATTGCATTATGCAATAAATTTGCCCTTGCAAAAGGCAAAATGATTGTTTTTCGAGTAGTATTAAGGCGAAAAGATTGAAATAGGTATTCTAAACACACAAAAAAACAGTTACTGACATGAAAAAGATTGAAGCAATCATTCGGAGATCAAGGTTCGATGACGTGAAGGAGGCTTTGCTCGAGGCCGACATCGAATGGTTTTCTTATTATGATGTCCGTGGGGTGGGAAAAACCCGCGAGGGGCGCATCTATCGGGGGGTTGTGTACGACACCAGCTCGATTGAGAGGATTCTGCTTTCGATTGTCGTGCGCGACAAGAATGTGGAGAAAACGATTCAGGCTATATTGGCTTCTGCCCGGACGGGCGAAATCGGCGACGGCCGCATTTTCATACTTCCGGTGGATGATGCCATACGCATACGCACGGGTGACCGGGGAGACATCACGTTGTATAACCCCGAAGATGAAAAATAACAGGAAGTTTAAACTGAAAATAAGGCAACTTGAAATGAAAATGATAATTGACAAATACTTTAAGGGCAGTCTTGCCTGCATTAAACCGGCTGCCGTCGTCCTTGTTTTGCTTTTTTGTTTTGTTTCTGATGTTTTCGCGCAGGATGAAGCCCCGGTGCTCGACAGCGGGAATACGGCATGGTTGCTTACGGCATCGTTGCTGGTCTTGCTGATGAGCATTCCGGGCATCGCGTTGTTTTACGGCGGGCTTGTCCGCCAGAAGAATGTGTTGAGCGTGATAATGCAGACTTTGTTTGTTGTGGGAGTCGTGAGCATCTTGTGGATTGCGTTCGGTTACAGTTGGGCATTCGACACCAGCTTCGCAGAATCCGGAAACCCGCTCGCCTTTGTAATCGGCGGATTCGGCAAGGCGTTTTTGAATGGCATCGACATAAATACGCTGACTGACGGTAACATCCCGGAATTGTTGTTCGTGATGTTCCAGTGTATGTTTGCAATTATTACCCCAGCGTTGATTCTGGGTGCTTTTGCAGAACGCATAAAATTCTCCGGATACATCGTGTTTATTGTTCTTTGGGTGATTCTCGCCTACTTCCCGATGGCGCATTGGGTGTGGGGAGGAGGTTTCCTGCAGGAAATGGGAGCAATAGACTTCGCCGGAGGGACTGTTGTGCATATCAACGCCGGTATTTCAGCCTTGGTGATGGCGATTATGCTTGGCAAGCGGAATGACTACCGTGTCGGGCATCCTATCACCCCGCATAATGTGACGTATGTGTTCATGGGGACTTCTTTCCTGTGGCTGGGATGGTTCGGCTTTAATGCAGGGAGCGGACTTGCTGCCGACGGGCTTGCCGCAAACGCGTTTTTGGTAACACACATTGCTACGGCAACGGCTGCTGTCACTTGGATGACGGTGGATTGGATTTGCAACAAGAAGCCCACGACCATCGGTGCCTGTACGGGAGCTGTGGCAGGATTGGTCGCAATCACTCCTGCAGCCGGGACGGTCAGCCTGCTCGGTGCGTTTTGCATCGGGATTATAACACCAATTGTATGTTTCTTCATGGTGGCTGTCATCAAGCCGAAATTCAAATATGACGATGCGTTGGATGCCTTCGGAGTGCATGGGATAGGTGGCGTAGTCGGGTCTATCCTTACCGGAGTATTTGCCACACGTTTCATTACCGGAGCAGACGGGGTGCAGGGTGCGCTTTATGGCGACTGGTATCAATTGTGGGTGCAGATTGTCGCAACGGTTGTCTCAGTCGTGTTCAGTGCCGTGGTTACTTTCATCTTGTTTAAAATCGTGCATTCCACAATCGGGCTGCGCGTAGATAAGCGGGTTGAGGAAGAAGGGCTTGACATCTACGAGCATGGCGAGTCCGCCTACAATCATTGACGCTGTATTTCCTATTATATAATGTCGAGAATTTACGTAATTTCGCAACGAATGTATCCGGTAGTCTCCTTTGATGTTGAAGGGGCTGCCGGAACAAATCTTAATTCATTAATTTAATAACAATGAGAAAGCAAAAGATTTATTTCGTGTGCGCAGTTGCGTGGATGTGCGGTGCATTATTCCTGCCTGATTCGCTTTCCGCCCAAACGGAAGTGATGGCATGGGGCAACATAACCGGTGTCCGTGTAGATGGAGAGCTGATGGACTTTGAGTCGGCTTTCGCAGTAGGTACTCTGAACGGTGACATGGAAGTGACCGGAAAAGAAAAGCAGGCGGTTCCACCCCGCTATCATAGGAACGGCGATACGCAAGAGAGTGTTTCGTCCATGCGCGGAGTGGAATTCAGGCAGAGTGTTACTGACAAAGGTAGGGGATTGGCTGACATTGCCATAGAAATATCGTCTGACACTACTTTGAGGCAGCCTGCTTACTTGCGCATTGCATTGGCTCCTGAAAATTATTCCGATGCCAAAGTGAATGCAAGAGGCAAGACCCTTGAAATCAGTTCCGCTAACAGGGAACTTACATTCAAATTTGACAAATCACTGAAAACTGTGGTCGAGGAAGATGCCGGAAACACTTTGGTGTACGTGGAACTTCTCCCTGAACTCCGGAAAGGCGGGGAGAGTTCATTACGCATAGAGTTGCAGGCAGATGGAAGCATTGACCACAGCGATGCTTTGGTTTCTTTGGATACGCAGAATCCCGGTAACCTGTTTGTCGGGTTTGGCGGGAATTTCCGATTGCAGAATCCTGCCGCCGACCCGCAGGTTATTGATTATTGTCTGGAAAACTTGCGTGTGGCATACGGGCGGGTGGAATTCCCGTGGAGTTTGTGGCATCCGGATGAAAATGCTGACCCTATCGCGGAAGCGGAAAGCGGGAACTTGGACCGGCACGTGGAAGAAAGCCTGCTTATGGCGCAACGGCTGAAGGCTTTGGGTATGCCGGTTATTCTGAGCTGTTGGTTTCCGCCGGCTTGGGCGATTGACGGCGGACCGGAAAGTTATGACAGGCGGGGCGGAGTGATAGCTTATCGCTTGGATTCCCGGAAGGAAGAGAAAATTTACAAGTCGATGGCTGATTATATGTTGTATGCCAAGAAACATTACGGTGTCGAATTTTCCATGTTTTCGTTCAACGAGTCCGACCTTGGCATCGACGTTCTGCATACCCCGCAGGAGCATGCAGACTTTATAAAAGGTTTCGGGAGCTATCTCGCCGGGTTGAATTTGCCTACGAAAATGTTGTTGGGTGATAATTCTGATGCCACGACCTTCGATTTTATTTTGCCGGCATTGGACGACGAGGCAACTCACAAGTATATTGCAGCTGTATCGTTCCACTCATGGCGCGGGTGCGATGATGCCACGTTGCAGAAGTGGAGCCAAGCGGCACGCAAGCTGAACGTCCCGCTGCTGGTGGGAGAGGGCAGTACAGATGCGGCAGCCCACCGCTATCCGGAGATTTTCTGCGAATCCACTTTCGCGCTTTACGAAATAAACCTGTATATGCGAATCTGTGCCATTTGCCAGCCGTTGTCCATATTGCAATGGCAACTCACGTCGGACTATTCGTTGTTGTGGGGAAATGGCATATATGGTTCTGAAGGGGAATTGCGTCCTACGCAACGTTTCTTCAATATCAAACAATTGGCTTCAACCCCGGCTGATGCCTTGGCAATACCTGTGGAATGCAGCAAGAAGAATGTGAATTGTGCTGCTTTCGGCAATTATGCGCGTGGGGAATATGCAGTACACATGGTGAACAACGGTGCAAGCTGCAAAGCCGTTGTACAAGGGATTCCCGAAGGCGTTTCGCGACTGAAGATGTGGGTTACGAATCAGAAAGACCAAATGAAAGAAACTGAGGTTCAAGTTGAAGGCGGCAAAGCAAAAGTAGAACTTCCGCCCATCAGTTTTGTTACCCTTGTTTCAATGGAATAATCCTCCAATGACAAATGCAACAGGGATTCTTTGAATTTCCGAAAATTCACTAAATCCCTGTTTCCTTATTATACCCAAATTTGTGTTTTATTTCCCAGATTAAGTTTGTGGCTCAACGTAAAAATTGACGTAGTCTTAGAGGAACTATGTC
>CAYZTO010000029.1:9326-21676 GCA_964481365.1 uncultured Parabacteroides sp. | reverse complement strand
GGACACCTACTTCAAAAACTTGGAGCAAGCCTCCGGTTCTTTTTACAGTAACAGGGAAAATCCTTCTTGCTATTCAAAAATATCGTAGCTTATTTCATAGCATTTTATCTTGTTGGGCTGGTAACAGCAAACCAAGAAGGAATTTTCGAGCGTCAGCACGTCGCCGTAACCTATATCTACAGATTTGCTTACAAAAAGGGAAATAGGGTCGGTGTACAACTGCCCGTCTTTCATCAACGCTATCTGGAAATCGTATGTCTTTGCGTCGTTGTCCACAAGCCGGTAAGTAAGTATGAAACCGTCTTTGTAAGGGACGAGGGACGGCGCCTGACCCTTGACGGGCAACTTCTCCCACGACCAAGTCGCTCCCAAATCATAGCTGGTGGCTACCTGCATCTCGTCTTCGCTCGAATTTGTGCGTGCTACAAGGTACATGGTGCCGTCGATGTAGCCGAGCGAAGCTTCGTTCACCCTCGAATACACGCTTTTCTCCGTCCCCAAAGATTCGTCAATCCACGAAACGACTTTCCAAGTACGCCCTTCATCTTCCGAAACCTCCATCCACGACTGCGCCCAGCGGTTATAACACACGGAATATATTATCCCATCCACCATAACCATGTTCCCGCGCGCTGCGGCAAAGGTTTCGCTTTCCGTAGGGAACGGGAAAGTCGCGATAGAGCTGTATGTTTCCCCGAAGTCCTCCGAGCGGGAAGCACGCACGTACGAAACAGTTTCCGACTGCCGCTCGAAGAAACGGCAGAGCAACTTGCTGTCGGAAATTGCGAACAACTGGGGGTCGCGGGCGTCGCAACTGTCCACTTGGTAGATTACCCGGCGGTTTGTCCATGTCTTCCCCTTGTCGAAGCTCTCCATCTGTATTAGTTTTCCGTCGAAGCTGGCATGTTCAGTGCCTTCACGGTAAACGAGGACTATCCGGCTGCGGTCGGAGTTGCCTTCTATCGACGGGAAAGCGAGGTGGCTGCTGCTGCTCTCTATCTCCGTGGAACGTAAGATTCGCGGGTCGTCAAGCTCGTCCAAAATCACATCCTGCCCGCATGCCGAGAGGCTACATAAAAGCATAATCAGCAAAGATGAAAGGTAGTTTTTCATGATACTGTCTGTTTGTTAAGTTGGTATTCATTGCAAATATTCAAGTTTGAAGGGTTCCCCGCGCTCGATGTCGCGGTTCACTTTTTTGCCAAGTATTTCCGGGAGGAATTTAGGCGGCAATCCGTCGGCAGGGCGGATAGAACGGACATTGTGTTCCGTAATCACATCGCCTGCACTCATGTTTTCCACCACAAAAAGAGAACGTGCGAATTTCCTGTTTCTGCGCACGCTTTCAGTAAATTCATACGTAACCTTTCCCAATGCCTGTTCCACTTCGCGGATACCCTTTACCATCTGTGCAAATTCTTCTTTATCCATCGAAAATGCAGCATCAGGACCTCCTATTTCCCGGTCTAAAATGAAATGTTTCTCTACTATGCACGCGCCGAGGGCAACCGAAGCAAGGGCGACCGACGAACCCATCGTGTGGTCCGACAATCCGACCGGAACATTGAACCTCGAACGCATGTCGGGTATAGTCCGAAGGTTTGCCTGCGACACCGGAGCCGGATAAGAGGATGTACATTTCAGCAAAGCCACCTCGCGGTTTCCGCAGCGATGGCACGCGGCAAGGGCTTCGCTTATTTCATCCTGCGTTGCTATGCCCGTGGAAATGATTACGGGCTTTCCTTTCGCTGCAACGTATTCTATCAGTGGAATGTCGGTAATTTCAAAACTTGCAATCTTGTACGCAGGTACGTTAAGGTTCTCGAGGAAATCGACAGACGATTTGTCGAACGGAGAAGAGAAGCAGACAATGTTTTCCTCCTCCGCAACGCGCATGAGAGTCTCGTGCCAATCCCAAGGGGTGAACGCCTGACGGTAGAGCCTGTACAACGTAGTTCCGTCCCATAACGTGCCTTGCCGGATTTGGAAATACGGCTTGTCGCAATCTATCGTAAGCGTGTCGGCTGTGTAAGTTTGCAGTTTTATGGCATCCGCACCGGCTGCTTTCGCTGCCCGGACGGTATCGATTGCCACTTTCAAATCCTGATGGTGGTTTGCCGACATTTCAGCTATGACAAAAACACGCCCGGACTCCGGATTCCCGATTCCAAACTGTTGAAACAAATTTCTATTCATAAGATAAGATATATTTTAGGGCATCTTCGCGGTCGCTTTCCGCAGGTGTAAAACCTGCTTTTGTGAAAGATTTGCGAGAAGCTGTGTTTTCTTCTTTTATATACGCATTAAAAATATGGCAAAGAGACTTTTCTTTCCTCAATGTGCCGATTGCCCGCGACAATACAAGCGATGCCAAATTCAAACCCCGAAAATCAGTCGCTATACTGATACTGACAATGGCTTCAGTCCAGTTTTCATTCCCGTCAAAACGGACTTGCGCAATCAAATGCCGGTCTGCCGCAGTAATGAGGTATAAAACCCGGTGTGGATTCGACAATGTGGACTTCAGCCAAGCAACATGCGTTTCCCAAGCTATCGGTTCTGTAGAAAAAGAGTTCCGCCGCACAAGCGGGTCATTCGCAAGAAGGAACAAATCCCCTGCATCCGATTCTGTACACCTCCGTATTTGCATATTACTTGTTGCAAAATATGCGCGAGCTTTATGCACCAAACGTTCCACGCCACTGCCGTCGATTGCAGATTTGCCTTTGCATGACAAAACCCTGCGCCGTTCCGGTGAAGAAAGCGAATCGAGGATGGCAAGCAAACCTGCATCATTCCAAATCCCGATTGCATCGACATAAGAATCTATGAAACCCGCTTGCATGAATCCCTCAATGTTGTATGCCTGATTGCCGGCAACTTTGACGAGTGCCGAAGGTGTGCCGGTTGCAGCAAGTTCGTTGGTTGTTTGTCCTGCAGCCGAAATTGCAATGTCGGACGACAACATAAGGTCGCGCATCTCCCCGGCAGGGGCATTGAAATAGAATTTAGTCCTCTCATCCCCCAACATCCGGGTAGCTTCCAAGTTTTTGAATGCCGCGCCCAAGATTACGCGCTTCTCCCAATGGGGAAAATGTCTTGTGAGCAACCTCAAAACACGTGGTGTGATGTCCAAAGGGTCTGTTCCCCCAAACGTAACAAGCACTGACTTGATTTCACTGTTGATTTCCCTGTCTGCAGGCAAATGGCGGAAATCTTCACGCAAGATAACGTACTCTTTTCCCGCAAGGAGAAGATTTTTAGACGAAGGAGCATAAAGCCGTTCACCGCCTACAGTCCCGTTTACTATGATTCCCGGAGGATATGGCATCCGGTTGAAATCGTCCATATATATGCACGTCATTGCAAGAGAAGCGCACAATTCATAATGTCCATAACCGCACAGGTAAGAATCAACAAGAATGAACTCGAGCCCTTCGAGCTTGCCCGGCAACTCGGAAATAAGGTTTATCCAATCCATTATTTCAACCCGGAACCCGTGCAACAAAGCCGGAACGTTGCCGTCTCCGTTCACAATAAAAGAAACATCAAAACCTGCTTGCCTGAAACCTTCTGCAATGGCGGCGCAACGGGAAAGATGCCCGTATCCCGTTTGGGAAAAACCTTCTGTGAGGATGCAAAGTCTCATGCTCATTCGTGTTTATGGAGTAAACGGTATTTAAGTTCCGCCAGTTCCCAATCGGAAGGGGTGTCAATGTCCTGAACTTGCATTTCGTCCATTACAATGGCAGTCCCGTTGTCAGAAAGTATCTTCCTGTCACGCATGAAAGCTGAAACGCGCAACCAATAGAACGTTCCGCTGTCGTGGTAGGCAACCGGCAAATCCTGACTACGCGAGAAACGGTATTCAGGCCAGTTCATCTCCAACTTCCCGTTTTCATCCATTTTCAAAGAACGGAGTATCGGATAGGAAAAAGGAACGACAGGGCAAACCGAATCGAACTCGGAATGCAAAAGGGCTTCGTATGCCTTCTTCAAAGTGTCTGCCGTTACAAGCGGGGCTGTCGGGAGAAAGCAACATACATTATCAAAAGAAATCCCCCTTTGTGCGTAAATTGAGATGACTTCAAACAAGACGTCTGCCAAAGGTGCGTAATCGTTGGATGTTTCTTCTGAACGGAGAAAAGGTACCGATGCACCATACCGGGTTGCTACTTGGACAATTTCATCGTCGTCGGTCGAGACCATGATTTCTTCAAACAAACCAGACTTCAACGCTGTTTCGATGGAATATGCCACAATAGGTTTTCCCAGGAATGGTTTGACATTCTTACGGGGTATCCGCTTACTTCCTCCCCTTGCCGGAATGATTGCAATATTACGAGTCATGATTCAATGTCTTAATTTCTTCAGAATTTGATAAGCTACAATTCCAAAATGTGTGTTACATGAGATAAGATAGAGGACTGCACGTATCCGTAAAGGGATGCGTTCTTTGTAATAACGGTTTTCACGGAAATATGGACATAAAAGCCTGACTTCTTCCGTCACTTTTTCTATATAACTCTCTTCCGGAGGATTGAACTGCGATAGTGCGACCATCACCGTATTGACATAAAACAACTCAACGAAACGGAATTCCACTTCCATAGGATACCTGGAATAGAACCCGAGGCGTTTCATGTGTTCCAAGAAGAGTTTGGAAGTCTTCAAACGGTCGAAGTAACGGTAATTGTTGATGCTTCGGGTCGTGGAGGTATTATCGCAACGGTAGTAATAGAAAGGTATGTTTAGTTTCCCGATTCTCCGGGCTGAAAGGTAAAGGGCAGCAACTATCGCATTGTCTTCATACAACAAATGCTCAGGGAAGAAAAGCCCGTATTCAAAGAACAACTGCTTCCTGTAAAGGTTTGTCCACAGACGGACATCATTCAAGAGAAATGCCCTCTTACGTGTATCCTCATCAGAGTTAAAGACATCAGCAGAGAGATTCGTGCAACGTCGGATATCCAAATCACCATGATATGCAAAATAGTCTGAGCACGCTATGTCCAACCCTTCAGAATCAGCATAAGTCCACAACTTCAGGAACATATTCTCATCCACCCAGTCATCACTATCTACAAAAGCTACGAAAGGAGCTTGCGCCTCACGGAGACCTGCATTCCTGGCACCGCCTTGTTTCCGGTTCTCCGGTAGGTTGATGATTTTAATCCTGCTATCCTGCTTGGCATAAGATTGGAGGATGGTCAAAGAACCGTCGGTAGAGAAATCATTCACGCAAATTATTTCTATGTCGCGCAACGTCTGCCCCACAAGTGAATCCAGACAACGCCCCAAGTATTTTTCAACATTAAATACCGGAACAATGACGCTAACCAACGGTATCCTCCTCTCCATAGGCACGGGCTGCTACTTAGATACGAACTCTATGACTTTTTCTATCACGTAATCCTGCTCATCTTCAGTCAAGGCGGGGAACATCGGCAAACTCAGGCAGTGCTTGTAATACTCCTCTACCACCGGGAAATCCCCCTCCTTATAACCGAACTGCCTGTAATAAGGCATCAAATGGAGCGGGACGTAATGCACTTGGGCATAAACCTTGTTCTCCCGCAAATAGTTATATAGTCCCAGACGGTCTTCTACCTGTATTATATACAAATGATATGCATGGTAAACCTCTGATGCAACAAACGGCGTGCGTATGCCGTTCACCCGGGCAAACGCCTCGTTGTATTTACGGGCTATCTCTTGCCGGCGCGCCAAACCTGAATCTGCACGCTTCAACTGCGAGATACCCAAGGCTGCCTGGAAATCCGTGATGCGGTAGTTGAATCCCAGCTCTTGCATCTCGTAATACCAGCCGCCATCTTGCCGGTGCAACAAAGCAGGGTCTTTGGTGATGCCGTGAGTCCTGTAGAGGCACAACTTCCTGTATAAACTTTCATCGTTGGTGGTTACCATTCCGCCCTCGCCCGTGGCGATATGTTTAACAGGATGGAACGAGAAAACAGCAACTTCAGCAAAGCGTCCATTCCCGCAGAGCTGCTTGTTTCCTTTCGAATCGGTGAAGTATCCGCCGGGAGCATGGCAGGCATCCTCCATGAGCCACACCCCGTACTCATCAGCCAGCTTACGGAAAGCTTCCAAGTCCAAGGGATAGCCGCCGAAATCGACCGGGACAATGCCTTTGTACGTCCCTTTCGGGGAAGAGGCAAGCATCTCTTCCAGCTTGTGGAGATCCATCAGGTAAGTATCTTTATCAATATCACAAAACTTCACGTCTCCACCGCAGAAACGTATGCAGTTGGCACTCGACGCAAATGTCAGCGGAGTGACTATCACTTTGTCTCCCGGCTTCACCCCGAGAGACACGGCACCTATGTGCAAGCCCGCTGTCGCATTGTTCACCGCCACGGCATACTTCACGCCGATATAGCCGGCAAAGGCTTGTTCAAACTCCGTTATCTTCGGACCTTGCGTAAGGTAGTCCGACTTCAACGTCTCGACCACGGCATCAATGTCTTCAGCCGTGATGCACTGGTGCCCGTATGGAATAGGCTTCGTTATCATCTTACCACGAAATTAGGATCGACATACTTCTTAATGTTCTCGCGCATCGACTCGACAGTCTCCCACTCCGTGTTCTTGTCCGAACTGTAGTGAAAACCCTCCGGCACCTTGACCGCATTATGGTGCTTGATGTAATCTTCATACTTGTGGTTGAAAGCGACAGACGGGAGAATGGCATAGTAAGGCCCCAGGTCTATCGTGTTCATCGCGTCGGTTACGGTTATCATTTCCTCGTGCAGTTTCTCACCAGGACGTATCCCTATTTCCACCAACGGCAAACCGGGGGCAATCGCTTTTGCCACATCAGTAATATGGTAGGAAGGTATCTTTGGGATGAAGATTTCACCGCCGAGGTGGTGCCCGATGGCAAACATCACAAGGGAGACCCCGGCTTCGAGGGAAATGTTGAACCGCGTCATGCGCATGTCGGTGATGGGCAGCTCCTTCGCGCCGGAGTCACGCTTGCTGATGAAAAACGGTATCACCGAGCCGCGAGAACCCATAACGTTCCCGTAGCGGACTACCGAGAAGCGTATGTCGCGCGAGCCACTGATGTTGTTGGCGGCAACGAACAGCTTGTCTGATGTGAGCTTCGTGGCTCCGTAGAGGTTAATCGGGGCGCACGCCTTGTCCGTCGATAACGCCACTACGTGTTTCACGCCCGAGCGCAAAGCTGCATTGATTACGTTCTGAGCCCCGTGCACGTTGGTCTTTATGCACTCGTCGGGGTTGTATTCGGCCGTGTCCACCTGCTTGATTGCCGCCGCATGGATAACCACGTCTATTCCTTCGCAAGCCCTTTCCAACCTCTCGCCGTCGCGCACGTCTCCAATGAAGAAACGCAGCTGCGGGTACGACTGTGCGGGGTACTTCTGCTTCATTTCGAATTGCTTCAACTCATCGCGCGAATAAATGACGATACGCCTCACGCGGGGAAAATCCCTAAGTATCGTCTCCACGAACTTTTTACCGAAAGAGCCTGTGCCGCCGGTTATCAGGACAGATTTATCATTCAACATTACAGTACTATTTTAATTCTATTGTTTTAGCATCGCAAACTTACGGAAAACAACGGAGAATGCCCCGCCTTTCCTATTAAAATGTTGCCCCGGCACGCCCCGAAGCCGGATTTCCCTGCCCGGAACCCTACCCCTTGCTGGTGACTGTGTGTCACCAACGGCTGTGACAGGGAGTCACCAACGCTGGTGACTGTGTGTCACCAATGGCTGTGACAGGGAGTCACCCGAGGCTGTGACTGTGTGTCACCAACACTGGTGACAGTCGGTCACCAGCAAAGCAGCCGTTCAGCAGCCCCTTATGTAGTCCGCCACGATGTCGTACTCGGCAAACGGCTCGCCGAGGTTGCGGCTTTCGACCTTCCCTTGGAACCAGATTACAGCCGTGCTGTTCTCGTGGTAGAGCGTAAGGCGGTTGCCGTTTTCGAGCAGAAGCATCAGCAGGAACTCAATCATTATGTTAGAACGGATTACCGTGATGCCGTAGGACTCGAACGGGCTGAGGTCGCGGATGTGGGGGTGCGGCTTCACGTAAAGCGCGTCGAAATCCCCCTCTTCAGCCTTTATTTCCCGAAGGATATGCTCGTTGATTCGATGGTTTGTAAGGTAGATGCCGACCCGCCTGCCACGGAGGCCGAGGAAATCTTCATAGCCGTCGGACAGCCTGAGGAAATAGGGCAATTCTTCGCGCAAATGCTCGAGGAACGGTTTCCTGAAGGGGAGCAGGCGTTTGGCGTAGCCGGGGAACTGCCTCATGTAGAGGGCGGGCAGGTAAAGGTACTGCCCTGTCAGGAACGTTGAAAAACCCATGTGGCTGCCCACGCCCGTGCAGCGGTTTATAAGCCGTTTAAGCCCCGTGGAATCGTCGAACCTGTCGCGGCGGTAGCTCCCGAACCCTTCCTCGAAGAGGTACATTTCCCTGAATATGCGCAGCTTGCTGAAGATGCCGTAGATGAACGACCTGTCCACCTCTACAAACAGCTTGCGTGCGTGGTGGATGAAGAGGTAACAGTCGAATGCGTACTGGGTCTTGAAGTACCGCACCTCGTCCCACGTGCCGTCGAGCGCCTTCACCTTTCGGTAGAAATCGGGGGCATTGACGAAGAAACCGAGGATGGCAAGCACCCTACGAGCTTCACCCGCCTCCCGGCCTATGTTACGGATGTTGAAATACTGCAGAGGCTTTGAACATACATAAATGTCAGTGGCTTTTTCCATGACGCATCACTCCGGTTTTCCTGCTTTGCGGGCACGTCGCCGCTCCAGTTCTTCCATGAAGGCATCCCTCAGCGAGATGTACTGGTCTTTGGCAAACAGGTAACCGACCGGCACAATGATGGTGAAGAGCACCATTCCGATAGCGGCGTACAGCTTCCTCGGCGCGATGGGCAGGCTCTTGGAGAAGGCGGCATCGACTATCTGCCCACGGTTCGTGTCTCGCCCGATTTTCAGCATCTCCTCCTCGCGTTTCTGCAAAAGTACGAGGTAAACACTTTGGTAGATTGACTGTTGCCTGCGGTAATCGAGGTATGTGCGTTCTTGCGTGGGGACTTCGCCCAGACGGTTGAGCAGGTCTTTCTCTTTATTGCGGAGGTCGGCAAGCCCGATGTCGAGCGTTGCCTTGGCATTCTGGATGGAGAGGCGGACGCTTTCACGCATTTTGTCAAGCTGCTTTTCCATAGTGACAAACAAAGGGTTGTCTTCCTTGGAATTGCGTAGCATACGCTGCCGCTCGAGCAATGCTTCGTTGTATGTCGTTATGGAACCCCCTTTCTCCCCGTCCTGCACGTTCATCAGCACAGGGACGAGGTTGTACTTGTTTGCCGGGTCATTCACGAAGTCCTCCATGAACTTGACCGCCTGGATTTGGGCTTCCCATTCGATAATTCTCGACTGCAGTTCCTTCATTTGTTCTGTATAAAACATGACATCGGACTCCAGATTCGTGATTCTGTTCTTAATCATGTAATCCTCAATGAGTTTTTCAATGTCTATGAGGTCGGCAACCACCTTGTCTATGCGCCCTTCAAGGAATGTAATGCACTTTGTTGCGTTGTCATTCTTTATTGAATCTGCCCGGAGGTTATATTCCGAGATGAGAGTGTTCAGGATATCTTTCCCCCTCTTCCGTTCGTAATCCTCGTAAATGAACTCTATCACATTGGAGTTGTCGGAGTAGGTATCGACCATGATTTCCTTTGCGAGGTCGTCGGCAACCCACCCGGAGGGGCGCACGGTGATGTCGAGCTTCACCTGTTTGCCGGCTTCATAAGCAGGACCGTAATTAAGCACGAACACATCGTCGTCGATTGCCATAGTAGCAGGAAGGGAGGTGAACTCGAAAGGGAAAGTGTCGTCGGCTGTTTCAGCCTTCACTTGGACTTTGCCATCGCGCTTCACCTTCACGGCGAATGTTATAGTACGGTCTTGTTCACGCAGGGTGCGGCTGTCGGGCATTATGGTCAGGGGAAGGTTATCGTACATCTCGTATCCCCACGTGAAAGGCTCCACGTAAGAGGCATACAATCCGAGGCGGACGACCACCTTCGTCAGCAGGTCGTGGGAGCTCAGGATAGCCTGCTCGTCGTCGATGTTGATGCCCGGTCCGCCGGAGGTGTTCAGCCCGAAAGTCTTCATTATGCCGGTAGCATCGCCCAGCGACGCATTGCCGGAACCCATCTCCGTGTCGTTCTGTATCTTCACACGGGACATTATCTCGTACGTCTTGGGATAAAATACCAGATACATGATAGCCGGTATCAGCGAAAACAACCCCACGCCCACGAACAACTTCCAGTGCATCAAGTAATATACGATGATATGCTTCAGCCCTATAACCTCTTCATCTTTCTCCTTTGTATTCATACCATTATATTATTATATCGTCGCTGCTTATTGTCTTAATTCACGATTGCGATTACCATTGAAGTGATAATAGAGACTGCACTGAGCACCGTCGAGAACACCGATATATTGAACGACTGCGCCTGGCTGTACTTTGAATTGCGCTTCTTGGCATCGTTGGGTTCCACATAGATTACGTCGTTCTGCTTCAGGTAGAAATACGGCGAAGCCAGGAGGTCGGCACTCGTGAGGTCCAGGCGGGCATATTCTTTCTCCCCGTTGTTGTCGCGTATAAGCAAGACGTTCTCCCTGTTTGCCGTGATAGTGACGTCGCCCGCATAGCCCAGCGCATCCAGCAGCGTGACGCGGTCCGTCCTTGCCGAGAATATGTTCGGGCGGTTCACCTCACCCAACACGGTTATCCGGAAATTGGTTATCTGGATGTTCACCAGCGGGTCTTCTATATAAGCCGAGAGCTTCTCCTCCATCATGGCGGACAGCTCTTGCTTGGTCATCCCTGCGACCTCCAGTTTCCCCAAGACGGGGAACTTGATGCAGCCGTCGGCCTCGACAAGGTAGGTAAACATCCCCGGAGATGCCGTCACTGCCTGTTCGCTTTCGCTCTCGCTCGAATAAGAATAAACGGGGACGTTGAACGGCGTCGTCACCGTAGGATCGGATGCCGTCACGGTTATCGACAGCTTGTCGTCGGGGCATATACGTGTTTCATAACTCTTGTTCATCATCTCTCTCTGCTCGGGGGTCAATGATTCTATACCCTGCAAATACGCCACATTCTTGGGAATCGAGCACGAACTCACCATTATGGCAAACAGCACAAAAAACAACCGGCAATATTTCATATCCTATTTATTCTTGGTTTTAAATTCAGACTGCAAATATAGAGCTTTTTAACGATTAGGAAGGCAAAACATCCCTTGTATCGTACATAACGATGCAATTTGCGCGATATTGCTGCACGGAACGACAAAGATTGCGTGCTTCTGCCGTTCCGTTTTTTCTGCCTACCTTTGCAAAAAATACGACAGATGTTACACATAGGCAATTACAACACACTCAAAGTCATCAAGCTGGTCGATTTCGGGGCTTACCTCGACGGAGGGGAAGGCACGGAAATCCTCCTGCCCAAACGATACGTCCCCGACGGCCTTGAACCGGGCGACGACATAAACGTATTCATATACCACGACAACGAAGGCAGGCTCATAGCCACTACCCTGAGGCCCTATGCCACCGTGGGCGAGTTCTGCTTCCTTACCGTGAAGTCGGTGAGCAGCATAGGGGCGTTCCTCGACTGGGGGCTGATGAAAGACCTGCTCGTCCCTTTCAGGGAACAGAAGAGCCACATGATGGAAGGCCGCAGGTATCTCGTTTACGTCCGCCTCGACCATGCCAGCGGGCGCATCATGGCATCGGAGCGCGTGGAGAAGTTCCTCGGCAATATCCCCCCGCGCTACAGGATGAACCAAGAAGTGGACGCCCTCGTCACCGAAGAGACCGAAATAGGCTACCGAGCCATAGTCGATAACGCACACTGGGGGATGTTCTACCACAACGAGGTGTTCCGGCACCTCCCAAGGGGGAAAAGGCTGAAGGCCTACGTCAAAGGCGTGCGCGACGACGGCAAGATAGACCTCAGCGCCACCCCGCTGGGCTACCGGAAAATTGACGGCATAGCCGGCACCATTGTCCGCTCGCTCGAGATGAACCGCGGCTTCCTGCCCGTACACGACAAAAGCGACCCCGACGAGATTTACGCCCTCTTCCAATGCAGCAAAAAGACGTTCAAGCAAGCCATAGGGACGCTCTACCGTCAGCACGTCATCACCCTCGAAGCCGACGGCATCCGCCTCACGGCAGAAGAGTAGCTATATTAATAATGTAAGACCATGCATTTCCACACCGTTTTGCGCGAACCCCTCGGGCGGCACA